>JBKTBE010000010.1:0-42705 GCA_046883645.1 Collinsella sp. | reverse complement strand
TTGTAGATCAGACCCTCGAAGCCGTCGTCGCCGTTGTTGCCGGTACCCGTGACGACGGACGTTCCGAGCGGCATGGCATTGGCGTCCAAAAGCGTGCGGCCACCGTGGTTCTCGAATCCCACAAAGGGCTCGGGTGCCAGGTCGGTCTTGACGGCGACGTTGCCGATCAGTCGGTCGGAGCCGCGTACAGTTTCGGCGGCAATGACGCCCAAGCCCTCGATGCGATCGTCGCCCATGTAGTACGAACGGCCGAGCAGCTGATAGCTGCCACAGATGGCAAGCAGTGTGCCGCCGTCCTCAACATAGGCCGCAACCTTGTCTTTTTGAGCGAGCAGCTCGTGCGCCACGGCCAGCTGGTCGCGATCAGAGCCGCCGCCCATCATGACGATATCGGCATCATGCAGATCGAGCGACCCGCCCATGCGGACCTCGTCCACGCGAACGGGGATGCCGCGCCAGGCGCAGCGGCGCTCGAGGGCGATGACATTGCCGCCGTCGCCATAGAGGTTGAGGGCATCGGGATACAGGTAGACGATGCGCAGCGGGCGCGAGAGCTCGACCGGCGCGACGCCGACGGGAACGGCGCTGCCATCGGCGCACGTTGCAGCGTGGGCGGCAACCGTAGCCGCATCGGTGTCTTTGAGCCCATCGAGCTCCTTGACCAGCGGCGGAAAGGCCGTGTAGTTGGCGACGGCATAGAAAGTGTCGCCAGCCTCCTCGTCTGCCACGGCGCCGATCGCCTGCTCGATATTCGAGATGATGGCGGCATCGATGCCGGCGTACTTGAGGCGCACCTGCATGTCGTGCGCGCGCGTGCCGCCGGCAAAGGCGACAAGTCCCGTTGTGTCGGCGATGCGCTCAAAGTCGACGTCGTAGATCCACGATACATCGTGGCCGTCGGCGTCATTGTCGTTGAGGAAGAAAACGCAGAGTCTGCCGCCTGCCGTCTTGATGGACTGGATTTGTCGATCGAAGCCTACGGGATTCTTGGCCAGGTTGGCCTCGACGGTTCGGCCGGTGATATTCCAACGGCCCATGCGACCACCTGCTGGCACGTAGGCATCGAGCGTGGGCTGCAGATGCGCCGCGTCCACGCCCAGCTCGTGGGCGGCGAAGAAGGCTGCGGCTACGTTGTAGACCATGTACAGGCCGTTGTAGCGCGTGGCGATGTGTACGGCAGCCGCGTCGGGCGCAGATCCAAACACCAGATCAAAGCCGTAGCCGTCACAGCCGAGCTCCACGCCCGTCACGCGACGGACAAGCCCAGGGCGGGCCCAGCCGCACGAGGGGCAATGGTATGCGCCAAGCTGTCCGTACTGCACATAGTCGTACTCCAACGGCGCGTTGCACTGTGAGCAAAAACGCGAGTCGCTAATGCGGTCGGATTCGGTGTCGGTGGCGCCGTCGATGCCAAAGGCGATGCTTGCATTGGGAACGCGCGCGGCGATTGCGGCACACAGCGGGTCGTCTGCGTTGTAGATGAGCGTCGTTGCCGGTGAAAGCTCCAGCGCGTGGGCGATGACGTCCTGGGTGTGGTCGATCTCGCCGTAACGGTCCAGCTGGTCGCGGAACAGGTTGAGCAGCACAAAGTACGTCGGCTTGAGCTTGGGCAGAACGCGTACGGTGTAGAGCTCGTCGCACTCAAAAACGCCCACGCGCTTGCCGCTGCTGGTGTGCTTAAGGCCGCCGCGGGCCTCGAGCAGAGCACCCACCACACCAGGCTCCATATTGTTGCCGGCACGGTTGCACACCACGGTAGCGCCGCTGGCAGCAACTGCGTCGGCGATGAGGTTGGAGGTTGTGGTCTTGCCGTTGGTGCCGGTGATCACCACGCTGCGGTCGACTAGGCTTGCGAGGTCGCTTAGCAGCTCGGGGTCGATCTTCATGGCGATACGGCCGGGAAGCACGCCGCCCTGGCGTTTGAGGACAGAGCGCAGCCCCCAGCGGGCGATATCGCTCGAGGTGCAGGCGAGAGATGAGCGGAGGTTCATGAAGCCGTTCCTAACATAGATGACATGGTCGGGGCGATCGCGTCGCTAAAAGCCGTAGCGGCGCGCAAATTCCTGGGCAAGCTGCGATACGTCTTCGCAGGCGTTGGCCCAGGGGGCAAAGTCGGGGGTGTCCGAGATAATGCCGTCGGCTTCCCAAACCGCCTGGTGCGAGAGGTCCCAGGGGTCGCGCGGCTCGGGTCGGCAGGGAAGATACGGCGTCTGGTACATGGGGTTCAGCAAGAAGAACGCGCCGCCCTCGCAACGGTTGGCGAACTCACGCAGCGCGCGCGTCGCCGGGCGCATCTTGTTTGTTTTGAACAGCAGAATCGTGCGGGCGAGCAGGTACCAGGGGGAGTTCTCGAGTGCGTCTGCCCCCATCTGTTCCTCGAGCTGATGCGCCAGGGCAAAAAAACCGTCCTGGTCTTCCAAGCGGGCGAGGGCAAGCAACACGGTGCCGGCGGCCCGGGTGGGATAGCCCTCCGCCTTAAGGACACGGCGAGAATAGTTTGCGGCGGCGCGGTAACGAGCGCTCGCCATGCACAGCTGCGAGATGGCCTCGAGCGTGTGGAGCCACCCGATAAGCGCCGGCTCGCTCACGGTAAGGTCTGCTGCGGTGACACCGTCGGCCAAAACACTATTAGCCCAGTAGTGCGGGGCTTCCATGTCGAACCCGGGCACGCTTTGCTGCAGGTAATCGGCCGTGGTCGCCTCGAGCTTCATCAGGTCGCCCAGGCAGGCGTCGACGGGCGTGTCCGCCAAAATGATGGCGAGCAGCTGCGCGTCGAGGACATGCGCATCGATGCGGACGATCTTGAGCAGCTCATCGCGCATATCGTCGAACAGACGATTGCGCGTCTGCTCGAACTCCTCGTCGCTGCCCATGTCCTCGATGCGATGGAGCTCGTCGAGCAGGTGGCGATGAACACCGGCGTAGGACAGCAGTGCCTGGGCATGCTCGGTCTGCGCATACTTATGAGGGTTGACGTTCACGTCGTTATGGACAAGCTCGCGTGCTGCATCGGTGAGTTCGGGGTGCGACGCAAGGTAGGCGCGCTCCAGGTAGGCGGGGATGTAGACGCTCGGATCCATTAGAGGTCTCCTCCCTTAAACGGCAGGCCCTGCTCGGCCGCCCGCAGGATGCGCTCGTCGATCTGGGAACGCACGATATCGTTGGTGGCGACCCAGGCGGCAAAGCTGGCGTTGTCGGGCGCGCCTAGGCCCTCCTGCAGCACCGGCGTCGCCTCGGACAGGGCAAGGACAAGCTCATCGGTGGAGCCCGGACCTACGTTGACGCGAGCATAGACGCCATCGGGAAACTCGGTTTGGAAGTAGAGTGCTTCGGCCGCGTGCGGGCATGAGCGCACCAGGATGCGCAGGTAGTGCTCGGCGCCCTCGTAATCCAGCTCGCGCCAGGCTGCGCTCATCAGTGCGATGAGCGTCCACGGGTCCAGGTCGCGCTCCGCATCTTTGGGACGGCGGCGCAGCGGCGCGTTGGCAAGATAGGGCACGGAGTGGGCGGAACGAAAACGCTTGAGCTCCTCGGCAGGGTATTCGAGCTTTGCCATGGCAAGCATCGCAGTATGGCGGACGCCGGCGGGGTCGTTGGGCGCAAAGTCCAGGCTGCGATTCGCGGCATCCAGCGACATGCGGTAGCGGCCGCTAATGAGCGCGCGCGATGCCAAGGCGGCAAGCCAGCGCAGGTAGGGACGGCGGGTCAGGTCGCCTGCGGCCTCACGCTCGTAGGGGTCCTGCGCCGAGGCAATCTTGAGCGCCAGATCGTGCTCCACCTCGTCGCACTTGGACACCAGATACTGTACGTATTCCTCGTTGGATTCGGCGGTGAGGGCGGTCAGCATGCGCTGGGCATCCCAATTGGCCGGATCGAGCGCGGCTGCCTCGCGGAGCATGTTCTCGGCTGCGGCTTCTTCTTGCTCTGCCTGGGCGTCGTCGGGGATAAAGGGGATGCGGTAGTCGACAGCCTCGACCACCTTGGCAATGAGGTGCCCGGCGCGGTCGCGATCGTGCACGATGAGCGGCGCGGGGTTGCGGGTGAATTGTTCCATCAGACGCTCGACGGCGGGGCCGTCAGTGAGCGGGATATTGTCGCGGCGCAAGGCCTCAAGAACGAGGCGATGGCAATCCTCTTGAATGGGATCGAATGCCATGGGGCCTCCTTTGCTGCGGTTAGGGTTCAAATGTCTCTATATAAAGTTCTAGTTTACCCGCATGTGGCACACCGGGGGTGCCGCACTTGGACTTGCACCTTTGCACCACGAAGACGGATGTCGCACAAATGTCGGCACCTCGGTTGCGCGGGTGGTATCACAGTGCCGTAAACGGTCGATTTTTGGCGGCGAACGGGGCACATTTTGGAGGGGCACAGTCCTACCCGGGATATGTGGTCAACCCTGATAAAACGTTTGCCCAGCTTGGGAGTATGAGTGCCCCACAAGGGTCTTCAGGGATAGAAAAAACGTTTCATCATTATTGGCTTTAGGTGAATAACTGACCAACCAGAACGGTAAAATAGTGTTTGTCTGAGCGTCGAGACGTTCAGACATCGCGCATTGTCATCGCCGGCAACGCGCAAAACGGTCCTAACGGAGCCAATCGGGTGCTCCGTTATATACGCAAGTCTAAGAGGGGCTTGTTTAGGAGGCACAGTATGGGACGTTTTACCAATCCTCGCGATCTGTACTTTGGTGAGGGCGCTCGCCACGAGGTGAAGAACCTCAAGGGCAAGAAGGCCATCATCGTTTCTGGCGGCAGCTCTATGCGCCGCGGCGGGTTCCTGCAGGACGTCGAGAACGACCTTAAGGAAGGCGGTTTCGAGGTCAAGCTGTTCGAGGGCGTCGAGTCCGATCCGTCCATCGAGACGGTCATGAAGGGCGCCGAGGCCATGCGCGAGTTCGAGCCCGACTGGATTATCGCCATCGGCGGCGGCTCGCCCATCGATGCCGCTAAGGCCATGTGGGTCTTCTACGAGTATCCCGAGGAGTCCTTCGATAACATCATCCAGCCGTTCAGCTTCCCCGAGCTGCGTCAGAAGGCTCATTTCTGCGCCATCTCCTCTACCTCCGGCACTGCTACCGAGGTCACCGCATTCTCCGTCATCACGGATTACGAAAAGGGCATCAAGTACCCGCTGGCCGACTTCAACATCACCCCTGATGTCGCCATCGTCGACCCCGAGCTCACCTACACCATGCCCGCCAAGCTGTGCGCTCACACCGGCATGGATGCTCTGACCCACTGCATGGAGGCCTACGTTTCCACCTGCGCCTCTATGTTCACCGACGCCAACGCTCTGCACGGCATCCGCGAGATCGTCGAGTGGCTGCCCAAGTCCTATGCTGGCGACCATGAGGCCCGTCAGCACATGCACGAGGCTCAGTGCATCGCCGGTATCGCCTTCTCCTCGGGCCTGCTCGGCATCGTTCACTCCATGGCTCACAAGACCGGTGCTGCCTTCGAGAACGGCCACATCATCCACGGTGCCGCTAACGCCATGTACCTGGGCAAGGTCATCCAGTGGAACTCCAAGGATCCCCGTGCTGCCGAGCGTTACGCTTACGTGGCCAAGGAGATCCTGCACCTTCCCGGCGAGACCAACGAGGAGCTCATCGCTGCGCTCGTCCAGAAGATCCGCGACCTCAACGACCAGCTCAACATTCCGCAGTCCATCAAGGATTACGCGAATGGTGGCGTGAAGGTCGACGCCGAGAACCCGCAGATGGTTTCCGAGGAGGAGTTCCTCGCCAAGCTGCCCGAGATCGCCGCGAACGCCGAGCAGGACGCCTGCACGCCCGAGAACCCGCGTGAGACCAAGGCTGCCGACTTCGAGAAGATCCTCAAGGCCTGCTACTACGACACCGACATCGATTTCTAATCGACTCTTGTTATCGTAACGAGGGGCTCCGCACGTATCCGTACGGAGCCCCTTTCTTTTTTAGAGAATGGGATAGTTATGGCTGCAATTTTCAATAGTCCCAGCAAGTACATCCAGGGTCCGGACGAGCTGGCCAAGCTCGGCTCCTATGTCGAGCCGCTCGGCGCTAAGGCCCTCGTCATCGTGACGCCTTCGGGCAAGAAGCGCGTCGGTGCCAAGATCGAGGGCGGCTTTGCCGAGGCTAAGGCCGAGCTGCTGTTTGAGGATTTTAACGGCGAGTGCTCCAAGGGCGAGGTCGATCGCCTGGTTGCGCTCGCTCGCGACAACGGTTGCGATATCGTCGTCGGCGTCGGTGGCGGCAAGATCCTCGACACCGCGAAGGCCGTCGCCTACTACCTGGAGTCCCCGGTTATCATTTGCCCCACCATCGCCTCGACTGATGCACCGTGCTCGGCACTTTCGGTGCTTTATACCGATGACGGCCAGTTCGACAAGTACCTCTTCCTTAAGGCAAACCCCAATATTGTCCTTATGGATACGACGGTTATCGCGGCGAGCCCGGTGCGCCTGACGGTTTCCGGCATGGGCGATGCGCTCGCAACCTATTTCGAGGCCCAGGCAACGCACGATGCCGACGGCGGCACCTGCGCTGGCGGCAAGGGCGGCATGGCCGGTCTGGCGCTTGCCAAGCTCTGCTACGAGACGCTTATGGCCGATGGCGTTAAGGCCAAGGTTGCGCTGGAGAAGGGTGCGCTCACGCCTGCCGTCGAGCATATCATCGAGGCAAACACGCTGCTCTCCGGCATCGGCTTTGAGAGCTCGGGCCTTGCTGCTGCTCATGCCATCCACAATGGCCTGACGATGCTGCCCGAGTGCCACGGCATGTATCACGGCGAGAAGGTCGCCTTCGGCACCATCGTCCAGCTGGTACTCGAGGATGCTCCGACTGAGAAACTCGAGGAAGTCTTGGGCTTCTGCATTGAGCTGGGCCTGCCGGTCACGATGAAGGAACTTGGCGTTGCCGAGCTTACGCGCGAGCAGGCCATGATTGTTGCCGAGGCCGCCTGCGCACCCGATGACACCATGTGCAACATGCCGTTTGAGGTGACGCCCGAGATGGTTGCAAACGCCATTCTGGGTGCCGACGCACTGGGCCACTACTATCTCATGGATGAGTAGATCAAGCTAAGGAAGGGGCAAAGCCAGCAGATGGCTTTGCCCCTTTTTTGCTATGGTGCAAAGTAACCTGTCCCCAATGCACAAGTTGGTGCAGGGGGTCAGGTTACTTTGCATCAACCGTTGTTTGATGAAGGGTGGATTCTCGTATGGCGCTTCCTATGGTTTACGGCGGTCCCGGCCGGTATGTTCAGGGGCCGGGGGAGCTTTCGCGCCAGGGCAGGTATTTGTCATGGTTGGGCTGCGCTGCCTATGTCTTGTTTGACCAGGGCACCGAGGATCGGCTGTGCAGGCAGATCGTCGATGGATTTCTGGACGACGATCTGAGTGAGCCGTTCTTTAAGATTTATGGCGGTCCGTGTACGGAAGAGGCCGTTGTCGAAATGGCTAAGGAAGCCCAGGCTGAGTATTGCGACATGGTGGTGGGTATTGGCGGCGGCAAGATGCTCGACATCGCCAAGGCCGTTGCGTTTTATGCCGAGTTGCCGTTGTGCGTATGCCCCACGGCGGCGTCGATGGACGGTCCGTGCAGTGCGATTTCGGTGCTGTATCACGAGGATGGGTCGTTCGACCGCTACCTGATGCTCGAGAAGAATCCAGATCTGGTCGTGGTCGATACCAACGTGGTCGCGGCGGCCCCGCTGCGTATGACGGTCGCTGGCATGGGCGACGCACTGGCAACGTACTTCGAGGCGCGTTCGTGCGCCGCGGCGCACGGCACCAACGAACACGGTGGCGCGCCGGGGCACTTGGCTCTGGTCGCGGCTCGCGCCTGCTACGACACGCTTATGGAGTGCGGCGTCGCTGCCAAGCGCGATCTCAAGAAGGGGCGTATATCGCCGGCGGTTGAGCGTCTGATCGAGTGCAATATTCTGCTCTCGGGCGTCGGCTTTGAGAGCGGTGGCTTGGCGTTGGCACATGCCATCGCCAACGGTCTGACGATTCTGCCCGAGTGCAGGGCGATGCATGGCGAGGCCGTGGCATTTGGTCTGGTGGTGCAGCTGCGCCTGGAGCGTGCGCCCGAGCTTGAACAGGTGCTCGAGTTTTGCCAGCGCGTTGGTCTGCCGACGACGCTCGAGGAGCTGGGCCTTGGCGAGATTTCCGATGCCGATCTGCAGGGTGTTGCAAATGCGGTCTTTAGAAACGAGCGTAATATGGCCAACGAGCAGGCCAAGGTGACCAAACAAAAGCTCGTGCAGCTCATGTGCGAGGCATAGTTTGGCGCTTGATTGACCTTGTGCAATCGAGGCGGCGATAGGCCATGGGCTATTTGCCGTAAAGATGCTCTGCGTGTAATTTGCCCGAGGCGTGGGCCGATGGCGTATCATTATCTCTTGCTTGTTTGCACTGCTCAGGGAGGGGCCGCGCATGGCGCAGGAACACGATCTGTTTGATGACATTATCGAGATCAGCAAGGGTTTCGACTTTCTTAAAAACCCGCTTGGCGGTGTGACCGATGCACTCGATCCGTCGGCGCCTCAATGGAATCCTGCTGACTACAAGGAGCGCCCGCGCGGCAACACCATTCCGTGCCTGACCTGCAAAAACGAAAAGAGCGGCTGCACCGCGTGCATGGACGTGTGCCCGGTCAACGCTATCGAGGTCGAGGAAGACTCCATCGAGATCCTCGACTCCTGTCGCAAGTGCGGCCTGTGCGCCGCTGCCTGTCCGACCGAGGCAATCATCTCGCCGCGCCTGGCGCCCAAAAACGTCTACGACGACATTGTCTCGGCGGCTACGAGCCACGAGACCGCCTACGTCACCTGCACGCGTGCCCTTAAGCGCATGCCGCGCGAGAACGAAGTCGTCGTCGCCTGCGTGGGCGATATTACTGCCGAGACCTGGTTCTCGGTACTGGCGGACTATCCCAACGTGAGTGTGTACCTGCCGTTGGGCGTGTGCGATAAATGCCGCAACACCGGCGGTGAGGACATTCTGGGCGAGGCGATTGCGAAGGCCGAGGAGTGGTCCGGCACGGGTATGGGCCTGGAGGTCGACCCCAAGAGCCTCAAATGCCATAAGCGTCGCGAGTACGAGCGCAAGGAGTACATGGAAAAGATTGCCCGCACCACGGGCCTGACGGTGACCAAGCTCAATCCGGCGACGGCGGCGCTGGCCTCGGTGACGCAAAAGCTCAAGGCCCATCGACATCAGATTACCCAGCTGGAGCGCACGCTCAACACCATGTGCGGCACCACGACGACCAAGCGTCGCCGTACGCTTACGCACGGGCGCCAACTGGTGCTCTCGACGTTGCAAAACCACCCCGAGCTTGCCCAGAACATGCAGGTGAGCACGCCGGAATGCGATTTTGACAAGTGCACGTCGTGCGGCGAGTGCGTCAACGTGTGCCCCACGTTTGCCTGCGATTTGGTGGGAAGCGGTCGCTTTGCGTTGGAGTCCACGTATTGTTTGGGCTGCGGTGCCTGTGTCAAGGTTTGCCCCGAGCATGCGCTCAAGCTTGTTGAGCACGATGCGTCCAACCTGGTTGTCGTCGACCCCGAAGCCGAGGAAAAGGCTGCTCAGAAGGCCAAGGCTCACGAAGAAGCTGAGAAGGTCAAGGCTGAGGCAAAGGCCAAGCTCGACAAGATGCTCGATCAGGTGGAGAAGCTCGCGGACTAGCTAGAGACCCCAATCTCTGCTTCATTTGCGCCGCTGCGGTGTCCGGATTCGCCCGGATGCTGCGGCGGCGCTATACTTATACGGTTTGAAGTACCTGTACCAAAAGGAGCTGTCGTGTCCCTTTCCATCGGTATCGTGGGCCTGCCCAACGTGGGCAAGTCGACGCTGTTCACCGCGCTTACCAAAAAGACCGGCCTTGCCGCCAACTACCCGTTTGCCACGATCGACCCCAACGTGGGTATCGTCGATGTGCCCGATAGCCGCCTGCAAAAGCTCGCCGACATCGTTAACCCGGGTCGCATTGTGCCGGCGACGGTCGAGTTCGTCGACATCGCAGGTCTGGTGAAGGGAGCTAACGAGGGCGAGGGCCTGGGCAACCAGTTCTTGGCAAACATCCGCGAGACTGACGCCATCTGCGAGGTCGTGCGCTACTTTAAGGACCCCAACGTCATGCGTGAGGTGGGCCGCACGGGCGAGTTCGTCGATCCCGCCGGCGATGCCGACACCATCATGACCGAGCTCATCCTGGCCGATATGGGCACGCTCGAGAAGCAGCTGCCCAAGCTCGAGAAGGAGGCCAAGCGCGACAAGGAGCTCATGCCCAAGTTTGAGGTCGCCAAGCGCCTGCTTGCCTGGCTCAACGAGGGCAAGCGCGCCGCATCCATGGAGATGACCGACGAGGAACGCGCCGCTGCCAAGGGCCTGTTCCTGCTCACCATGAAGCCCATCCTGTACGTGGCCAACGTGGACGAGGATATGCTCAACGACGACCTGGCGCCCATCGATGGCGTCAAGCCGCTGCCTATCTGCGCCAAGATCGAGGCCGAGCTTTCCGAGCTCGATCCCGAGGACGCCGCCGACTACCTGGAGAGCCTGGGCCTGGAGCAGCCCGGCCTGGACGTGCTCGCACAGGCCGCTTACAAGCTGCTCGGCCTGCAGTCGTTCTTTACGGCCGGCGAGATGGAGGTCAAGGCCTGGACGGTTCGTCAGGGCGCGACCGCCCCGCAGGCCGCCGGTGTCATTCACACCGACTTTGAGCGCGGCTTTATTAAGGCCGAGGTCATTGGCTACGACGACTACATCGAGCTCGGCGGCGAGCAGGGCGCCAAGGCCGCCGGCAAGCTGCGCATCGAGGGCAAAGAGTATGTCATGGCCGATGGCGACGTCGTGCACTTCCGCTTTAACGTGTAAGGACGACGCATATGTTCAAATATGGCAAAAAAGCTGGCTACATGGGTATTGCGCTGCTCGTACTTGCGGTGATTCCGCTGGTGGTCGCAGCGTGTGTTATCCCCAACATTGGCCCCGAGGTGGCAACGAAGTTTAACGCCGCCGGCGAGGTGACGCGCTGGGGCAAGAGCTACGAGCTGCTGGCGCTGCCGGTGCTCAACCTGCTGCTCGGCGTGGCGACGTATTTTACCGCCGGTCGTCAAGCAAAGAACAATGATGACTCCGCCGCCATGGCGCGCATCGTGTGCGAGCGCTACCTGCGCAACGGTTGCATCACGGGTGTGTTCCTCAACGTGATCAACGTTTACTTTATGTACTCGGCGATTACCGGAACGGGCTTTGGTTTTGGTTTCTAGCTTGTCCTTTTAGGCAACGAGTCTGCACGCATATTCAATGGCTGCTGCGAGGCCGCCGCTCGATCGTGGTTTAAAGACCATGTCGGCGGCGGCCTCGTTTTCGTATCCGGCGCCGCGAAGGGCGAGCGCTATGCCGGCTTCTAGAAGGAGCGGCAGGCCGCGTTGGCTGGTTGCGATTACGGCAGCCTGATTGAGCGAGCAGCCGTGCGTTTGGCATCGGATGGCAAGTTCACCTTGCGCCGGGCAAGGGACCAGAACGGCGGCGACGCGACTTGATAGCAATGCAAATGCTGTGCGCTCATCGGGCGAAAGGCATTCAGCTTCAACGACGACGAGCTTGGGCGGTGCGCTGTTTGTGCGAAGCGTGGCTCGGTACATGCGGACTGAAGAACCCGACATAGAAAACTCCTGTGTATTCGGCAAAACGTAAACTATAGTTTACGTTTATGTTCGGCTCCATTTCAAACTCGGCTGCATGGACGAACGTGCGAAACAGATTCTTGGCAGGCGGGTCGAAGAGACACGCAGAGACCTTGGTATCTCCAAGGTTGATTTTTGTGTGGCGACAGGAATCAGCCGACCCTACCTCGACCGAATCGAAGATGGGACGGCAAATTTCACGCTCAAGGTTCTATTTAAGATCGCGCCCGCGCTTGGCATGACGGTATCGGAGCTTCTCGAGGGCATCGAATAGGGGATACCCGTCGAAAACTGAATTACACCATCGGGATACGGTCGTGGTTGACTTGGCTGTAGAACAGGCGCTGAATCTCGGCCGCATCACGTGACTGGCCGAGTGCCCACATGGTTTTGGCCACGAGCGTCTCGGTGGTCATATCGTCGCCGCGCAAAATGCCCCGATGGTCGGCATAGGCACGGCCGACCTCATAAACACCCAGGTCAAGGCCCTCCTCGGGGACCTGTGTGGTCATAACGACGGTGCGACCCGAATCGACCCAGCGGAAAATCGCCTCCTGGAACGACTCGCCCGACTCACCAAACTCGGGGATACCGCCAATGCCAAAGGTCTCAAGGATTACAGCATCGTAGCTATCGGCAAGGGCGTCGAGGATGCCCGGGTTTACGCCGGGTGTAAGCTTGAGTACAAATACGCGCGGGTCGATGCTGTCGTAGAAACGCACCGGGTTTTCGCCCTGATGCGTGCCGTGAAGCCCATTGCGCACGATGCGGTCATTGCGGATGTAGGCAATGGGCGGATAGTTGACGCTAATGAACGCGTTAAAGCTCATGGTGCGCTGCTTGCGGGCGCGCGTACCGGCAATGGCGACGCCGCCAAACACGATCGAGACGTCGTGCGAATGCTCATCGAGCGCATAGAGCAGGCTCTGGTACAGGTTGAGCTTGGCGTCGGTAAAGGGATTGCCCATGGGCTTTTGCGAGCCGGTGAGCACGATGGGCTTGGGGCTGTCCTGGATCAGATACGAAAGTGCTGCTGCGGTGTAGCTCATGGTGTCGGTGCCGTGCAGAATCACGAAGCCGTCGTGGTCAGCATAACCCTCGACAATGACGTCGCGGATGCGCATCCAGTCGCTCGGGCGCATATTGGTGCTGTCGATGTTCATGGGCTGCACGACGTCGAGCTCGCAGAGCCCCGAGATCTCGGGGACGCTCTGGGCGAGCTCCTCACCGGTCAGGGCGGGGGAGAGGCCGTTGCCGTCCTCGGTCGATGCGATGGTGCCGCCCGTGGCGATGAGAAGGATGCGCTTCATGCTGGTATTCCTATCGTATTTGCCGCCGCAGAGGCGGAGTCGTTCGGCAGTATTGTGGCACAGGGCGTCCAATGTTCAAACGTATTACATCATCTGCAACGTTTGGTAACACTTCAATTGCCGTCAAATAGGGGCCCAGGTCGTGCGTTTGCCGTGCGCTGATGGCTGTGAGGGACGAGAAACCCCCATATAACGTGTACACTATGAAAGTTATTTTTGTTCATTCACGCGGGTGGGCACCGGCTCCCCGCCAACAAGAGGGGGAAACCATGGATCAAAAGGCTTCCGCAAAGGTCCTCGTACTCGACTTTGGTGCGCAGTACGGTCAGCTCATTGCCCGTCGCGTCCGCGACCTCAACGTGTATTCCGAGATTGTCCCCTGCGACATCTCGGCCGACGAGATTCGCGAGATGAACGCCTCTGCGCTCATCCTTTCCGGCGGTCCGGCTTCCGTGTACGCCGAGGACGCTCCGTCCATCGATCCTGCCATCTTTGACCTGGGCCTTCCCGTCCTGGGCTTTTGCTACGGCCATCAGATCACGGCCGTGACGCTCGGCGGCAAGGTCGGCCACTCCGAGGTGGGCGAGTACGGCCGCGCCACTATCACGCGCACGGCCGGCGCCAAGCTCTTTAACTCCACGCCCATGGAGCAGACCGTGTGGATGAGCCACCGCGACGCCGTGTCCGAGGTGCCCGAGGGCTTTACCGTTACCGCCAGCACCGACGTGTGCCCGGTTGCTGCCATGGAGTGCGTCGAGCGCAAGATCTTCACCACGCAGTTCCACCCCGAGGTCAAGCACTCCGAGTATGGTCAGCAGCTGCTGAGCAACTTCCTGTTTGAGATCTGCGGCCTGGAGCCCAACTGGAGCATGGACAACCTGGTCGAGACCATGACGGCTGAGTTCCGCGAGAAGGTCGGCAACGACCGCGTGATTCTGGCCCTGTCCGGCGGCGTCGACTCCTCCGTCGTGGCTGCGCTGGGCGCCCGCGCCGTGGGCAAGCAGATGACCTGCGTGTTCATCAACCACGGCCTGCTGCGCAAGGGCGAGCCCGAGCAGGTGGAGGAGGTCTTCACCAAGCAATTTGACGTCGACTTTATCCACGTTCATGCCGAGGACCGCTACGCCGAGCTTCTGGCCGGCGTGACCGAGCCCGAGGAGAAGCGCCGTATCATCGGTACGCAGTTCTGGAAAGAGTTCTTCGCCGTGGCGCAGCAGCTCGAGACCGACGGCAAGCCGGTCAAGTACCTGGCTCAGGGCACTATCTACCCCGACATCATCGAGTCCGGCGCTCGCAAGACGGGCGGCAAGACGGCCACTATCAAGAGCCATCACAACCTGATCCCGTTCCCCGAGGGCGTGCACTTCGACCTCATTGAGCCGCTCGACCACTTCTTTAAGGACGAGGTCCGCGCGCTTGGTCTGGCGCTGGGCCTGCCGGGTCACATCGTGTTCCGTCAGCCCTTCCCGGGCCCGGGCCTGGCCATCCGCATCATCGGCGCGGTCGACAAGGAGAAGCTCGAGATCCTCAAGAACGCCGATGCCATCGTGCGCGAGGAGCTCGACGCCTACAACCAGCGTCTGTTTGAGCAGACCGGCGAGCGCAACTCCGAGCACAGCTGCTGGCAGTATTTCGCGGTCCTGCCTGACATCAAGTCCGTTGGCGTTATGGGCGACGAGCGCACCTACCAGCGCCCGATCATCTTGCGTGCCGTCGAGTCCAGCGATGCCATGACCGCCGACTGGGCCAAGCTGCCCTATGACGTACTAGCCCGCATCTCTGGCCGCATCGTTGCCGAGGTTCCTGGCGCCAACCGCGTGTGCTACGACATCACGTCCAAGCCGCCTGCGACGATTGAGTGGGAGTAGTAAATAGCCCTTTGCGAGGGAGGTCGGAAACGGCCTCCCTCGTTTTTTATTTGCGTGCCATGGGTGCTTGTGCATTGTGGTGTATGTGGTACATACAAACCAGCCGCGCAATCTCTCAAGCTGTTTAGCTGGGATTATTGTTTGCTGGTATGTTTTAAAGTGCTTTCAATTACCGAAGCAACGCCATCAATTTATTTCTAATTAATGCTGACCGGCAGATTGCGTCCGCCCGCAAGAGGCCGCTCGGACTGGTACTCAAAATGTACTCACGACGTTTTGAGTATCGATTTGCTGGTACTCACAGACGGTAAAAACGGCTGTCTACCTCGATATATTCGTTATCCCCAACGGCTTGTCAACGAATACTGACTAGTGATTGAGTGCTGCATGGCTCAAATTAGCCTACGTAATTACGTAATTACGTATAAAATCAATTCAACTGAACAAAGGAGGCCCGCATGTCCGAAGCGCAACTCAAGGAGAACGCGAAGGAGCTGGATAAGTTCACGCTCTCGATAACCCGCGAGGATAAGCGGGCTCTTAAGTCCTATGCCGCGCGCCAGGATAAGACAGTGGCTAAGGTCCTGCGCGAATGGATTGACGAGAAGTGTAAGGGGGAGAAGTGATGTCTCAGACGGCGCAAGCAGTCGTTCAGAACCTTGTTGATCGTGCTGTCAAGCTGGGCGATCGTCAGCTCGCTGCCGACATCCGTGCCTTTGCGGCGCAGCGCCAGTTTGGGCTTGTATTTGAACACAACCGTCCAGAACGACTTCGCCTTTATGGCAAACCTATCATGAAGGGCGATGTCGTACAGGTGCTTCCCGAGCGTGGTAAAAAAGAGGATTCTAACTCCCAACTGCTATGGTTTGTAAATACCGTTCGGGGGGGGGTTGCTGATCTAAAGCCATACCAATCGCCCTCATATGACGAAAACGAATGTGAGCCCCGCTCCGTTGCTGTCGATGATGTCGTGCCTGTTGCTGAATATGACCAGCCGATTTATGCTGGCCTCAAAGAGACTGGGCGTGTCGAGCGCGGTGGCGATAAGCCCTATCAAGTAGTCATTAACGGCGAAAACTACCATGCTCTTGAAACCTTGGCCTTTGCCTATGCAGGCAAAGTGGACTGCATATATATTGACCCGCCCTATAACACTGGCGCCCGCGACTGGAAATATAACAACGATTACGTCGACGGCTCCGACGCTTATCGCCACTCCAAGTGGCTTGCCTTTATGGAGCGCCGCCTCAAGCTTGCCAAGCAGCTGCTCAACCCCAACGATTCCGTGCTCATCGTGACGATCGACGAGAAGGAGTATGCAAGGCTTGAGCTTCTTTTAGAGAGCGTTTTTCCCAACGCGACCGGTATCCAGACGGTTTCAATCACCATAAACAAGAACGGGGTTGCCCGCGGCAACCAGTTCAAGAGAGCTGACGAGTACGCTGTCTTTTGCTTTTTTGGTACCGCCGCGCCGTGCCAAGTGGACCGCAGACTCTATTCCGTTGAGTTCGGAGAACTTGAGGAAAAAGTGGCTGCTGAGGGGCGGTCCCAATGCCGCTCGCACCGCAAGGCCGAACCTCTTTTATCCCATCTATATCGATGAGGAGACCGCGACAATTAAGGAGCTCGGCGCTTCTCTCCCCCTTGAACAAGACTGGACAAAGATACCGACAAAAACGGGTCTCAGGGCAGTTTGGCCTATTAGGACCGATGGCCGAGAGGCGACTTGGAGGATCTCCCAGAATGCTCTACAGGCCAAGCTTGATCGCGGGTGCGCAAAAGTAGGTGAGTACAACAAAAAGAGTGATCGGTACTCCCTCCTTTACCTAGGAGATTCCCAAGAGGAGCGTCTCAAGAATGGAGAAATTAAACTCATCGGCAAGGCTGAGGATGGGTCCCTGCTTCTCGAAGAGCAGGGAGAACGCTCTGCCATTCCAACAACCGTTTGGAGTGGCACGCAGTTCTCTGCCGGTGAATACGGGAGCCGATATATCAAAAAGTTTATCGGCGATAGGCGCTTCACATTTCCAAAGTCCCTATATGCGACCGAGCTCTCAATCGCTTCCGTTGTCGCCGACAAGCCCGATGCCCTTATAGTCGACTTCTTCTCAGGGTCGGGCACCACGGCGCACGCCGTCATGCGTCTGAACCATCAGGACGGCGGGCGCAGGCGTTCCATCAGCGTAACGAACAACGAGGTCTCCGAGGACGAATCCAAAAAGCTCACCAAGCGCGGTCTTCGCCAGGGCGACCCCGAATGGGAGGCACTGGGCATCTGCCAGTACGTTACCAAACCTCGCGTCACGGCGGCCATCACGGGCAAGACGCCCGAGGGCGATCCCATCAAGGGTGACTACAAGTTCACCGACGAGTTTCCCATGGCCGACGGCTTCGAGGAAAACGCCGTCTTCTTTGACCTCACCTACGCAGACCCAGACGCCGTCGAGCTGGGCGTGGCCTTCGAGGAGATCGCGCCCCTGCTCTGGCTGCGCGCTGGTTCGCGTGGCAGCATCATCAAGCACGAGCAGCCGGGCTTTGCCATGGTCGACGCCTACGCCGTCCTTTTCGACTTTGCTTCGGTCGGCGCTTTCATAGACGCCGTCAAGCAGAATGCCAGCATAGGGTGCGCTTATGTGATCACGGACGACACGGCTCGATACGCCTCCGTCAAGGCACAGCTGCCCGGGGTCGACGTCGTCCGCCTGTACGAGAACTACCTGCAATCGTTCAAGATTGCCGCCGAGGATGCGGTGAGGTAAGCATGAGAGTCGAACTTAAGGATTTCCAAGCCGGGGCAGTCGCGACCCTGGCAAACAAGTTGCAGTCGATGCGCCGACGCTATGAGCAGGACGGCGAACTGTCTTCGGTGTGCCTCGCATCTCCCACGGGCTCGGGCAAGACGGTCATGTGCGCGGCGACGATCGAAGCACTCTTCTTCGGAGACGATGATCTGGGCCTCATGCCCGACGAGAATGCCGTTGTTCTTTGGCTCTCGGATTCCCCGAGCCTGAACGAGCAGACGAGCGTGCGTTTTTCCAACGTGGCGGACAAGCTGGCAGACAGCATCCTCGACAGGCGCCATCTGGTCACGATTACCAACGACTTCGGAGCCGCGCACGACATTCTCGAACCGCGCCATGTCTATTTCCTCAGCAAGGACCTGCTTAGCAAGAATGGCCTGCTCACCAAGGGTGGTGAGGCCAACTCCGGCCGCGTGTTCTGGGATATCCTTGACCGCACCATCAGGGACCCGGAGCGTAACCTCTATCTGTTCATAGACGAGGCCCACCGCGGCCTGGGGGCCAATGCATCAAGTGAGCGCGGCACCGCGACGATCTATGCTAACCTCATCGACGGCCTGGACGGCCGCGCGGCGATGCCCGTCGTCGTCGGGGTCTCTGCTACGCCGCAGAGGTTCGAGGCGGCCATGGACCAGCGCGCCGATCGCGTGCGTATGCCAAAGGTCGCTGTGACCCCTCGCGAGGTCCAGGAGTCAGGTCTGCTCAAGGACATCATCGAGTTGCGCGTGCCAGAGAAGGACGACCCAGTCGAGCACCAGTACCTCACTATGGCGTGCGAGCGCTATGCCCTGGCCTGCCGCGAGTGGGGCGAGTACTGTGCCCGTGAGGGTGAGAGTCCCGTCAACCCGCTGCTGCTCATCCAAGCGGCGGACAACGTGAGCAACTCGGCCCTGGCTGAGATGTGCGACCAGATCACGGGCCTGGTCCCCGGCCTTTCCGAGGCGATGTCGTTCGCCAACGTCTTCGGCGAGCATAAGGACATCGCGGCGGGAAAATACCTCATTCCCTATGTCGAGCCCGAGTTCGTTCAGGACACCTCGCGCATTCGCGTGCTCTTCGCCAAGGAAGCTGTCTCCAACGGATGGGACTGCCCGCGAGCGGAGGTTATCTTCTCGCAGCGCAGGCGTTCGGACTCGACCTATATCGCACAGCTCGTGGGACGTATGGTACGCACCCCGCTTGCGCGGCGCATCGAATCCGATGATCTTTTGAACTCCGTCGCCTGCTACCTGCCCCAGTTCAATCCCGAGAGCACTCAGGACGTGGTCGACTACCTCATGGGTCGCAAGGACGACATGGGTGAGAGCTCCATCGGCAAGCAGAACATCGTTCTCAACCCCGTGACCATCACGGCGGCTGCGCCCAAGTCCGAAGCCGACTACCAACAGGAGCTCAAGGCGTACGAGGAGAACGAGAAGGCCATCGAGGCGGCGCGGCAGGCACAACCCGGCTACCAGGCGCCGCTTGCCGGCATCGCGATTCAGGAGCCGTTGGACATGCAGGGAACGCAGCCCTCGCTTGCCTCGGCGGTCGGGCCCGTCGACGTCCCGGCGCCAGAAGCGGAGCCGGCGCCTCAGCCCGCAACGGGCAACTACGTTGCAGCGCCTGCCCCGCAGCAACCTGCGACCCCTGAGCCAAGTTCCACACAGACCGAGCCGACCCAGCCCGTCTCGGTCGTAAAACCCGTGCCCATGGCAAAGCCCAAGCCGCCCACCAAGCGCGAGCAGTCTTTCACGCACCAGGAGTGGCAGGGCATCCGCACAGCCTTCGATTCCATCCCCGTCCAGCGCATTCCGAAGAAGGCCAGAAACGAATTCCAGAGCCTGGTTAAGACGGCGACTCTGCTTGTCGAGACCGGCCTCGATGTCAATGCCGCAGCCGACGTGAAAAAACAGTTCGTCCAGAAGCTCAAGGGATACATCGTTGCTAACGAGGACGAGTACCGCGAAGCCAAACACGACGTAGAGGTTGCCGAGACCGTCAAGATCACGCTCGACAAGCTCAACGAGACCGAGGACCAGGAGCAGGAGGAGGCTCGCACGGACGCCGAGGGCCTCAGGAAGGCCGCCCGCGACGCCGACATGCATTTCACTAAGGAGTTTGCGAATGAGTATCGTCGCGCCAACTTCAAGGAGCTTGGGCGGCCCGAGTGCGACCTGCGCCTTGCCGCAGCGGTTCGCACGCAGGCCATCGTTGATGCGCTCGAGGGCTGGGCGGCTCAATGCCGAAAGGGATACTTCGATAAGGTCGATGGATCTGGCGATTATGACTACCTTAACGACGCGGCAAAGCAACGCTACGACGAGCTGGCCCGTGAAACCGAGGGCAAGCGTCTCACAAAGATAGAGTGGCCCACGTCTACCAGCACGTCGGACGACTTCGCTAAGTATCCGTGCCATATCGTGCAGAAAGAGGACGGCTTCTGCCCGCTCGACCTGAACCCGGCGGAAGACTATATCGTTAGGAACGAATTGGCAAAGAATCGCACGGTTGCCTTCTATCGCAATCCGTCGGGCAGCATGTCTGCCAAGGCGTTTTCGATCCCGTACATGTCTTCGGTGGGACGCAAAGCCCTGCATCCAGATTTCCTCTTCTTCGTGAAGGATGCAGAGGGCGTCATCAGGCCGTCCATCGTCGACCCCCACGGCGAGTTCCTCGGCGACACACTGGCAAAGCTCAGAGGTTACGTGACCTACTTGCGCGAGTACCCTGATGTCTTCAAACAGGTGCTCTTTGTGGGGGATATGGGAAACGGTGAGTACAAGGTGCTCAACCTCCTGCGCCCCGAGGTCCAGGATGCCATCATGTCCTATAGCGATGTCGACTGTAAGGCGCTCTTCTACGGCTCCTTCGCAAACGACTATCACTAGTATCGTCGGGATTTGCCCAGCGGGCATCTCGGATCATATACCAGAACCGAATTAGTAAGGCTTGCTAAGGCGGCCGTCCGTTAGGGGCGGCCGCCTCTCTTCAGGCTTGACCCATGATTTCCAACGTTTCGGCGGCATTCGCCGGTCATGACCTTGTATCCGTTACGTGGGTGGCACCTCCGCTACGCCGCGTCAAGGGGCCCATGAGACCCCGCACAAACCTCCGCTCCGCTCCGGTTGGTGGAGGTCGTCATGGACTCCCTTGACCCGTCTTCGCTCCGGTGCGGCTTTGCAGGGAGCAAAGCCGACGACGACGCGCGGCGTCGCCATTCGGCTTTGCCCGCAAGGGCGAGATGTTCAGGGCAGCGTGCCCGGAAACGGAGGAAGACATGCAGGAGCTGATGACGAGGGAGATTGCGGAGGGGCTACCGAGGCTCTACGAGCAGGACGGGGCGGAGGACCCCTCGGTCTACGTCCACTACTTCTCGTGCGTGAACGGATGGGACTGGTGGCTGCTCGAGTTCGATGGGACGGACGAGGCGTTCGGCCTCGTCGAGGGCTACGACGACGAGCTCGGCTACTTCAGCATCAAGGAGATGGCCGAGCTGAACCGCCAGATGGGGTTCGCCGCCATCGAACGCGACGAGCACTTCGAGCCGAAGTTGCTTAGCGCCATCAGGGGGAGGTAGCTCCATGGAGATGGACGAGTTTGACGCCGCGGGCAGATTCGGCAAGTCCCCGGGCGGAGCCGTCGGGCTGACTGTCGTCGTCGAGTTCGAGTCGCGCGGCGAGGGCGGGGCGTTCGAGATAGGCACCGCTCCGGAGGGGTCGCCAGAACTCGGGCGACTCGTCTCGGAAGCACGCGACGAGGCCGACGCCTTGGTGGAGGACGGGGGCGGATGGGCTGCCGTCCGCATCGGATTCGGCGACGTGGAGAGCATCGACTGCGGGAGCGGCCGGACCGCGTACGTTGCCGGAGAGGGGTGAGGCGCATACAGAGAACGCGGGTATGCCATCGGCGTGCCCGCGCCAGCTTTTTCGGGGATGCCTCGCGCCATCCCCGAACCTCTGCACGCCAAGGGGCGGCGCCCCTTGGAGCCTTGGCCAAGGCGACTCGGGAACATGGAGGATACTGAGACCCATGCACCCGGCGGCATCAATAGATCTCAACCTGATGCTTGACCGCTACGGCCTAGAATTCGGCGGCTTCCGCTACTTCGTGGCACCGCAGCCCGAGCACTTATACCCGGTGGTCACGGTCTCGTTCCATGCCGCGCTCAGCTGCACCTGCTCGTCATATGCCGCCTTGTCGGTTACGGTTTCATAGTAACCCTGCTTCACAGTCACATAGGAAGAATGATAACCACCGCAGTTGCCGCCGTTCAGAAGGGAGTTGTCAATGTGTCCCCAAGGGTCAGACGTGATATCCGCACCACACTGATTGCAGATATAGTGCTCCTCCGTCACCGGGTCATGCCACACCTGATGCGTCACCGCATCGTGGTGGACGGTCTTGTACTGAGCGTCGTGATGGACGGTTTTTGTCTGGGCAACCCAGTTGTGCTGATGCGCCGGGGTGTCATCCTTTTTCGATGAACTGCCTGAATTGGAGTTTGAGCTGGAGTTGCTGCTGTTGCCGCCACTCGGCTTGCTATCGGATTTTCCTTCGTCTTTCTTGGAGGATGAATTGCTCTTGTTTCCAGAATTATCGGAGCTGCCTGTGGTCTTCCCATTATCCTTCTTGGAGCCGTTGGATGAGCCTGAATCGCTCTTCTTGCTGTCGGAAGTTTCCGGGGTCTTCGCGTCGGACTTCTCTTCCTTGGCGGTCTCCTGAGCCTTCTCGGTCTCCTTCTCGACGGCATCGGTATCGGCGTTCGGGTTCTTCTTGATGTTGTCCTCGAACTTCTTCACGACCTCAGCGCCCTTGTCCCCGGTCAGGGTGGAATCGCCCTTCTTCACGGCTTCCGCAACGTCCTTGGCAATGGCTGTCAGGTCATCCTTCGTTACCTTGTCCGCATCCACCTTATCGAAAGTCACGCCTGTGGCAACTGTCTTGTCGGCTTTTCCGGCGGTAACCTTCTTCGATGGCACCTTATAGATGGAGCCGTCGGCGTTCACCGGTGAGATGAATGTGACGGTATAGGTACCGGACTCACCGACCTTCACGGTCACCTGCTTGTTCGCGGCGATGGCGGTGTAGAAGTCTACTTTCCCGTCCTCATCCTCAATATGGGCGATGACGGGCGTGGAGGTGTCCGCATCCCAGCCGTCAGCCTTCACTTCAAGGGTAAGTACCATGTCCTGCTTCTCATCGTCCTTCGACTGCGACACCGCAGGGGCATTGGAATCTCCCGTCCAACTGGCATGTGAGATAGCGTAAGCCCCGCAGCCGATGAGAAGCGCCGCGCAGAGGATTCCCGCACCAGCCGCGCAAACCTGCTTGCGGGAGAACTCGCGCCCGAAGAGCTTGATTCGACCGCTATTTTCCATTCGTGAACACCGGATCATACATTGTCTCTCCCAGCTTCAGAACCAGGCTGTCGCTACGTTTCTCGAGGGTGTAGGCCACCGACGCCCCATCGGCCGTCAGCTCGCCCTTGTAAACGAGCGGGCGCGGTGTAGAGTCGGTATCCTTCGCCCTCTGGTCTTTGACCGTGAGGCTGTACTTTCCCGAATGGTCCGATGCGGCCCATTCGTCATCACTGGGACCCTGGGTGAACAGATAGCCCTTTTGGTTATACGAGGCCTTCTTGAATGCGATCTTTCCGCTGTCGAAGTTGATCTCCTCGGGGCTCGCCATGGACTCCGGCCGGTTCGAGCGTTCCCATTCCTGCGATTCAAGCAGCTCTTTGACGCGGGCGACCGCCTTGCCGGTGTAGTCCTCGTAGTACTTCTTCGCATCGTCCTCGTTAAGGAAATAGCGCTCGCCGTACTCCTCGTCGCCAGAGGGGATATAGGCATCCGCATCGTCGGCCTTCTTGAGCGTCAGGGTCCCGAGCTCGCTTGAGCTCAATACGATGTTCTCGTCTTCCTGCCTCCACGTTCCCGAGGACTCGAACGACCCTGCGTAATGCCAGCCGTCCCCGTCGTCGAAGGTTATCGTCGTCTCGGAACCCAGCTTGTTATTCGTCATCTTCCCGAGGGCGACGTTGTCGCAGACCGATACGTAATAGAGCGTCATTCCCTTCACTCCCGTCATCCCGCATCCGCTCAAGCCGCTCAATCCGGCAATCGACATCAGTCCGACAGCGCCCAAAAAGCCGCGCCGGGATACATTCATCGCCATGGCAGTTCTCCTTTGATTCATAGATGGTACTTACGGCGATCCCTTCAACCGGGAAAAGGGCCACGTGAGCATTGTATTGCAAATTGTCACTCATATAGGTGTGACTTATATAGGTCCGCCTCAAATCATTGGCACCACCAGTCGGGAGGTACCAATGACTCAGCTAGATGCAAAAATGAAAGTCGGACTTCGCATTAAGGAACTGAGAAACGCTCTTGGATACAGCCAGGAAGCCCTTGCGTTCTCGATAGAGATGTCTCGAACCTATTTTGCCGAGGTCGAAACCGGGAAACGGAACATCTCGATCGAGAACATAGAGCGCATAGCAAGGGGCCTTGGTGTTTCTCTAAGGGAGTTTTTCGATTCCGACCTGTTTACGGGATGACTCGGTGACGGATTGCTGGAAAAATATCTGTGGATGCGCGGCGCTGCTTCTTTTTATGCTATTCGAATATCGCGAGACCTGTTGACTTCTATTTCCGCCGAGAATCGGCGGTGCAGGATAAGGCTCCACTACGTTTCGCCGGAGGCAAACGGCGCAACTCGGCGCGCCGAGTTCGAAAGCGCAGGTAGATGCCTGCACCTAAAACGAAAAACACCCGCACCCGCGTGTAGTACGCGGGTGCGGGTGCGTAGTTGATCGAGGCGTTTCCGCTGGATATGGGCGATTACGCGGCTAGAAGCCCTCGGGAACGTATCCTGCCGCCGTTTTCGGCTTCGTCGGTGCTGTCGCCGCGCCGCCGGGGTCGGTCGGGCCCTGCCAAATCTTCGGTACCGTCTCGTTCCTGATCTCGCGGCGAGCGGTCGATTGCTCCATAAGTGCCCGTTCGGCCTCGGGGGATGTCATCCCGAGCATGGGCCCGACGAAGGTCTCGGTGACGTCCCTGCTGGGGAAGGCCATAGGTACGCCGTCGTGGATCACGAGGGCTCCCGTCTCGCGGCCAGTCCAACGCTGGAGCTCGTCGGGCGTGATGAGCGGCCTGCGGACGAGTCCCTCGCTCGTGCCCGTCGAGCCGGTGTTCGTTCCCCTCGTTCGGTTCGTGGACTGAGCGACCGCCGTGTAGGAGCCCATCGACTCCGAGAGCTTGCGCGCGGTGTCGAGGTTGGAGCAGGAGAGAACGACCTTGTCCTTGAGGAGGTCGAGTATCGTCTCGGCTTCTTCTCGGCTGTAGCCGGAGACGGACTGGAGCTGGAGGAGCGACTGACAGAACCAGAGAACATGGACGCCTTCTGAGCGCATCTCTCCCAGGTCCTGGACGATCCTTTCGTTGCGGCCGAGGGACGCCGCCTCATCGAGGAGGAGGATGGTTTCGACGGGGCAGCGCCCGGCATGGCCTGCGGCGCAGGAACGCAGCGCCGAGAGCGCTTGGGAAACGAACGTCTGGACGAGTCTCTTGTAGTTGCCCGTTGCCGAGGACGATGAGATGAAGACCGCCGTGGGCTCCTCGCCGATGTCCCCGAGGCCGCACTCGTCGTCGTGAAGCATCCGGGCAACGTTGCCGTCGACGTACTCGGTGAGGCAGTTGCTCAGAGTCGAGACGATGCCAGGCCCGCCTCCGTGCTCACCGTTGAGTCCGCCGAGGAAGGGGAGGGCGGGGTCTCCTGCGGACAGAGATGCCGCCAGGGCGGCGATGCGGTCAAGCGGGCCCTGGTCGCCTGACGGCGAGATCGCGGCAGCGACGGACATGACGGTCTTCTTGTCTTCCGGGATGGACGCATCCTCGATGAGGGCGAGGGAGATGCCGACGAAGAGGTTCCGAGCGCCGTCGTAGAAGAACGGCTGGCCTTTCGACGGCGCGGGCACGACGCAGCGCGCGAGCTCACGCAGCTCCCGTGCGCAGCCGCCGGCCCCCTCCGCCTTAAAGGCCTCCTTTGCCCTCTCGAGCGGATCGAATCGAACCGAGGATACGGGCGCGTCGAACATCACGTCGACGATGCGATGAGTGCCCGTCTCCTCGAACACAGGCTCAAGGAAGGCCCTGAGCTCGCCCTTGATGTCGTTGATGATGAGGGAGCGGCCTTGCTCGAAGTTTGCCAAGGCTGACAAAATGGCGACTCGACGGCTTTTGCCCTCGCCACTCTCGGCAAGGATGCAGGCGTGGACAGAGTCGATGAGCCTGACGCTCTTCCCGATCTCGCCCACGACCAGTGTGCCGCCCGAGGGCTTGTCGCCCTTCTGCCACGATTCGCTCCGGCGCTTAAGCTCGCCGTGTGCCGAGATGAGCCTCGCGTCGCCGTGGATGGGCGCGCCGGGCGCGCGGCGCCCGCCGACCCAGGTCCCGTCGTGGAGCCAGCGCGACCAGTCGAAGTGGCTCCAGACGCCTGCTATCGTGGAGATGGCGAGGACCGCCGCGCATCCCACGAGGAAGGCATCGTCCTGGACCAGCTCCGGTAGGACTTCGAGTGGGTTTTGGAACACGGTCCCGGGAAGCTCGGGTGCTGCGGCCGTCCCGAAGCTTCTGAGCGTTATGGCGATGCCGATGACCCATGCATCCAGCCAGCGCCATATCACCGGCAGCAGAACGAGTGCGATCGCGGCCCCGGCTGCCGCGCCGGTGGCGACGCAGCGCCTGAGATGCGCGCCCTCGTCGGCGTTGAAGCTCTTCTGCTTGCTCACAGAATCATTCCCTTCACTATGGATTTTGCTGGTGCGCGCGCGATGCCCACCGCATCGCCCCTGATCGCGGCCGATGCGGCAGCCGCGAGAGCCCTAGCGAGCACGCGTTCGGCTTGCTGGCCGACATCGTCCGATAGGTCTCTTCTGCCTTTCCGGGATTCCGTTGCGGATGCGAGGACCCTAGCAAGGGCCTTTCCGGCGGCAATCGGGGCCTTGGCCATGGAGAGTGTGTAGGACGGACAACCTTGGAGGCATCGCTTCGGGATCGGACGATGTTCGCGCACCGCCCTGCACGCCGCGTCTAGGTTCTCAGGGGAGACGCAGGCGCGGACCTCACCCGCGAGCGCCCTCATATACCTACGTTCCGTCGCGGGGCCGCGCTCCGGTCTCCTAGTCCTTTCAAGGTCTTGCGTGGGGATCGCCGTTCGGTCGGGCGCGATGATTCTGAGTACGGCGTTGCACTGGCGTGCCCGCAGTTCCCTCATGGCATCGCTCACGTAACGGTCCCTCTCCACTCCTTTGAGGCCCCTGAGATCGGCGCATCGCTCTACGGACTCGCGATAGGCGACAACGGTCGCCTTGATTTCGGGATGGGCCGATTCGGCCCTCGCGACGGCGGAGTCAACCTCTTTTGCTACTTCCGGGTGCCAGCGACGGAGGTGCGCGTAGGAGATACGACCGTCCGGGGGCAGCGTGACGTTTGTCTCATTCACGGGGACGCCACGGACGGCGTCGACCGTTCGTGACCTCGCAAGGTCGCGGGCCTCGTGTTCAACCGCGAGCGCCGGGGCCAACGCCGCATCGGTGAGGTCGTTCCTTGCCCGGTCAAGCGCGTTGCGGGCCATGAGCGAATCGAATGAGCCGTCCGACGACCACGCTATGACGTGCACGTGCTTGGAGCTCGGGTGGTTCTCGTGCTCGGCAGCTACCCAGCGGACGCTTGACTCGGGGATGCCCATTGCCTCGGCAAGTGCCGGCGAGAGGTTTCGTCGGCAGAAGCGTTGCCAATCCTCCTTGCACGCGAGGTCGAGCTCGCACGCCTCGTCCCTGCGGACGCTGAGCACAACGGTAGCAATCGCGCCGTCGGCCTTTTCGAGCTCCCTGCGGGCCGTGCGGAGCTGGACGGCCCCGTTCTGGTCGAAGAGCGCGGTCGATCCGGGCCTCTCGGCGCAGTAGCCGACGAGCCCCATCCTCTCTGCGAGCTCGGAGCGCCTGAGGTCGTCGACGGTGGCTGACTTGTCGGCCCCCTCGCGCGTGGCGACGTATTCGATGTTGTTGGTGATGACGGCGGAACGCCCGCGCGAACCGGGGAGGTGCACGCGGGCGTTCACGACGAGGCTGCTACGACTTGCCATCGGCTAGGCGCTCCCGGGCTTCGGCGAGGCTCATGCCGCTCTGCATGAGCCTGGCCTGCTTGTCGTAGGCGGCGTAGATGTCCGATGCGCTCACGCCGTCCAGGCCATCGAACGTGCCCTTCTCGATCTCGACCGCCGCGATGGCCGCGACGATAGAGGCACGGGTGGCGCGGTGGACGACGCGTGCGATGCGGTCCTCCTGTTCCGCGTTGCGCTCGCCGAGCGTGCGGTCGAGCTGCTCCAACAACGGCTGCATGACGCCGCGCAGATAGGTTCCGAGCTCGGTGGAGTAGAGCGCCAGGCCGTCGGAGGCGAGCCCGGCAGCGATGAGCTCACGTGCGGCGGCGCTGTCGCTGAGCCCCTTGGAAACCCCGTAGGCGTGGAGGCGGCGATAGGTCTTGTCGGGGAGGCGAAGGCTTATGACTTTCGACTTGTCTTTGCCGGTGGTCATCTTAGACCCCTTCGTTCGGGAGGGGTGCGCCGACGGCACGGAGGGCGGCGATGTTCTCGGGCGTGCGCTCGTAGGTCTTGGGCCAGAAGGTGATGGGTACCATGACGAGATCGTCGCGGGGGATTCCGTAGGCGAAGAGATAGGCCGCGATGGCATCGCTGTACTCTACGTCGTTGACGTTGAAAGTGTCGGTGAAGAAGATGCCGGTGGGGTCGTCGTTGCAGCCCTTGACGAAATAGACGCCGTTCCCGCCTTCCTTGAACGGGTTCAAGACCTTGCACTCCGGCTTCGCGTAGTAGGCGATTCCGGCGCGAACGACGCGCGTGAAACCCGGACGCTCGTTGACCCGCGCTGCTCGCGTGAAGTTCAGGCCGGGATCGGATTCCAGCAGATGGGAGAGCACGGAGCCGACAGCGTCGCCCTTGTGCTCGGGGATTGTCCCGAGGAGGTCGGCGAGGCGCGATTTCATTTTCTCAATCAGTTTCATCGTGTGTTTCCTTTCTGCCGGTGCCGCACGGGTGCCGGCAACTCGCTTAAATGTCTTGGTTAGCGATGGTTCTAGCTGCGGAGAGACTGCGTGGTGCCGAAGGTGCCGAGGAGCGGCCAAGAGTTTTGGAATCCATGGCACCTTCGGCACCGTCTGCCGGGTCTTGCAGGTGAAGGGCGGTGGACAGGGTGCCGCTGCGACATGCTGCGGCACCCAATCGGCCCTAATCCGTTTCCCGGAACACCCAACAGCGCTGCTTGCCGTATGGAGGGCAGAGACGCTTGTTGCCCGGAACCCATCCGGGGCACTGCGACGAGAGGATGCGGCTGACCATCTTGCAGTTGGCCTTGGTCTTCTCAAGGTGGAGGGCCTTGTCGAGGATTTCGAACGTGCATATGGGACGGTCGGTGTTGCCGGGAAGATATGCGAGGACCTTCTGCACACAGGGGTCCTCCTCGACAAAACGTCCGCGCTGTGCGGCCGCCTCGACCTCCATTTCGGGCGTGAGGACGGTCGAGAAACGGGGGTCGCCCGTCTTCATCCACGTGCGGGCCTCTGCCCATGCCTGCCGGATGGCGGTAGGAAAGCCCTCGTCGAAGACGGACTTCTCCGTGCGCTCGATGCCGCAGAGCACCGGGAGGAAGCGCCTTGCGCCGCTCGTCCGCTCGCGGATGAAGTCGGCCTCGTTCGTGGTGCCGACGAAGACGACGCGCCGGGGGAAAGCTTCCGTCCGTCGACGGTAGGCTCCCCGGAACTCATCTACCTGACGTGTGATCCCGGCCTTCACGCTCTCGACGGAGCGCTCGGACATGCCGTTGAGCTCGGGGATCTCGACAATCCACTTGCCTCGGTTCTGCTCGCCTGTGAGCTTGACATCGCCGAGGTTGATCACGGAGTCGCTGAAGTACTCGTCTCGCATGGCGAGGCCCCTGACGAAGGAGGACTTGCCGATGCCCCCGGCACCGCACAGGATGGGCATGTAGTCGGCCTTGCAGCCCGGGTGGTAGACGCGGGCGATGCCCTCGCAGAACAGGATGCGCTCGACTTCCGAGACGTATGCACTCATCTCCGCGCCGAGATAGGCGTTGAGAAGCGTACCCACGCGCGGGATTCCGTCCCAGGCAGTGGCTTCGAGCATGGTGACGAGCGGGTCATAGGCGTTGTCCTCGCCGACGATGGTCAATGCGAGCAGCATGAACTTCTCCTTCTGGAGGGAGATGGTCTGCTGGAGTAGGGCGAAGAGCCGGGCGTCGTCGGAGTCGCGCCACCGGCGTTCCCTCACATTCGTGTCCCAGGGCAGAGGACCGGTCTTGAAGAGTTCATTCGCGAGCCGGTTATAGCCGACGTTCAGGGGGAGGGACTTGAGCTCCTCGACGATCTCGTTGACCGTCGGCGGAGAGCGGCGCTCCGGGGGCTGGGGGTTGGGAGCGTCGTCGCGCTTCTGCGTGTCCATCAGGCCACCCCGCGAGACTGGAGGCGGTGAGGGCCATTGACGGGGCAGGTTTTGCCGGAGACAAGCGCTTCGAGCCGGCTGAGGCGAAGCTCCGTATCGATAAGGAGCTCGACCAGCTCTTCCTCTGACAGTGGATGGTCGAGGCCGTGGTCGCGCAAGACGGCGCGGCGTCGGGCGGAATTCATCATGCTAAGATTCATCGACAGGGTCCTCCTTATGTGTGGGCTCATGTTTTTGGGCGACGGCCGAGCTTTGGTAGGGGAGGCCGTCGTCCATTCCAAGGTTTGCGATAAGGGCGTCTTCAAGCTCCACGGGGGAGCGCTCGGGCGCGAACGACCCGGCGAAGGCAGCGAGTGCCTCAAGCGACTCGACGAGCTCGTCGTCCATGTCCCCTGCGCGCCGGATGCGCCGAAGTTCCGCTACGACAGGCCCCACGCGCTCCTTGACCGCCTTGCGCATGCGGCTGGTCGCGACCACGGTGAAGGTGCCCTCAAGCAAGCAGCCCGTGATGTAGTCCTGCTTCGACAGGCCGCTCAAAGCGACGCGGAGGTCGAGCTGCTCCGCCTCTGCGGGCGACATGCGGAAGGCGATGGTCTTGCAGCGGCGGCGTCCCTTGGCGTCCACAATCGGCCTAGACATCCGTCATCACCTCGTCCAGCGCCTCCACGAGATCGTGCTGGGTCGAGGGAAAGAGATGCGAGTACATCTCCGTGACCTCTGCGGTCTCGTGCCCCATGCGGTCGGCGATCGCCGTGGGCGAGTAGCCGCTGTTGATGAGCGCGCTGACGTGCGAGTGGCGGATGTCGTGGATGCGGATGCGCTTGACGCCCGAGATTTCGCAGCCCCGCTTCATCTCATGGGACAGGGCATGCTTCGTGATGGGGAAGAGCCGGTCGGTAGGAGCGATCTCGGGATGCGTTGCCAGATAATCGCCCAACTCCTCACGGAGGAGGCTCGGCATGACGATGTCACGCTTTGAGGCTCGCGTCTTGGGCGGGCCGATAACGTCCTCGCCCTTGATGCGGGCGTAGGAACGACGGATGCGGATGACGTTGAGGTCGAAGTCGATATCCTCCGGACGAAGGGCGAGGAGCTCGCCCTCGCGGCAGCCCGAGAGGTAGAGCGTGAGAAACGCAAGGTAGATGAGCGGTTTTTCCTCGATGGCTTGGGAGAAGAGCTTGAACTCGGCAGGGGTCCAGTAGAGCATTTCCTTCTCGGGGCGCTTGGAGCCGACCTTTCCCGCCGCCAGCATGGGGTTCTGAGGCAGGCGGTAGAAACGAACTGCATGGTTGAAAATGGCTGAGAACTGGTTGCATATGGTGTGGAGGTAGCTCTGAGAGAGCCCCTGTTCCAAAAGCCAGTTTTCCCAGCGCACCACGTCTGCGGCCTTGACGTCGCAGAGGCGCATCTTGCCGAAGAACGGAAGGATGTACTTGTCGATAATGGCATCCTTGGTGAGCTTGGTGCCGACTCGCAGCCGAGGATATACGTCACGGGCGTACATAGTCTTAACGAAAGTCTCGACGGTGACCTCGACGCGCTCGTTGCAAGACGCGAGGAAGTCGCGCTCCCAAGCCACAGCCTCCTTCTTGGAGACGAACCCGCGCTTCGTTTTCTTGTGGCGCTCTCCCATGGAGTTGCGGTACCAAGCCTCGACCGTCCAGGTCCCGCGCTTCTTGTCGCGGCTAACCGACATTAGGCATCGCCGCCTTCTGCTTAGAAGGAGCGGAGAGAAGGCGTGCCTCGAAATACGAGCGCTGGACCTTTCCGGGGATAGTCATGATCCCCTGAGCTGCAAGCTCTGCATTCAAAGTCCTGATGAGCTTGAACGAATAAGACTTGCTCATGCCCGTGGCCCGTGCAACCTCCTCGGCGCTCATGAATTGATTGGACATTTGGAATGCTCCTTTCAGTCGGTTTATACCTCACGAATATGAGAGGTGCTTCGAAAATTAGAATAGCTCACAAAAACGAGAGGTCAAGTCAAAAAATGAATTATCATCACGAAAATGTGACGTACGTCGATTAACCTGATAGACGGTGAGAGACCGACCACAGGAGAAACTGAGATGCGTGATTCAGACAAACTACGTATGGGGATGAAAATCCGAGCGTTACGTGAACGACGGGGGATGACTCAGAAAGAGTTGGCGAAGGCCGCGGGTCTAGGGGAATCGGCTCTTAGAAGCTATGAGCTGGGCGCGCGCTATCCGAAGGAGAAACATCTCGAATCGTTGGCAAAAGCGCTTAAAGTACGTCCGGAGGCATTTGAAGTCTATGGAATCGAAAACGAGCTCCAATTCATTCACATGCTGTTTAACTTTGAGCAAGCATTCGAATTAGAGCCGAATAGAGAAGGTTCTCCCAGCTTGCGCGCTTATGGGTACGGAATGGTGCCGAAAGCGCTTATGGATTGGGGAAGGAAGCTCGCGCAACTTGAAAAAGGCGAGATTTCGCGCGAAGAATACGAAGACTGGAAGGATACTTATAACCCCACGATCCTGAATAACTGGCTGGGCGAGGAGATTCCTGATCCCTATACGGGAAAGACCCTTGCGGGTGAAGAGCGGGAAGGTGCCGTACATGCCGTAGAGATGATGCCGGAATCACTTCAGGATGAATTGACCCGTGCTCATCGAGCAGGAAAGATATAGCCTTCGCCTCGTTTTTGTTCTCGTGAGGATCAAATGAGTATCAAACGGCAACGGGAAAATGCCTGATTGAGTTGGCTGAGGCAAAACGAGCACCTTATTTACCTGCGGCGCTCGTTATCGAGTGGGAATAGAACAGACGTTCGATAAAATAATATAGTATCAGATAGCGGGCACGGTTTCAATTGAATCCGTGCCCGCTGCTGTATGCGTGTCCTTGCACGCCCAATATGTGCCGTAAAAGCCGTCTTCTTCAACGTCAAAGTGAATGCGCTTCGTTTTCGCCTCTCAAAATCTTATTTTCACGATTTGCATTTTCATCCCGTTGTCACCGACCCTTGCGAGAAACCGGAAAAAGCCGCTGACAGAAGGGTCTCTCAAATCGTTGTAACCCAGCATATAGCCGCGACTTGTGACCTGCAGACGTCTGTCCCACGTGCCGATTTCCTTGGCGGCATCCGAAACCGCAAAATATGCCCCCACATCCTTGATTTTTGCAGTCTTAAGCCATGTTTTTGCGATCATCTTTACTGCCGTCCGATTGGCAGCGTCAAAGACCAGCACACTACCGGGGAAAGCGTCCGCCATCCCCCGCACCAGTTCCCGGACCTGCTGGGTCAGAAAGTAATAGAACACCCCGGAGGCAAAGAACACCGCCCCGCCGGAGGCATCGATTTTGCCAAACCATGTGGTGTCTTTCAGGTCGCAGGGGATATTTTGTTCTCGATCCCCGGCGGGCAGTAGCTGCTGCCGCAAGGCAATCACATCCGGGAAGTCCAGATTGTAAATCTTGCATCTACCGTTGTCGCAGGTTCTGCCGGTGTTGTCCAGCCCACAGCCCAGATTGACCACCGCTGCATTGGGGCGGCCTTTCAGGTAATCCCGCACCTCGAAAGCAAGATCACTCTGCCGCATGGCCACCTCCAGCGCACCAAAGCGCTGTATCAGGCTGCGGGAGTTTTTCTCTGCCTCTGAAAAGTCGTAGTCGATCTGGCCGAGCAGGCGAACCGCTGTTTCATCCTTGTAAAGGTTCGGGTACAACTCCGTACACAGCTTCCGGGAATACAGCGGGAGGATCAGCGTCTCCTGCACGGTGTTTTTCTCAATTTTACATTTCATAGGTTTCTTCCTCAGTGAATAAAAACTGTCGTAATTGCCGCCAGCACAGCCGCTATGACCGTCATGCCTATCGCCATGTGCAGGATGGATGCAAAAATGCCCGTGCTTGATACCCTTACTTCCGCGCCGTGACGCAGAGCCACTTTTTCTTTTTGTGTATCTGCACCTCGTGAAAACCCGCCTGCTCCAGACATGCCTTTAATTCAATGTCCTTGTAGATGGTCATGCCGCCGATGATCTGCGTCCACCTCTCGTCCTTGTCCGTATCGCCATTGCTCTCGTTGCAGATAAGAATTGTCCCGCCCGGCTTCAGCGTTCGCCAGACCTCACGGAAGCATCGGGGCAAATCGGGCCAAAAATAGACGGTCTCAAAGGCCGTGGCAGCATCGAAGTAGCTATCCTCAAACACCATATCCGCCACACTGCCTTGCAGAACGGCGCAACGTCCTTCCTGAATTGCAACTCGGTTGAGCTTTCTAGCCTTCTCCACGCTGACGGGTGAATAGTCGATGCCCTTGACGACGCCATGCGGGCATTTTTTCAGCAGTCGTTTTATGTTTGCCCCGCCGCCGCAGCCGCAATCTAGCACTTTGGCGTTTGGCGCAAGTCGTAGAAATTGAAGTCCCCACCGCGCCACAGGGCCGTGGCCCAGATTCATCATGGCAACCATAAGTTTTCCGCCGAGGCCCACGGGCTTGCGGGTGTTTTCAAAGAACGACATCTGGCCCCTCCGATTTCGTGCATTCCGTATAGGTCAACTGGAACGAGGCCTTCAGCACCGCGCTTTTCTGCACCGCCCAGCCGTTTTGACGCAGGAAACGCAGGTATTCCTCGCTTGTCCACCTGCTGTGGAGGGGGAATCCCGCCATGCTCATGAAAAGGGCTTTTGCTTTGCCGGAAACCGAGTTCCCCGCGTGGGTGAAGGTTGGCGCGATGAGCACGCCGTCGTCCTTCAGCACCCGCCTGATTTCTTGCAGGGCCTTTTCCGGATGCGGCACTATGTGAAGCGCGTTGGACACGATCACCACTTCGAAGGACTTCTGTGCATAGGGCAGGCGGAACATATCTTGTACGGAAAAGTGCAGCTTTGCGGATTGATTGTCCCGTTTTGCTTCAAGGATCATCTGTGCAGAAGCGTCCGTAGCCTCGATATGCGCCGCTGTATTCACGATGCTCTTTGCGATAAGCCCCGTGCCGGTGGCAACCTCCCGTACGGTTTTTTCTTTCACCACCGGCCGGATCAGCCCATACATCTTCTCATACGCCGCCCGGTCGTTTCGCATGAAACGGTCGTACCGACCGGCATTCTTGTCCCAGAAGTCCTTGCGTTCGTGCATGGCTATCGCCCCCAAAAAGTTAGAGCCATCTAACCATAACACACGAATCATGCAGTAAGATAAGGCTAACCTTATTTTCTTGGCAAAGATGCATCTCTTCGGTTTTCGCTTATAACAGCGCGAGTCAGATACTAGGCTGGAGCTGAAGAAGGAGTTTGGCGGACAGGTAGGTCGATACCGGTTCCCGGAACGGTGATCCAGTCAATTACACCAGGGCTCTAGCCATCGAGTGGGAATAGAAAATTCCTTAGTTATGGGGTATAAATTTGATTCCCTTTAGGATATACCCCCATAACTATATGAATTGACCTGCTGACTCCAATGAAGATTGGAGGGTAACTGCCAGGGGTGACGGCCCAGCGAGTGTTATTTTGCGAGCTATGCGCATTGAAATCGACCTTTCGTGGTATAAACTACTCGCCGGAAGCCGCGGCTTTCAGAGTACGGCTTACGTGTACGTTTAACCTCCGTGGGCGACGGGGTGCCGCAAGGCGTAGAATATCGCCCACCTGTAGGGGCCTGCAGCGATGCGGGCCCCGCTTCGTATGAAGGGGGCGTAACCGATGAAGATCGTATCCGTCTCCCAGGACTTTTTCGACCTCGTCGATGGCGACCGTGAGCTCATGCTTAAGCGCGACCGCCCCTGCATCGTGGTGGTGAGGCTGCGTTTCCGCGGGAAGCACAGGGACTTCGCCGTGCCGCTGCGTTCCAACATCGCCCCCAACGTGCCCAAAGACCAGTACTTTGCGTTGCCACCCCGCCCCACGACGCGCCCCGGCTGCCGCCACGGCATCCACTACATCAAGATGTTCCCCATAACCAAGGCCTACCAGCGCCGCTTCAGGACCGAGGGCTCGGCCTACTACGAGACGCTCCAGCGCATCATTGATGGCAACACCAAGCGCATTGTCTCCGAGTGCCAGGCATACCTCGACCGCTACGAGCGCGAGGGAAGGCCTCGCTTTGCCGTCGACATCGACCGCATCGTGGGACTGCTGGAGGGCGAGAAGTAGGGCATCTCGGCTCAGTCTCGAGCCATGCGGAGTCGCTCCGCATTTTTGAACGCCGCGTGTGCGTCCCAAATACTTGAGAAACAAGCTGTGAAGTGCAGTGGTGCGCCCGTGCCCGTGCATAGCCGTCACCATCAGCGTCTACGCGGCGTCGGCTTCAAGTGGAACTGGCGCCGCTGCTGTATATGGTTTGCCTTGCTGCAAATGGCGATCAATGCCCACGATGCTTCTGCTTGCGCTTCAACTTCCGTTGCTCGAAGCGCGCCTCCGCCTCGTCCGCGCGGTGCTGGCTTCTTGCGCGGACCGACTCCCGTTTCATTGCGTCCCGCTGGCTCGCGAGCGCCTGTTGTGCCTTGGTGCTCACCGCGGGCCGTTTAAGGGCTTTCGCTGCCTCGCGAGCGCGCCGCTTGGGGTTCTTCGCGGGCTTGCTTGTTTCAGTGGCCTTGTCGCCGAAGAGCGAGAGCTTCGCCCATTTGTTGACAACGAATCGCAGGATCTCCTCATTGGACGGTTCTGCGCCGAAGACGATGCGGGCGACGCCGTACCTTCCGTCCTCGACATGCTCCGCCAGCCCGACCCAGAATTGGCCGTCGTGATATGACGATGAGCAGCAAGTCGCTGATAGCCGCCCTGCGAAGCTAGTTGCCTTGTTCGCAGCCGGGCCGCAGGCCGCACCTACGCTCGAGCTCTGCCACGAGGGCATCGTTGTCGGTCACCGAGACGATGGCGTCGCCGTCGTAGGGCGCCTCGATATAGACGCGGTCGAGCGAGTTGGCCGTCCCCGCCCAGAGCGTCCTGGTGCGCCGGACGCCCCGCACGTGGGCGTAGGGTATCACCGAACGCATCCCAGCGTACACGACGACGAGGCGGTCGCCGTAGAGCTCGAGGCGGTTGCTGCGGACGGGAAGGGCGGCCAGGGCCACGAGGGCCGGGACGGGCAGCAGCGCGAACCAGCCCCATAGGAGCGCGGGACTCGAGCTCAGGAAACACGCGATACACGCCGCGGATAAACCGCCCGCCACAATCACCATGGCCGCTATGAACCACGGGTCTGTCCTGCCGGGGAACACCCGCTCCGGCCGCTCGTCCTTCTCACCCATTACGGCCTCCCTCCCGACGCCCTCCCTAGCGGAGCGTGGGGCCGGAGAGTGCCTTGAACCCGTCGCCGACCATCTCGCCCCCCGTTCCGTGGGCCTTCTGTAGTGGTGTGTACCCCCGACTGTTCGACGGATGTCGTACGATTGAACGTTTTTCGAACTTTTTTAAGATGGGTGCGGCAGGATCGAGCAGATTGTCCGCGCGAGAGGCTCCCCGCCGCCGCGCCCGGTCTCGGGTTCGATGCATCGACATCCGTCTCAGGTGGTGTCTCCGCTGCGCGACATTGCAGGGGGCAAAGCCGAGATGCCATGGGGCGCGCCGAGGCTTTGCCCGCGGGGCGAAGATTCTAGGGGTCCGACGTGGCCTGGAGGGGAGACGGACATGCAAGCGCTTATGACTGAGGAGCTGGCCGAGTGCCTGCCGCCGCTGTACGCGACCGAGGGAGGGGCACTCGCCCTCGACCTCACAAACCCGGAAGGCGAGGACCACCTTGACCTCTGGTGCTCGCTTACCATCAACCTTTCGGGTGACCCCTTCGCCTCCACGTGGCGCATTCACACTTGTGCCCGGCATCATGGACATGGGCGTCGCCAAGTCGGCCGACGGGGCGCAAGCCCCTGTTGACTCAACGTTCGACGAGATAAACCGCATGTTCTCAAAGCTCGGCTTTATCGATTACAATTCACGCCTCGCGCAAGGGCCGTTCTACTCCCCAAACCTAATCTGCCTGTCGCACGCATCGAGGCGACGGGGCGGCGCCTCCTCGCGTGAGTCAATTCCTGTTTTACTGGTGCGGATCCCAACATGCCCTTATGCATGGTGCCCTGCCGCTTTCGAAACTTCAAAACCATTCGATTTTCGAAACTGAGTGGGAATAAGCTATCGGTACGCTTTTTTATAAAATGTAAAAAAGCACCCCCATAACTGATGAAATGGACGCTGAGAAAAAGGGGTGCATCTTGCGTATATACCGACGTGAAGATCTACCTCTATCTTGCATCGCGCGGGTATGAGCTTTCTGTGGCCCGTATTGGGAAGCTCGAGTGTGACTTCATCGCTCGTAGGCGCAATGCTTACGCCTACATCCAGGTCTCTATGTCGATTGCCGACAGAGGCGTCGAGGAGCGCGAGTACAGGCCGTTCGGCCACATCAGGGATGGTTGTCCGCGCTACTTGTTCACGCTTGATCCTCTATTGCAGGAGAGGGATGGCATCAGGCACCTTAACATGGCGTCGTTTATGCAAGATGGCGGTGATCTTATTTGAGCGGCGGCCAGATTCCTTTGCTCCCTAGTGCGCAAACAGCGCGGGTATCAAATGAGGACCATTGCCTCACGTAGAATCGATAGATTGAAAACTTGTTTTGATGTTGACAGGCTTTTGGCCAGTGGCTCCTATTGTCGAGTGGGAGTAGCTGAAACGAGGCGATTGAATAACTCCATACGTTTTGGTTAAAACAAAAAATATGCCGCGCGCCTGCGGCATGAAGGAGGGAGATTACTATGAATATCGTTGTATTGAGTGGTAGCCCGCGCAAGGGCGCCAATACCGACACCATGGTCGAGACGTTTGCCGAGACCGCGCGTGAGGGCGGCCATGCGGTTGAGGTCGTCCGCGTTGCCAGCAAAAAGATCGCTGGTTGTCTGGGATGCCAGTACTGCTTTACCCATGAGGGCACTTGCGTGCAGAAGGATGACATGGCCAACGTGATCGAGTCGCTGAAAGGCGCCGATATGGTTGTCTTCGCCTCGCCCATCTACTGGTTTGATATCACTGCACAGGAGAAAGCCGCTATTGACCGCCTGTACGCCTTCGGTGCCACGGGCTTCCCGTTCACCAAGACGGCCCTTTTGCTCGATAGCCACAGCGAGGGCGTCTATGATGCGGCGATTGCTATGTACAGGGCCACATGCGCGTACTGCAAGTGGGAGGACCAGGGCATTGTCACCATTAGCGGCATGACCGAGCGCGACAGCATGGCATCCTCGCCCAAGTTGAAAGAGGTGCGCGAGCTCGCTCGCAAGCTCGCCTAAGGACAAGAAGAACGCATGGCAATCAGCGTTGGTGGAAATGCTTGCTATCCTTACCAAGAGATAGGGGTGCATTCCCTCAAGTGCCGTATAGGAACAATTTTTAAACGCAGAAAAATAACTGAAAACAAATTAATCCGCGTTAAAATATTGTCAAACAGAAGTTCATGAGGGAAGGTTGCGTATGCGTCGCAAGGCAGACGAGCTCCTTAGGGAGTGGCGAGACAGGGCTGATAGAAAACCTTTGCTGGTCAAAGGCGTGCGCCAGTGTGGCAAGACCTATCTGCTCAGAACGTACGCTCAGGATCTTTTCGAATCGGTTGTCTACGTTAATCTTGAGAACGACCGGTCGGCGCGAGCGGATTTTTCGGGCGGTCTTGACCCTCATTCGATCGTACGCGCGATCGAGGCTCGTACGGGACAGCGTATCGTGCCTGGCAAAACCTTACTGTTCATTGACGAGATCCAGGCATGCGAGGAAGCGCTCACTTCCCTTAAATACTTTTGCGAAGATGCTCCCGAGTATTACGTTGCGGCTGCTGGGTCGCTTCTTGGGGTTGCCATTAACCATCAGTCGTATTCGTTCCCCGTCGGAAAGACCGACTTGATTGAGATGACTCCACTCGATTTCGAGGAGTTTCTCTGGGCGATGGGGCACGATCAGCTGGTCGACGAGATACGCTCATCATTCGAGTTTATGGGTCCTCTTGCGCCAAGCCTTCATGAAAAGGCGCTTGGGCTCTATCGGCAGTATCTTGTTGTTGGCGGAATGCCCGAGGCGGTCCAAATGTACATCGATGATCAGTCAATCATTGATGTGGCCGAAAAGCATCGGATTATTCTCGACGGATATTCCGCCGACACCAATAAATATGCTGATGAACGCTTGAGCGCAAAGACGCGTGCGTGCTTCGATTCCATTCCACAGCAGCTTGCCAAAGAGAATCGTAAATTTCAATACAAGGTAGTGCGAGCGGGGGGCAATGCGTCTCTCTTTGGAGATGCTCTCGACTGGCTTGTATTGTCGGGTACGGTGGCGCGCTGCAGCCTAGTCGGGCAGATCGAAAGCCCTTTAGAGGCCTTCGTTAACCCTTCTGCTTTTAAAATCTATCAGGCGGATACAGGGCTGCTGGTCTCCAAGGCCGGTGCTCAACGCGCCGATATTCTTGCCGGTATCGGCGGCACATTCATGGGTGCACTTACCGAAAACTACGTTGCCCAACAGCTTTCAGCCATGGGTTATCCGCTGCATTATTGGGCGCGAGATAATCGTGCGGAAATCGACTTTGTAGTAGAGAAGCAGGGATGCTTGTCTGCGATTGAAGTCAAGGCGGGAGAGAACACAAGATCTCGAAGCCTGTCCTCACTTAAAAAGACCCATCCGGGCGTGCGCCGAATCAGGCTATCGACTAAGCCCTTCGGAATGAATGATGGGCTGATGTCTGTTCCACTTTATGCGGCATTTTGTCTATAGGGATGATGCTGCTGTAATGCATGGGGCCCGGAGCGCGATGTTGCTGCACTCCGGGCCCCGCTGCTTAGTTAAACCATGACGGTTTGGCTGCCGTCGTCCTAGTCAAACAGGCTCGGCATGTCGTTTTCCTTCATGAGGGCACCGGCAGAGGGGAGGCTCTGCGCGGTGAACTTTTCGGCCGAGACGCCGGCGCCAAGAATCTCCTCGGTCGTGCCGACGGTGGTGACCGAGCGGCCTTTCTTGGCCGTGAAAGCCTGGACGCCCTGCGTGTTGGTGGTCGTCTTGGTCTTGAGCAGCGACGTGTTGAAGTTCATCAGGCGGTAGTCGCTCGAGACCAGCGCGATGTCGCGATCTTCCTTGAGCACCTGCGCATACAGCAGCTTGCTGCCGCCGTAGATGGCGTTCTTGAGGCGCTTGCGGTTGGTCTTGGTGACGTATCCAGAAAGCGCGACGCGCACCACGCGGCCGTTCTCAAAGACGAACAGCACATCGGCCTTGTAATCCTCGGGGTCGATGACCCAGATGACGCTCTCGTCGGGTTCCATCTCAAGATCGGTCGGCAGGTACGAGCCCAGCTGGGCCGACTTGGTGTCCTCAAACGCCGCAACCTTGCACTTGTACACCTGGCTCTTATTAGTAAAGACCAGCAGCTCGTGGGTGTTGGAGGACGGGAATTCGATAAAGGGCTTGTCGCCGTCCTTGTACTTGAGCGTGGTCGCCTTCTTGAGCACGCGGTCGGTCATCTTCTTAAGGTAGCCATCGCGCGAGAGCATGATGGTAACCGGATATTCCTCGACCTCGGGCTCCAGGCTCACCTCAATGACCTCGTGGGGCTCAATCCTGCCCGTGCGGCGCGGCATGACGTACTTCTTGTTGACTGCGGCCAGCTCGTCGCTGATGACCTTCTTGATGTTCTCCTCGCTGGAGAGGATCTCCTCAAGCTCGGCAATCTCGCCCTCAAGCTTGGCGATGTCCTTGGTGCGGTTGAGGATGTACTCCTCGTTGATGTTGCGGAGCTTAAGCTCGGCAACAAACTCGGCCTGGGTCTCGTCGATGTCGAAGCCGCGCATAAGGTTGGGCACGACCTCGGCCTCGAGCTTGGTGCCACGGATGATGGCGATCGCCTTGTCGATGTCGAGCAAGATCGCCTCGAGGCCGTGCAGCAGGTGCAGGCGCTCGGACTTTTTGCCCAGGTCAAAGTTAATGCGGCGACGCGTGGACTCAATACGCCACTTGACCCACTCGTGCAGGATCTGGCGCACGCCCATAACACGGGGATAGCCGTCGACGAGCACGTTGAAGTTGCACGAGAACGAATCCTGCAGCGTGGTCGAGCGATAGAGCTTGGCCATAAGCTTGTCGGGGTCGACGCCGCGCTTAAGGTCGATGGCGATGCGCAAACCCGAGAGGTCGGTTTCGTCGCGGATGTCTGCGATCTCCTTGACCTTGCCCTCCTTGGAGAGCTTGACGATGCGCTCGATGATGACATCGGTCTTAGTGGTGTAGGGAATCTCGTAGACCTCGATGATGCGCTCTTCGGGAATCCAACGCCAGCGGGAGCGAATCTGGAAGCTACCCAGTCCGGTCTCGATAATCTTTTCCATTTCCTCGCGGCGGTAGATGATCTCGCCGCCGGTCGAGAAGTCGGGCATGGGCATGTACTCGAGCAGGTCGCAGTCGGGATCCTGCAGGTAGTGCATCGTGGCGGTGCAGACCTCGTTGAGGTTGAAACCGCAGATGTCAGACGCCATGGCGACGCCGATGCCTTTGTTGGCCGAGACAAGGATGTTGGGGAACGTGGTGG
>JBKTBE010000099.1:0-5553 GCA_046883645.1 Collinsella sp. | reverse complement strand
TCATTAATCGGCATTACCCTTCTCCTTTATATATCGAATGCCATATAGATGCCTTTTTGCATTGTAACCGTGCGGCGGGGTTAATCGGGTCTTGATAACGTCTTTACCGTCAACGGACACGAACCGACCACTCATCCGGTCGCGCAGGTCACGATAGAAAAAGGAGCCGTCCCCATGGAACAGCTCCTTTTGTGCTTGATAAAGCGTTATGCCTCGTCGTCCTCGTGCAGACGGCGGCGATAATCGGCGGCCCAGCCCTCAATATTTACCTGACGGGCGCGGCCCAGACCGAGTGCGTCGGCCGGGACCGGCTCGGTGATGACGGAGCCGGCGGCCACGAGTGCGCCGTCGCCAATCTGGGCGGGCGCGACCATCATGGTGTCGGAACCGATGAAGGCATCTTTGCCGATGACGGTCTTGTGCTTGTGGACGCCGTCGTAGTTGCAGGTGATGGAGCCCGCGCCCACGTTGACGCCGGAGCCCATGGTGGTGTCGCCGATGTAGGACAGGTGGGGCACCTTGGAACCCTCGCCGATTGTGGACTTCTCGATCTCCACGTGCGTGCCGGCCTTGGAGCCGTCGAGCATGGGGTGCCCGGGCGCAGGTAGGCGCGCGGGCCGCAGTCGACGCCGTTCTCGATGACGCTGCCTCGATGGCGATGGTCTCATCGATGATGCAGCCGCTGCCGACGGTGGTGTCGGTGAGGCGACTGTTGGGGCCGAGCTGCACTCTTCGCCCACGGTGACGTGACCGATCAGATGCGTCTGCGTACCACGATGGTGTCGCGGCCGATGGTAGCGTCGGGGCCGATCCAAGCCTGCGTGGGGTCGATGAAGGTGACGCCCTCGGCCATCCAGTGCTCGTTGATGCGGTCGCGCGCGATGGCGGTGAGCTGCGCGAGCTGGATGCGGCTGTTGACGCCCAGGCCGTCGCGGTAGTCGTCGCAGTGGAAGATGGAGACCGCCTGGCCGTGACCCTTGAGGATTTCGAGCATGTCGGGCAGGTAGTACTCGGACTGCGCGTTGTCGTTGCCGATCTCGTTAATGTGGGCGGCGAGCTGCGCGCCGTCAAAGGCGTAGCAGCCGGCGTTGCACTCCAGCAGCGTGGCGGCCTGCTCGGGCGTGCAGTCCTTCTGCTCGATGATGCGCTCGATCTGGCCGTCGGCGCCCAGCTTGATGCGGCCGTAGCCAAAAGGATCGGGCGGGGTCATGGTCATGACGGTGCAGGCGAGCTCGCCGGTGGCGACGGTCTGCGCGAACTTGGCGACGGTGTCGGCGGTGATGAGCGGCAGGTCACCGTTGAGCACGACGACGGGGCCTTGCGTGATGCCGCAGGCCTCGAGCGCGACCTTTACGGCGTGACCGGTGCCCAGGCGCTCGGTCTGCTCGACGCACTCGACCTTGGTGGCGCTGTTGGCATAGGCGCCATCGATGAGGGCGCGCATCTCGTCGGCGTGGCTGCCGATGACGACCACGACGCGGCTGCAGCCGGCCTTGATGGTGGCGTCGACGATCCACTGGACCATGGGCTTGCCCAGGATCTTGTGCGAAACCTTGCAGTGGTTCGACTTCATGCGGGTGCCCTCGCCGGCGGCGAGGATAATTGCGGTTGCGTCCATGTGATCTCCTGTTACGTTATTAGAGACGTGTGTTTGGAAACGATACACGGCGCAATATGATACCGCAGGCATATGATGAGCGCGTAACGATTGGTTTGCGGCGGTTGAGGCTTGCGCCGCCGGCGTGGCGTTTGCGCTGCTTGCGTGCGGCGTTGGCGGTGCTGCGGAGCTGTCGTTTGAGCGAGGGGACGGGGGTGCCCGTGGACAACATACGAGAGGAGTTTGGCGGCGAGCCCGTCGCGGCATTCTCGATGTCGCATCCGGCTGTGCCGGCACTCTATATAGTGCTGACGCTGGGGCTCACCATGTTCTCGATGCAACCGGTGCTGATCGCGCTGTCGCTTGCGGGCGGGCTGGCGTACGGGCTTGCGACGCGCGGTGCTGCGCGCACGTTGGGGGCGCTTCGCTGGCAGCTGCCGGTGATTTTGATTATCGCGCTGGTCAATCCGCTGTTTAACGCCTCGGGCTCGACGGAGCTGTTCCGTATTGGTATGCGCACGGTGTATCTGGAGAGCATGGTATATGGCCTGTGCATGGGCGGACTGTTTGTGGCGAGCGTGCTGTGGTTTGAGGCCGCGGCGTCGATGCTCGAATACGACAAGGTGCTCGCGCTGCTGGGCAATGCCGCACCGGTGATTGCGCTCATGATCTCGATGTGCATGAGGCTTATCCCGCAGTTTTTGCGCCGCGGTCGTACGGTGCTGGCGGTGCAGGATGCGATTGATGTGCCGGGCCGCGCGCCCACCGATCCCGTGCGATCGCGCCTGCGGGCGTCGAGCGTGTTGATGGGCTGGGGCATGGAAGATTCGCTGGAGCGCGCGGACGCGATGCGCTCGCGCGGGTGGGGTGCCGCGACACGTCGTACGACGTATGCGCGGTATCGACTGGGGCGCAGCGACGTTGCCGCGCTGGTCGGGCTCGCGCTGTTTGGTGCCGCCGCGGTGGCCGTGGCGGCGACCGCGACGACGCAGTATTCGTTTTATCCGCAGCTCTCGGTGCCGGCGCCGTGGCTGGGCTATGTCGTGTACGCTGCCTGGATGATGCTGCCTTGCGCATTGCACGCGATTGATGAGAGGAGGTTTGGCTGATGGCTCGGTTGGATAGGGGCCCGGTGTCGGGCGCGGCGTGCGGCCCGGATATGCCGGCGATTGAGGTGCGGAGCCTGAGCTTTGCCTACCCCGATGCTGATGCTGCGGTGCTCGAGGGGCTCGACTGGTCTGTTCCCCAAGGTGCGTTTGCGCTGCTTGTTGGCGGTACCGGATCGGGTAAGTCGACGCTGCTGTCGCTGCTCAAACCCGAGATCGCTCCGGCGGGCGAGCGCACTGGCGATGCGCGCGTGCTGGGCGAGAACGTCGCCGACATGGATGTGCGGGCATCGGCGGAGCGCGTGGGCTATGTGTTCCAGGATCCCGAGAACCAGATCGTGTGCGAAACCGTGTGGCACGAGATGGCGTTTGGCCTGGAAAACTTGGGGCTAGCGCGTGATGAGATGCGTCGTCGCGTAGCTGAGACCAGCTATTTCTTTGGGCTGGAAGATTGGCTCCACCGCGACACCGATACGCTTTCGGGCGGACGCAAACAGCTGCTGTCGCTGGCGGCTGTGCTGGCATTGCGCCCGCGCGTGCTGCTGCTCGACGAGCCCACGTCTCAGCTTGATCCGGTTGCGGAGAAGAATTTCCTGCACGCGCTGTTTCGTGTGAATCGCGAGCTGGGCTGCACGGTTGTTGTGGCGACGCATCAGCCGCGCCCAATGCTCGAATACGTGACGTGTGCGTACCGGATTGAGGACGGTCGCGTGCGCGAGGTGACGGATATGGCTTCTTTGGGACGCCGAGAATCGCTGTTTTCCGATGACATGTTGGGGTGGGGTGCCATCCGATGTGCAAATAAAGGAGTATTCAGCAGACGTGAGGACAATTTGGGCTCTCTGGAGCCGCCCGGGGACGTATCGAGCGCGAAAAAAAGTTCAGAATTGGACAAATCGTCCGAATTTGTGGCGCAAACGTCGCTCGAGAACGGCTCGGAAGCCTTCCCGCGCACGGATGGAAGCAGAATACTCCAAAAAATGCACGGCGGGTCGGCTACCACCCTGTCGGAAGGCTGGTTTCGCTACGATCGCGCGGGCGGTTGGGTGCTGCGCGGGCTCGACGTTGCGTTTTCGGCCAGTGCGGTGCATGCGATCGTGGGCGGCAACGGATGCGGTAAGTCGACGATGCTCTCGGTGCTGGCGAAGACCGCCAAGCTGCAGCGCGGCCGCATGGTGCGCGGAGCGGCCTCGGCGGCGCTGCTGCCTCAGAATCCCAAAGCATTGCTGGTTGCCGAGACGGTGCGCGACGAGCTGATGGAATGGGCCTCGACCTGCGGATATGACGAGAACTTGGCGCGGGAGCGTGCGGCGCAACTGGGATTGGACGGCCTGGAGACGCGCCACCCTTACGACCTCTCGGGCGGACAGCGCCAGCTGCTTGCGCTGGCAAAGCTGCTGCTGATCGGCCCCGAGCTGCTGCTGCTTGACGAGCCCACGAAGGGCCTTGGCCTGGAGAGCCGCCGCATCATCGCCCGCGCCCTGCGTGACCATGCGAAGGCTGGCGGCACCGTCATCATGGCTACGCACGATTTGGACTTTGCCGAGCAGGTAGCCGACGACGTCGCCATGATGTTTGACGGCGAGATTGCCTGCATGGAGCCCCCGACCGACTTCTTTGCCGACAACGTGTTCTATAGGGCGTGATGGGATGACGGACTGTCGTTTCTCGCGTTTACTCACAAAACTGGAGATCCCGCTGTTGTTGGCGGTGCCGGCGGTGATGGCAGCGGCGTTGCTGGCGGGCGTTGAGCAGGCGGCGCTTGCCATGCTTGTCGTGGTGGCGCTGGTGCTTGCACTGTTCTTTGCGGGTTACGAGGCATCTCGTCCGGGTTTGCGCCAGATTATGCCCACGCTGGTGCTGGCGGCGCTGGCGGCGGCGGGGCGCATCCTTTTTGGGCCCATTCCCGACTTTAAACCGGTGAGCGCCATCGCCATTATCGCGGGGGCGACGCTTGGTCGCCGCAATGGTTTTATGGTTGGCGCGCTGGCGGCGCTGACCAGCAATTTCTTTTTTGGGCAGGGCATGTGGACGCCATGGCAGATGTATGCCTGGGGCCTGGTTGGCTATGTTGGCGGTGCGCTGGCGCATGCCGGTGCGTTCGACCGTGCGGATGGAACCGTGCGCATGCCGGCGCTGATGGCGTACGGCTTTGCTTCGGGTCTGCTGTACGGCGTGGTGATCAACGCGTACGACATTATCGGTTTTGTACAACCGCTCACGTGGGCGGGCGTCGTGGCGCGTCTTGCCACGGCAGTGCCGTTCGATATCACACACGGCCTCGCGACCTGCGTGTTCTTGGCCGCCCTCTACAAGCCTTGGTGTCGACGGATCAACCGCGTTGTCGTGAAATACGGGCTGTAGGGCATTTCGCGTTCCCTCACGAACTTGCGGTGGAATAGTTCTCGTTTTTGGCTATTTGCTGCCCAAACAGGAACTATTCCACCGCAACTTATAGGGGGAGAGGGGCCACATAATCTGTTTTCCTCTGTCCCCCCAGGAATTACTTGGGGCTAGAGTTCTAGCGTGAGGGTGACGGGGCAGTGGTCGCTGCCGAAGATGTCGCCGCGGATGCCGGTGTCGCGTACGTTGTCGGCGATTGCGTCGCTTACCAGGAAGTAATCGATGCGCCAGCCGGCGTTGTTCTTGCGGGCATTAAAGCGGTAGCTCCACCAGCTGTAGACGCCCTCGACGTCGGGGTTTGCCGCGCGCCAGGTATCGGTAAACCCGGCGTTGAGCAGCTCGGTAAACTTGCCGCGTTCCTCGTCCGAAAAGCCGGCGTTGCCGCGGTTGGACTTGGGGTTCTTAAGGTCGATCTCCTCGTGCGCCACGTTAAAGTCGCCGCAAGTT
>JBKTBE010000098.1:0-5703 GCA_046883645.1 Collinsella sp. | reverse complement strand
CGGTTATCACGGCGCGCGCCCTGCCGGACGTGCGCGACGGCTTAAAGCCGGTGCACCGCCGCATCCTGTACGCGATGAACGAGAGCGGCATCTACCCCAACCGCCCGCACAAGAAGTCGGCGTGGACGGTCGGCGAAGTTATCGGTAAGTACCACCCGCACGGTGACTCTGCGGTCTACGAGGCCATGGTCCGCCTGGCACAGTGGTTCTCCATGCGCACGCCGCTCATCGACGGTCATGGCAACTTCGGTAACATCGACGGCGACGGCGCGGCAGCCATGCGTTACACCGAGAGCCGCCTGGCAAAGCCCGCCATGGAACTGCTGCGCGACCTGCAGAAGGATACCGTCGACTGGCAGCCCAACTACGACGAATCGCTCGCCGAGCCCGTGGCGCTGCCTGCGCGCTTCCCCAACCTGCTGGTCAACGGCAGCCAGGGCATCGCCGTCGGCATGGCCACCAACATCGCCCCGCACAACCTCACCGAGGCGATTGAGGCCACCTGCTACCTGATCGACAACCCCGACGCCACCGTCGACGAGCTCATGCAGATCATGCCCGGTCCGGACTTCCCCACCGGCGCCATCATCATGGGCAGCGCCGGCATTAAGCAGAGCTACGAGACCGGCCGCGGCTCCATTACCGTGCGTGCCAAGGCACACGTGGAGTCCACCAAGACCGGCCGCAGCCGCCTGGTCTTTACCGAGATTCCCTACATGGTCAACAAGGGCACCCTGCAGGAGAAGATCGCCCAGCTTGTCAACGACAAGCGCATCGAGGGTATCTCGGATATGCGCGATGAGTCCAACCAGAAGGGCATCCGTCTGGTTATCGAGCTCAAGAAGGGCGTCATTCCGCAGGTCGTGCTCAACAACCTGTATAAGTACACCTCGCTGCAGACGACCTTTGGCGCCAACAACCTGGCGCTCGTCAACGGCGTTCCCAAATGCCTGAGCCTGCGTGAGATGCTGCAGCACTACATCGACCACCAGGTCGACGTCGTCACTCGCCGCACCCGCTTCGACCTTAAGAAGGCCCAAGCCCGCGCGCATATCCTCGAGGGTTATCTTATGGCTCTCGACCATATCGACGAGGTCATTAGCATCATCCGCTCCTCGCAGACCGACTCCGAGGCCAGCAGCCGCTTGATCGAGCGCTTTGGCTTTACGCCCGAGCAGACCACGGCCATCCTCGAGATGAAGTTGCGCCGCCTGACCGGCCTGGAGCGCGACAAGATTCAGGAAGAGTTGGACGGCCTGCGCCGCGCCATCGCCTACTACGAGGACCTGCTGGCGCATGAGGAGAAGATCCTGGGCGTCATCAAGGAAGAGATGCGCGAGATCTCCAAGAAGTTCGGCGACAAGCGCCGCACCGAGATCAGCCAGGTTGAGAAGGACCTGGATGTCGAGGACCTCATCGCCGACGAGGATATGGTCGTGACCATCACCCACACCGGCTACGTTAAGCGTATCCCGGTGGCCGCCTACCGTGCCCAAAAGCGCGGTGGCAAGGGCGTGTCGGGCGTCAACCTCAAAGAGGACGACGTCATCGACGAGATGTTCATCGCGTCCACGCACGAGTACGTGCTGTTCTTCTCGAGCAAGGGCAAGGTCTATCGCCTGAAGGTGCACGAGCTGCCGGTGGGTACGCGCCAGGCGCGCGGTACCGCGATCGTCAACCTGCTGCCCTTCGAGGAGGGCGAGAAGATCGCGAGCGTCATCAGCTGCCGCGAGTTCCCAGCCGACGAGTACCTGATGTTTGCCACCAAGAGCGGCATGGTCAAGAAGACCGTGATGAGCGCATATGACCGCAGCCGTCGCGACGGCCTGATCGCTATCAACCTGCGTGACGACGACGCGCTGCTGAACGTGCGCCGCGTGCGCGAGGGCGACAAGATTATCCTGGCCACCACCGCGGGCAAGGCGATCATGTTCTCCGAGGAGCAGGTGCGCGCCACCGGCCGCGATACCAGCGGCGTTCGCGGTATTGGTATGAAGGACGGCGTGAGCGTTCTGGGCATGGAAGTCACTAACGGCAACGGCGATCTGTTCGTCATCACCGAGCGCGGCTACGGCAAGCGCACGCCGGTCGCGGACTACCCGGAGCAGAATCGCGGCGGCCAGGGCGTCTACACCATCCAAATGACCGAGCGTAAGGGTAACCTTGCGGCCATGAAGACGGTGGGCCCACAGCACGAGCTGTTCATCGTGACGGAGGGCGCGACGGTCATTCGCGTCAAGACCGACGAGATCAGCCAGACCGGCCGCGCCACCCAGGGCGTCAAGATGATGACCGTCGACGACAACGACCGCATCTGCGCCGTAGCCCGCATGACGGCCGCCAAAGAGAAGCCCGAGGGCGAAGCCACAGAAAACGTCTCTGCTTCCGAAGAAACCCCTGTCGATCTAGGCGACGGCAACGACATGCCAGAAGATCTCCTAGACGAGTAAGAGGCCCTAGCTGGTAGAAAATATCAGACACCATATATCGGCGGTCGGCGCACTGCGCGCCGACCGCTTTTTTGAAAACCTTGGGACTCGTGTTCGCCCCGGTCGCACGGCGACATGTGAAGTCGATCGCGAGTTCCGCACGAGCCAGAGAGCACTTAATGTGCTCTCTGTGCGAGTCAGGACTGTCCGAGTAGGCGACTTCACATGCCGCCGTGCGACCGGGGCGAACACCCTTCAAAGATTTTCAAAAAAAGTTGTTGACGCGCGCGTAACGACTCGTCTAATATATCCCTTGCGCGATGGACCTGTAGCTCAGTTGGTTAGAGCGTCCGGCTGATAACCGGGAGGTCACAAGTTCGAATCTTGTCAGGTCCACCATCAAAACTGTGAAGAGCCCTGGGACGTTGCCTCGGGGCTTTTTTCTTGTCTGCGATAAATCTCATTTTGGTTTTGTGTGCTGTGCGAAAGATTGGGTAGTATAGCTATTCAATGCGGTGGAGCTGCCGCGTGTTAACCGCTACGTACCGGAGGTGTTCCATGGTTCGTGTCGACATAGAGACCATCGTCATGGCCGCCGGTCCCGTGCCATCGCTTATCGTGCTTCGCGAGCGCTGCAGCAAATCGGACTCGCCCGCGCCGCTGCGTTCCCTTTCCATTCAGACTGGTTCGTTTGAAGCTGCTGCCATTAGCCGCGGCATCGATAGCGGCCGCGCCGAGCGCCCGATTACCCATGACCTGTTGCTCGATACTGTTGGCGCCCTGGGCGCCAAGCTCGAGCGCATCGAGATCGTTCGCGCCGAGCCGCCGGTGTTCTACGCGACGATCGTCGTACTGGCCGATGGTGACGAGCGCAAGATCGACGCTCGCCCCAGTGATGCCATTGCCCTTGCCGTGCGCAGCAATGCCCCCATGTTTGTGGAGGACGACATCATGAATCGCCTGGGCACTGTTTCTACCCACGCCGAGGAAGTCGACGACGAGCAAGAGTTCGAAAAGTTCGACGAGTTCGTCCATACGCTCTCCCCCGATGACTTTTAAATGCGGGGCGGCCAGGATGTGGAGCGTTCGCTGATGGCCGGCGGTATGTCGGCTGAGGCGGCGGCCATTGCGCGCAAGGCCCAGATGCGCTCGGAGGCTTCTGAGGCGGCTCGCATTGCCTATGTGACGCAGGCCCGCACGCTTCGCGAGCGCCGCGGCTCGTTTATCAAGATGGTTGTCGTCTCCACCCTTGTCGCGGCAATCTGCTCGCGCCTTCGTGGTACAGTTGGTGCGCTTGGGTTTTCGATCTCTACGGGCCTCGTGATCTGGGGCGTGGTCGATGCGGTCATGCTGACCAGTCAGATCAAGGTGCTCGACAAGCGCGCGACGGATATGATGCGCGCCCGCGACGCTGCCGCCAAGATTGCTGCCGAGGCACAAGAACTGTAACGACGCCAGACTCGATGGGAAGGTCTAAAGATGGCACAGGATATGCAGGACGCCGGTAACGTCTCCGCCGAGCTCGACGCCATGGTGTGTGACCTGATTGGTGCGTTCTTGGACGACCTTGCCGCCGGCGAGAATCCGGGCGTAGTTGTGGCGATTGAGGACGCTGCTTCCAACCGATATCTGGCGGCGCTCGACGAGGACGGCGAAGAGGCGTGCCTGGAGGCGGCCACCAACTTTATTTCCGAGCACAAGATGGGTCTTAAGGACGAGGGCCTGGGCCGCATTGCCCGCTATGCCATCGGCTACACCGGTTGTGTCGAGATTGACGGCGGCTACCACGATGCCCTGCTCGTAAGCTTCTTCGAAACCACGCTCGAGAGCGGTTTTTCGGCATACGTGCTGTATGAGGGCATGGGTGCCGGCGATGGTTTTATGTGGAGCGACCCTGAACCTGCAGGTGAGGAAACCCCTCTTATCTAAAATCGCTAAAATAAACGAGTTTTCGGTAAAAGGCTCAATATTCCCGCTGAGCGTTGTGTTGCTGGGCGGGTCGCATACGCGTGCCGTTTGTATATGGATAGAAGATAGGGGAACTACATGCGCGTAGACAATCTGAGGAACATCGCCATCATCGCTCACGTCGACCACGGCAAGACGACGATGGTCGACAAGCTCCTGCGTGCCACGGACGCCTTCCGTGCCAACCAGCAGGTCGAGGACCGCGTCCTGGACTCTAACGACCAGGAGCGCGAGCGCGGCATTACGATTCTCGCCAAGAACATCTCTATCGAGTACAAAGACGTTAAGATCAACGTCATCGACACCCCGGGCCACGCTGACTTTGGCGGCGAGGTCGAGCGCGTGCTGCGTATGGCTGATGGCGCCCTGCTGCTGGTCGACGCTTTTGAGGGCCCCATGCCCCAGACCCGCTTCGTGCTGCGTCACGCTATCGACACCGGCCTTAAGATCATGATCGTCATCAACAAGATCGATCGTCCGGGCGCCAACCCCGAGAAGGCCTACAACGACTGCCTGGACCTCATGGCCGACCTGGGCGCCACCGACGACCAACTTGAGTTCGCCATGGAGCACGTGGTCTACGCCAGCGCCATGAATGGCTTTGCCCGCCTTGACCCCAACGACGGCAACATGGACATGTATCCGCTGCTCGACATGATCATCGACGACATGCCCGCGCCCGAGGTTGACGAGAACGCCCCTCTGGCCATGCAGTGTGTGACTATCGACCACTCCAACTTCGTTGGTCGTATCGGCATCGGCCGCGTGTATTCCGGCACCATCCACCAAGGCGACCAGATCCTGGTTGTCAAGAACGACGGCTCCAGCGCCACCGCTACCGTCAAGCAGCTCTTTACCTTCGACTACCTGGGCCGCACCGAGTGCCAGGAAGTCGGCGCCGGCGACATCGCCGCCGTCGTGGGCATCGACCGCACCGATATCGGCGATGTCTACACCGATCCCGAGAACCCCGTTGAGCTCGAACCCATCGAGATCGACCCGCCGACCCTGTCCATCGTCTTTGAGGCTTCGACCTCCCCGCTCGTCGGCCGCGACGGCGACATCGTGGGTGCCCGTCAGCTCAAGGAGCGCCTGTTCAACGAGGCCGAGAACAACGTGACCATGAAGATCGAGGAGCTCGAGGACAAGAGCGGCGTCGAGGTCTCGGGTCGCGGCATCCTGCACCTGTCCGTTCTGATGGAGTCCATGCGTCGCGAGGGCTTTGAGTTCCAGGTTGGCCGTCCCCGCGTTCTGTTTAAGAAGGACGATAACGGCAACAGATGGAGCCCGTCGAGCAGGCCGTCGT
>JBKTBE010000097.1:0-5704 GCA_046883645.1 Collinsella sp. | reverse complement strand
GACAAATGAAGCGCCCCCGTTCTGCTCCTTCGGAGATACGAACGGGGGCGATTCTGGTCTGCGGAATGTTTTCAAAACCAAGCCCGGCCCCGGCCTGCGGCGACACAACTGGCGGTTCTTGGGCATCACTTGCTGGCGGGGTTCCTTGTCTGAGTTGGACTTGGTTGGTGGGGTTACTGATCCCGGTCGCTGCCCCGTCTCAGCATCGATCTTAGCTTCTCGAAGCTCTCCTCGCTCAGGCAGTGCTCCATGTGGCAGCCCTCTTGCGACGCGACCTCGGGCGTTACGCCTGCGTCCTCTAGCAGACCTACAAAAAAGCAGTGGCGCTCCCACATTTGACGGGCAACCTCAAGACCGCGTTCCGTCAGATGCACGTCGCGTTTGCCCATCTCCACGTAGCCGGTGCTCTCCAAGGCCGCCATGGCTTTAGAGACGCTTGCTTTGGTTACGCCCAAGTATTCGGCAACGTCGATCGAGCGCACGATGCCCTGACGTTCCGATAGGACGTAGATCGATTCGAGATAGTCTTCTCCGGATTCACGTAGGGCCATGGGCCGCCTTTCGCGATGATTGCTAGTTAGCCTTTGGATACTTTCCTTGGCTTACTTTACCGCAAAAGTTGACCATGTCTTACTGCATTGACCAAAAAGTTAGCCGCGTTTCACAAAACGTGCGAGATGAAAACAAAATGGGAACGCCCCGCAAGGAGTGTCCCCAGCTGCCGGCAGATAAGGAGCGTCCCCAAGTGCCGGGTCGCAGCTACACGAGGCCAAAGTGCTTCGCGGCGTTGTAGATGCCGTCGTCGTCTACGGCGGTCGTCACGTAGGTCGCTGCGGCCTTCACGGTATCCTGCGCGTTGCCCATGGCCACACTTGTGCCCACGGCCGAGAACATCGACAGGTCGTTCTCGCCGTCGCCAAAGGCGATCGCCTCGCTCGCGTCGACACCCAGGCGCTCCAGCGTCGCTGCCACGCCCAGGTCCTTGCCGCCGTTAGCGGGAATAATGTCGCAGAACAGGTCGCACCAGCGCGTAGTGAGCGAATGCGACACCGCATCGGTCACGATATGCTCGTCGGCAGGATCCACAAAGGCGCAAAACTGGTAGACCGGCGCTTCAAAGGCGTGCTCAAACGGCTCCTCGTGGTAGACGATCCCCGCGTTGTTGCCGGCCGTCACCACGCGCTCGGACAGGCGGTTCACAAACGAGTTCTCGCCCTGCATGCACAGCGAGTCGTAGCGCCCCTCGGCCACCTGGTCCACAATCACCGCAACGTCGTCCGGATCGATCGGGCAGCTACGGTAAACGCCCTCGGCATCAAAACAGTGCTGGCCCGAAAGCGTAATGTACGCATCCCAACCAAGATCGAACAGCCAATCGGGCATCTGGTAGGTCGGGCGACCCGTGGCAATGACGCACGCAATCCCCTGCTCGTGAAAGCTGTCGAGCACCTGCTGCGCCGACGCCGGAATCCGGTGCGTCTCAAAGCTCAGCAGCGTGCCGTCGATATCAAAAAACGCGGCCTTGATCATCCTCGCCTACTCCTCGCCCTCGAGCTTTTCACTCGCCTCGAGCCACGCCATCTCCAGCTCGTCCATGGCGGCGTGGGCCTCGTCGATCTTTGCCTGCTGCTCGCCCAGCGCCGTGTAGTTGGTGGGATCGACCTGGGCCATGGCGGCCTCGGCCTCCTCCACGCGAGCGCGCTGCGTTTCCATCTTGCGCTCGAGCGAGCTCACCTCACGACGGAGCTTTTGGCGCTCGGCATTGGAAAGGCCGTTGGGCTGACCGCTCGACTTGGGCTTTTCGGCCGCAGCCGCCGCGGCACCGGTGTCGAACGCACCGGTCTTGGCGCTCGGTGCACCCACGGGCTCGCCCTCGGCGGTGGCGTTGCACAGGCGCAGGTACTGGTCGACGCCGCCGGGCATATGCGTCAGGTGGCCGTCGAGCAGCGCCCACTGCTGGTCGGTCACGCGCTCCATCAAAAAGCGGTCGTGCGTCACCAGAATCAGCGTGCCGGGCCAGCCGTCCAGCAAGTCCTCGACAATCGCCAGCATGTCGGTATCCAGGTCGTTGCCGGGCTCGTCCAGGATGAGCACGTTGGGCTCGTCCAGGATCGTCAGCAGCAGCGACAGGCGACGGCGCTGGCCGCCCGAAAGATCGCCGATGCGGCTCCAGAGCTGCTGCGTCGTAAAGCCCAGACGCTCGCAGAGCTTCTCGGGTGAAGTCTCCTTGCCGTCAATGACGTAGTACTTCTTATAGTGGCTGAGCACCTCGCGGATCGTGTCGCCCATGTAGGGTTCGAGCTCCTCGAGCTGCTGCGACAGCACGCCAAAGCGCACCGTCTGGCCGATCTTCACGCGGCCGCGCAGGGGCGCGATCTTGCCCTGGATCACGTCGAGCAAAGTCGACTTGCCGGCGCCGTTCTCGCCCAAAAGACCATAGCGGTCGCCCGCACCAATGAGCCAGGTCACGTCGTTGAGCGCCTGCTTGGGCGCGCCATCGGTATCCGCATAGCCGGCGTCCACGTCGACCACATCGATAACCTGCTTGCCCAGGCGGCTCACGGCCAGGCGCTTGAGCTCCAGCTCGTCACGCACGGGCGGCACGTCGGCGATCAGCTCGCGAGCGGCATCCACGCGAAACTTGGGCTTGGTGGAGCGCGCCTGGGCACCGCGGCTCAGCCACGCGAGCTCCTTACGTGCCATGTTGCGACGGCGCTCCTCGGTAACCGCGGCCATGCGGTCGCGTTCCACGCGCTGCAGGATATATGCCGAATAGCCGCCCTCGAAGGGATCGACCTGGCCGTCGTGGACCTCCCACATGCTGGTGCAGACCTCGTCCAAGAACCAGCGATCGTGCGTGACCACGAGCATCGCGCCCTGACCGCGCTGCCAGCGGGCCTTTAAGTGACGCGCAAGCCAGTTGATGGTGCGCATGTCCAGATGGTTGGTGGGCTCATCGAGCATGAGCACGTCATAGTCGCCGATCAGCAGGCGCGCGAGGTCCACGCGGCGGCGCTGACCGCCCGAGAGCTCGCCTACCATGCCCTCCCAGGGCACATCGCTAATGAGGCCGGCGAGGATCTGGCGCGTACGGGGGCTCGACGCCCACTCGTACTCGGGGGCGTCACCCACAACGGCATGATGCACGGTATCGGTATCGACAAGCTGGTCCTTTTGGCCGAGTAGACCGATCGTGATGCCGCGGCGGTGCGTCACGCGTCCGTCATCGGGCTCCAGCGTGCCGGCGAGCACGCTCAGCAGCGTCGACTTGCCGTCGCCGTTTTTACCGACAATACCAATGCGGTCGCCCTCGCCCACGCCGAGCGTCACGCTATCGAAAATATGCTTGGTGGGAAACTCTAGGCTGACGGAATCGCATCCCAAAAGAATCGCCATATGCCCTGCTCCTTCGTAGAGATTCAACGTTCTCCATGATAGCGAAAACCACCACAAAGGGGACGGGCGCCTTCGTGGTGGTTTTGGGCAAGCGCACCAGCACACGACACAAAAAGGCGGGCCATCTCCCGCAAGAGATGACCCGCCTCTCCAATCAGTCCCGCGGCAACCGTGGCCGCCGCGGGCCTCAAGCATGTCCCGGACTAGGAGAACATGCCGGTGAGGTAATCATTCAGCCGCTTATCCTTGGGCCGTTGGAAAATCTCGTCGGTCTCGTCGTACTCGACCATATCGCCCATGTAGAAAAACGCCGTGCGGTTGGACACGCGCGACGCCTGCTCCATGTTGTGCGTCACGATGACGATGGCGCGGTCGGCCACGATCGACGACATGAGGTCCTCGATCGCCAGCGTCGAGATGGGGTCGAGCGCCGAGCAGGGCTCGTCAAACAGGATTACGTCGGGGTTGAGCGCCAGCGTGCGCGCAATGCACAGACGCTGCTGCTGACCGCCCGAAAGCGCGTAGGCGCTCTTGTCGAGCTTGTCTTTGACCTCGTCCCACAGCGCGGCACCGCGCAGACTTTCCTCGACCATGCGGTCGAGCTCGTCACGGTCGGTGATGCCGTGGCGCTTGGGCGCAAAGGTGATGTTGTCGCGAATGGACTTGCGGAAGGGGTTTGGCTGCTGGAACACCATGCCGATGGAGCGACGCAGCTCGTACGTGTTCTCGGTCTTGGTGTTCACGTTGCGCCCACGGTAGTTGATCTCGCCCTCCACGCGACAGCGGCGAATCTCGCGATTCATCAGGTTGAGGCTACGCAAGAAGGTCGACTTGCCGCAGCCCGAAGGCCCGATGAGCGCCGTGATCTCACCCTTGTGGAAGTCGAGCGACGTATTGTGCAGCGCATGGTGGTCGCCATAGTACACGTTGACGTCCTTGGCGGAGAGCACGACCTCGTCGCTCACGGCCTTGCCGCTCACGCGCACGCGCCTCTCGCTCTCCCCCACGCTCGACAGAAAGTCCTGGGGGGTGTCGGACGTGGCCGCCTCGGTTGCGGGCGTTGCATTCATATCGCTCATTCGGCCGTCATCTTCCTTGCCAGTTGCTTGCCCACGATACGGGCGACTACGTTAAACAGCAGCACGCAAATCATCAGCAGTGCCGCGGTGCCCCAGACGATCTGCTGGGCCTCGGGGCTGCCCTCGCCATAGATCTTGTAGATGTGCACGGCCAGCGACTCGCCGGGACGGAACACGTTCCAGGCGCAGGTGGGGCTCGACAGGTTAAAGCTCAAGAAGTTGAGGCGGACCGGCGAGCTCATGCCCGAGGTAAAGAGCAGCGCCGCGGCCTCGCCAAACACGCGACCGGCCGAAAGCACGATGCCGGTCACGATGGCGGGCATGGCCTCGGGAATCAGGATGTGCAGTGTGGCCTCCCAGCGAGTGAGGCCCATGGCCAGGCACGCATCGCGCTGGGCCTGCGGCACGTCCTCGAGCGCCTGCTGAATCACGCGCACCAGGATGGGGATGTTGAACATGGTGAGCGCGACGGCGCCGGAGATGATGGAGTACTTCCAGCCCAGCTGCACCGAGAACACCAGAAAGCCGAACATGCCGACGACGATGGAGGGCAGCGAAGACAACGTCTCGATGGCGGTCGAGGCGATGTCGCGAATGGGACCGTCGGGCGCGTATTCAACTAGGAAGACCGCGCCGCCCAGGCTGATGGGCACCGAGATGATCAGGGTAATCAGCAGCAGATAGAACGAGTCGAACAGCTGGTAGAGCACGCCGCCCTGCGTTCCGTTGGCGCGTGCGGGCTGCGTGAGAAAGCCCGGCTGGAACAGCGTCGAGATACCCTCGAACAGGATGTAGGCCACCATGGAGACGACGATAAGCATGACGATGGCGACAATCGCCGTCAGCACGCCCGTGGCGATACGGTCTTGCCTTTGGACACGCCCGAGTCTCGCCTCGTCGATATGGATGCGCGTGCTAGCCACGAGCCTTCGCCCCCTTGCGGCCAATGAGATGGATGATCAGGATAAAGATGAGGCTCATGCCCATCAGCAGCAGGCCGAGCGCCCACAGGATGTCGTCCTGGGCCGAGCCCTCGGCATAGACCGCCATGGACGTGGTGAGCGTGGTGGTGATGGTAGACGCCGGCGACAGCAGCGACGTCGGCATGGCCTCGATGCCGCCAATGACCATGCGCACGGCGAGCGTCTCGCCAAAGGCGCGGGTCATGCCAAGGATGACTGCGGTCATGAGCGAGGGCATGGCGGACTTGAGCACCACGTGCCAGATGG
>JBKTBE010000096.1:0-5780 GCA_046883645.1 Collinsella sp. | reverse complement strand
CATATCGTTGGGGCCAGGCCCGATTTTGCCTCTTGACAATGTCCTGCTCATATTAAAAGGAACGTCCCTAACTGCCAGATTACTTGTCGGTACCCAGCTTGTGCGGCTTGAAGGCGAGTGCGTTGACGAGTGCGTCGGTGGCGGACTTGACCGCTGCCGGCTGCGGGTCGTTGACGTGGTCCTCGGGGTGCACGGGCAGGTCCTTCTTAACGGCGTCGTGGATCAAGTTGAGGTACTCAGTCACGCCAGTGGTCGATAGATGCGTGCCATCGCCATCGAACAGGTCGTTGCGGTTGGCACTGTATCCGTACCAGTCGATAACGCGTACGTTCTTGTAGCGCGTAGCGGTGTTGGCGATGGCCTGGTTGGTAGAGCCAACCCACGGCTGCGGGCTGCGCGTGTTCACAAACACCACAATACGCTTATCTCCTGCATCGGCCATGATGGCGTCGATCTGGTCGTCGGTTACCAAGCCGTTGGTGCCCAGGGCAAAGACCACGATCTTGCCGGCAAGGTTCTGCTGGAGATAGCCCTCAAATGTCGCGCGGCCCGCATCAAACTGGCGGCCCTTTTCGGCATCGATGTGGCTGTGCGGGAACACGCCATCAAAGGAGTCCACGGCGCGCAGTGACACGGAGTCACCGATCATCAGCAGGTCATAGGAGCCGTCCGCGAAGCCGTCGTTGTCCTTGTCGGTGTCGTCTGCCGCTTGCTGGTCCTTGGGCGTGGCGTTTTTGGCTTCTTTGTTGAGGACTTCGGCACCTTCGCCGCTGAGCGCAGACGTCTCGGGCACAAAGACCAAGCCGCCCAGTGCAACGACCAGTACGACAGCGCAGGAGGCGCAAACGGGAATATGCGCGCGCACCCAATTGGCAGGCGTGGTGGTGCCATCGCGGAACTCGGAGACGGTGCGTCCGAAGGCGCCCTTCCTAAACGGCGTCTCGATAAAGCGATAGGAACATTCGGCCACGGCGACCACCAGCAGTACCTGCAAAATGTACTGCCACCAGGGCGTATCGTTGATGTTGGCGACCGGGTTCATGAGCAGCAACAGCGGATAGTGCCATAAGTAGATGCTGTACGAGCGCTTGCCAACCCACACGAGCGGCTCGGCGGATAGCGCGCGGGCGACCAGACCTTGGGGCTGCACGCAGGCCGAGATGACCATGAGCGTAAGGATGGAGCACAGCAGCGTGCCGCCGCGATACTGGAACGCCGTGTAGCCGTTGGTGAATGCGACCATGGCGGCAAGGCCAACCAGGCCCGCGACGCCCAACACATCGATGGACGCGGGCGAGGACCAAAAGCGTACGAGCGCGCTCGGCTGGGTTGGGGCAGTCTCGGCTACGTTGTCGGCCTTCGTGCCCTGTTTGTCCTCGGCATTCTTGCCGTGCTTGGCGGCGCCAACCAGGCGGTCGAGCCCCAGACGATGTGCGAGGCGCACGGGCGCCAGATCGCGATCGGGGATAAAGGCCATCCAGGCGCCCAGCAGCAGCGAGAACACACGGGTGTCGGTGCCGTAGTACACGCGGCTGGGGTCGGCGGCGGGATTGTAGAGCACCATCATGGCAATGGCGGAGACGGCAGCCAAGCCCAGAACCACGCGGCGCGTGTTGGGCTTGCTCATGTGCATGGATACCATGGCAAGCAGCAGCGGCGGCCAAACCAGATAGAACTGCTCCTCGATGGCGAGCGACCAAAAGTGCGTGAGCGGCGAGGGGTCGCCCAGGGCGTTGAAGTACGAGACGTCCTGGGCGATCTGCCACCAGTTGTTGAAGAACAGCAGCGACGGCAGGATGTCGGGACGCATCTTGGTGAGCATCACGTGGTTAAAGATCGTGCACAGCGCGCACGTCACCACCACGACGGTCACTACGGCGGGGAACAGACGGCGGATGCGGCGAATCCAGAAGCTCTTGAGGTCGATGCGTCCGGTCTTGGCGACTTCGTTGAGCAGCAGGCGCGTGATCAGATAGCCCGAAAGCACAAAGAAGATCGTGACGCCGAGCAGGCCGCCCTGCGCCCACGTGAGGTTGAGGTGATAGAGCACCACCGCGACAACGGCGAGCGTGCGCAGGCCGTCGAGCGCGGGAATGTAACGAGATTTGGGACGAGTGGGCGTCTGGTCCGCGGTGGCGGCGCTGGCATGGTCCGCTTTGTTGGTGGGCACACGATGGGGGCTCGCGGCACGACGCGGCTCGCCGGTGCGGCGCTCGGTGCGCGGGCGTTCGTGCGGCGCCTGGTTATCGGGCGCGCGGCGCGGGCCGCGTGAGCTCGATTGCGGGAATTGTTCCATAAAACATCATCCAATGACGAGAAAAATCAGCACGTATCCATTGTAGCTGCCCGCTCCTGTGAATGCTTGCTGCTGGCGCAACCTCAAGCGTGCGTTCACATCAAAGTGAACTAAAGTTATAGAGTGCGAAAGCATACGATTGACGGCCGACGGTGGGCATAAAGCCCGCAGACGAGGAGGTTTCCATGGCAGATCGCGGCATCGTTGCGGTGTTCGGCAGCATGAACATGGACCTTTCGGTGGCGTGTGAGCGCATGCCGCGTGCGGGCGAGACTGTCGGCGGCAGCGGTTTTATCACCAACGCCGGCGGCAAGGGTGCCAATCAGGCTGTGGCCGCCGCGCGCATGGGCGCGCGCACGTGCATGATCGGCGCCGTCGGGCGCGATGCATTTGGCGACGCACTGGTGGCGGGGCTTCAAGATGCCGGCGTGGGCGTTGAGTTCGTGGCGCGTCGCGACGACGTGGAGACTGGCACCGCGACTATCATTCGCTGCGAGAACGACAACCGCATCGTGTTGTCGCCAGGCGCCAACCATGCGCTTTCGGGCGAGGACGTGGCCTGCGCGCTGCGCTATCTGGTGGCTGACGAGCTTGACGCCGATATCTGCGACCTCGCCCCGGCTGCCGGCGGCGTCTTTATCGCCCAGGGCGAATGCGACCTGATGGCAACGGCTGCGGCGCTCTCTTGCGCCCACGGGTTGGGGTTCTATACGGTCTTTAATCCGGCGCCCGCCTGCGACCTGCCGGCGGGAGCGTGGCCTGCGGTCGACTTGGTTTGTCCCAACGAGACCGAGTGCCAGGTGCTGACGGGCATCTTGCCCACGGATGACGCGAGCTGCGTGGCCGCGCTTAAGGCCTTGCTCGCTAAGGGCGCCGGTGCCGCGGTTATCACACTGGGCGGATCCGGATCGGTTACGCTCGGCGATGATGGAGGGCTGCTACGCATGCCGGCGCTCTCTAGCGAGGTGGTCGACACGACGGCCGCCGGCGATACGTTTATCGGCGCACTTGCGGCGGCTCGGCTGCAGGGCTTGCCCCTTTTTGAGTGCATGGTCGCAGGCGCTCGCGCCTCGGCAGTGACGGTATCGCGCCTGGGTGCTCAGCAATCGATTCCCACGCGCGCCGAAGTTGAGCGTAAGTTTGGTTTAGACGGTTTAGACGGAGAAGCGGAGTAGAACAATGGCAACCAAGAAGCTGATCCTTGATTTGGATATGGGCGTGGACGACGCCATGGCGCTCGCCTATGCCATCGCGAGCCCCGAGGTGGAGCTCGTGGGCATTACCACGTGCTTTGGCAACGTGCGCGTAGACCAGTCGGCGCATAACTGCCTGGCCGTGCTCGACCTGCTGGGTCGCCCCGAGGTGCCGGTGTACCTGGGCGCCGACCGACCCATCAAGGCGACCGAGCCCTATACGCCGCCGGCGTCCACCACGCTCATCCATGGTAAAAACGGCATTGGCGGCGCGAGCGTGCCTGCATCGCCGTATGAGCCGGTTGGGGCGACGTCGGCCGATGGCAATGCGGCGGTCGATTATCTGATCGATGCCGCACGCACCTATGGCCCCGATTTGGTCTACGTGGCGACCGGCCCGCTCTCAAACTTGGCGCTTGCTCTTGAGCGCGATGCGGCGGCGATGATGTCTATCGGCCGCGTGGTTGTGATGGGCGGCGCCCTTACCGTGCCCGGCAACGTGAGCGCGGGCGCCGAGGCCAACATGGCAAGCGACCCCGAGGCCGCCGATGCCGTGCTGCGCTCGGGCCGCAAGCTCACCATGGTGGGGTTGGATGTGACGCACCGTGTGGTGCTGACGCGCCGCGATATCGCCGGCTGGACGGGTTCGGGCACCATGGCGGGCTGCGCGTTTGCAGGCATGGTCGAGCACTACATTGGCTCATACGAGATGAACGCGCCTTATCTTGGCGGCTGTGCGCTGCACGATCCGCTAGCCGTTGCCGTGGCGATCGACCCCACGCTCGTGGGCGCACTCGGCTGCAACCTGCGCGTTGACCTGCTCGGCGAGTATCGTGGCCGCACCATCTGCGACGAGCGCCGCGTGGCCGACCCGGACAAGAGCGCCCTTGTGGCGCTAACCGTGGACGCCCCGCGCTTCCTCGCGGAGTTCAAGGCACGCATGGCTCACGTCTTGGGCTAAGTGCTTCCTACACCCCGTCTCAAGTAGCTAATTTGGGACGGGGCTTTTTAGCTACCTTGGGGGCTAAAAAAGATAAATTGCATCGTTCCAAATGAGTGCATAATTGCGTAATTTATAGAACTAGCTGCTGTAAACAGATTAAACTCCGTTTACAGTCTAAAAGCGACCGTTAACCAAATACTTGGCCTTGTCTGGAATTCTCTGTGTTTGCATGGACGGGATGGTCTGCCGATATTGACGTATCGGCGCAGAAGCGGAGGCAGCATGAAAGAGTATTTTGGCATCGACGTGGGCGGCACGGCAGTTAAGTGGGCCGTGCTGGGCGAGGATTTTTCCATCCGCGAGCGCGGCGGCCTGCCGACCGATTTTGCTACGGCAGACGAAGCGGTCGAGGCCCTGACCGGTCTTATCGAACCGTATCGCGATCGCGTGTCCGCCGTGGGCGTGAGTGCACCCGGCGGCATCTATGAGGATGACGCGGACGGCACCATCCATCGCGGCGGCGCGCTTACCTACATGGACGGCTGTCCGCTGGGAAAGTTGCTGCGCGAGCGGTTTGACATGCCGGTGGCGGTCAACAACGACGGAAAATGCTGCGCGCTCGGCGAGTACGCAGCGGGCGCCCTTCGCGGATGCCGCACTGGCGTCGTGCTCGCTATCGGCACCGGCATCGGCGGCGGCATCGTTATCGATGGCCGCGTGCTTCGCGGCGCACATGGCTTTGCAGGTGAGTTTAGCTTTCTGCGCAACGACGTGAGGCAGCCGGCGTCCGGGGACAGAATGTTTTCGAGCACAGGCGGCTGGCGTGCGCTGCGCGATCTCGTCGTGGCCGAGAAGGACTTACCTGCCGATGGCACGGTGGACGGCCGCCGCGTTTTTGAGTGGGTTGAGGCTGGCGATGAGGCGGCGAAGCGCGCGCTTGACCGCTATGCGCGCACGTTCGACGCCATGCTCGTAAACCTACAGGCGGTGCTCGACCCCGAGGTGTTTGTGATTGCGGGCGGCATTTCGTGCCACCCCGAACTTATCGACGCGCTTCGCGACCAGATGCCCGCGGCGCTTGAGGGCTATGAGGGCATTCTCGCCGGCATCCCTGTACCGCAGGTCAAGGCGGCAGAGCTGGGCAACGACGCTAACCTATACGGCGCCGTGCAGGAGGCTATGCGCCTTTGCGAATAACTACTCTGGCGATGATTTTTCTGGGACGGGGATTAAAAAATCATTTTCTCGTCCCAAAAAAGACTGGTCTTCCGCCGCGCGTCACCAAAATGATTTTTTAAGGCTCTGTTAGACCAGGATTGACATGCCGACCTGCCGGCTAACTCGCCGT
>JBKTBE010000095.1:0-5836 GCA_046883645.1 Collinsella sp. | reverse complement strand
GTCTTACCGATAGTCAGGCTAAATTCGTCGACTGCCTTAAGGCCACCGAACTCAATGCCCAGGTGGATGCACTCGAGCGCCGGGCGCTCGCCCAGGTCGCGGTCGGGAACGATGGCGCCAGACGGATACGGAACCATCTTGCCCTTGTTGAACTCAAACTTACTGGGCATCGGCTGCCACCTCCTTCTTGGGAGCAAAGCGGTCCTTAATGCGTGCGAAGAACGCCTTAAGCTGCGGGTTGTTGGTAAAGATCATGACCAGAATCAGCACGATGGCGTAGATGAGCATGCGGTAGTCCGAGAACTGGCGGAGCAGCTCGGGGAGCACCGTGAGCAGCGCCGCGGCGATAACGGAGCCGCGCATGTTGCCCAGGCCGCCCAGGACCACGAACACCAGAATGAGGATGGACGTATTGAAGTCGAACTTAGTAGCGGAAAGCTGCGAGAAGTTACCGCCGAACAGAGCTCCGGCAGCACCGGCGAGGGCAGCGGAAACCACGAAGGCGATCATGCGGTACTGGGTGACGGAGATGCCCACAGACTCGGCAGCGATCTTGTTATCGCGCACGGCCATGATGGCGCGGCCGGTACGGCTGCGAACCAGGTTGAGCACGATCACGAGCGCGACCATGACCAGGATGGCACCGGCGAGGAAGGTCGAATACGTCGACACGCCCGAGGCGCCCTGGGCGCCCTTGATGATGGCGGTTCCGTCCTCGAGCAGGTGCAGGTCGTCGATCGTGGAGTTGCCCGTGATGTTAAAGATCACGTGCAGGCCGCGGGAGTCGACTCCCACGATAAGGCAGGTGACGATCTCTTTGATGATCTCGCCAAAGGCCAGCGTCACGATGGCCAGGTAGTCGCCGCTCAGGCGAAGGACCGGGATGCCGATCAAGAAGCCCAGGATGGCTGCGGCGATAGCACCGACCACGATGCTGATGATAAGGCGCACCGGATCGGAGGGAACGGCACTCTCGAGGGCGACCGCGGTGACGATGCCCGTGTAGGCACCGACGCTCATAAAGCCCGCGTGGCCCAGCGACAGGTCGCCCGCGATGCCGACGACGAGGTTAAGCGAGATGGCCATGACGATGTAGGCCGTGATGGGAACCAGCTGACCGGCGATCATGCGCGGGATCATGTGGTTGGACTGCATAAAGAACACGATGGCGAAGGCCACGATGCACATGGCGTACGTGACAAAGTCGTGACGCGTCTGCTTGTCTTTAAGGAACTTCATAACGCTCACCTACACCTTCTCGGGGACGTACTTGCCCAAGAGGCCGGCAGGCTTGACGAGCAGGACGATGATCAGAACACCAAAGACGATGGAGTTGGCAAGGCTCGTGGAAATGTAGGCCTGTGCCATTGCCTCGATGATGCCGATGAGAATGCCACCGACAAAGGCGCCGGGGATGGAGCCGATGCCACCGAAGACAGCGGCGTCGAAGGCCTTGATGCCGGGCATGGCGCCCGTCGTGGGCTGCAGCACCGGCGAATAGGAGCACAGCAGCACGCCGGCGATGGCGGCAAGGGCGGAGCCGATGGCGAACGTCATCGAAATGGTACGGTTGACGTTGATGCCCATGAGCTGAGCGGCGGCCTTGTCCTCCGAAACGGCACGCATGGCCTTGCCCATCTTGGTCTTACCCGTAAAGAACACCAGGCCGGCCATGATAACCAGGCAGGCGACGATGGTGACGAGCGAGACGGCGCTCACGTTGTACTTGGCCAAGAACTCCGGCACCGGGAAGGTGACGAGCGAAGTAAAGTTCTTGGGCGTGGCGCCCCACAGGAGCTGGGCGGCATTCTGCAGGAAGTAGGACACGCCGATGGCCGTGATCAGAACGGCCAGCGGTCCCGCCTGGCGCAGCGGCTTGTAAGCCAGGCCCTCGATGAGAACACCGAGAACCGTGCAGACCGCACAAGAGAGAATTACAGAAGCCCAGCCCGGGAGGCCGAGATACGACGTGGCGCAGAACGAGACATAGGCACCGACCATGATGACGTCGCCGTGAGCGAAGTTCAGCATCTTGGCGATACCGTAGACCATGGTGTAGCCCAACGCGATGATGGCGTAGACGCTGCCCATGGACAGGCCGTTGACCAGGTATTGGATAAAGACCGTCATGTTCCACATCCCCCTTTCGAATAGGTTTCCAGTTGATGTATGAAACAGGGACGTTACATCGTCCCTAGATACCAAGCAAGCAGGGAAGGCCAAAACCTCCCCTGCTTGGGATCAAAACCGCTCTATGTAAGGCGGCCTATTAGGCCTGTACGTACTTGCCGTCGGTGATGACGTACGCCGTGGGGTCCTTCTGGACCTGGCCCTTGTCATTCCAGGAAAGCTTGCCGGTCAGACCGTCAACGGTGATCTTGAGCATGGCCTCGGGCAGCTTCTCGGCGACCTCGGTCGGGTCGGCGTCGACGCCCAGGCCGGCCTCCTTGAGAGCCTCGACCACAGCGTGCACGCCGTCGTAGGCGTCGGCGGCAAACTGGTCGGGGGTATCACCATAAGCGTCCTTATAGGCGTTGACGAAGTCGGCGTTCTTCTCGTCGTCGGCAGAGAACGGGGTCATGAGCAGCAGGCCCTCGGCAAGGGAGGTGTCGAAGCCCTCCACACCCAGGATGCCGTCCATGCCGTCGCAGCCCATCATCTTGACGTCGTAGCCCATGTCCTTGGCGTTCTTGAGCAGGACAGACGCCGGCGTGTAGTAGATCGGCGCGAAGATCATGGTGGCGCCGGCCTGCTTGGCCTTGGTGAGCTGGTTGGTGAAGCTCGTGGAAGAGTCGTCCTTAAAGGTTTCCTCGTCAACGATCTCGAGCTTGGACTCAGCGGCCTGGGCCTTAAAGGCATCCGCGATGCCCGAAGAATAGGCGTCGCCGGAGTTATAGAAGAGCACGAATTTCTCGTCCGCATACTTCTGAGCCAGGAACTTGGCAGCGTTGACGCCCTGGTTGGGGTCGGTAAAGCAAACCTGGAAGACGCAATCCTTGCCCTTGGTGACGTCCTCGGAAGACGCGGACGGGGTGATCATGAACGTCTCGGGGTCCTTGCCGCACTCAGCGGCAACGGCAACCGATGCACCCGTGGTGGTCGGGCCGACGAGGGCCTGCATACCCCAGTCCAGAAGATTATTAAAGGCGTTGACGGCCTTCTCGCCGTCGGCCTGATCGTCCTCGGCCTTGCTGGCAAGCGGAAGTTCCTTGGTCGAGAAATCCTTGCAGCCAAGCTCGACGGCCTGAGTAACGGACTTGCCATAGGAGGCATTTGCACCGGTCAGCGGGCCGATGGTACCGATCTTAAACGAAGCGTCGCTCGAAGCGGAACCGCTATCGCCGCCGTTGGAGGAGCAGCCAGCTAGAATGGACATCGCCCCCAGACCTGCTGCGCTCGCGATAACGCTCCTGCGATTCATAACAGGGTTCAATGACTTACCGGTGAGGCTCGACATGCGGCTCTCCTCTCAAATCTCGTCGGGTTTCGGTTACCCGACAGGCCATCCTTCGCCGTGTTCGGCGTTCGCAAAATAGTAGACGCTTTAGTTAAGAAAAGTGGCGATTATTTCTACTTTTCTTTGGATTTGTCGCTATATCCATAATTCTGCGTATTTCTATCACTTTATACAAGTTTGCCACTTTATTGTGTGAAAGTAATGTTTCCATTCTGTTACAAGCGTCCTCTGGCTGAATATAACAGCCCCACCGGTTGCCTTTTATACGCGCCTAAGCCGCCATGTACTTGCCGTCCTGAATCACATAGGCCGTAGCGGGCTTCTCGACCTGGCCCTCGTCGTTCCAGGTGAGCTCGCCGGTCAGGCCATCGATCTTGATCTTGCGCATGGCCTTGGCAAGGTCGGCGGCAATGTCGGCACCGTCGGCCGTCGTGTCGATGCCGGCCTTGTCGATAGCCTCGGCGATCGCATGGACACAGTCGTAGGCGTCGGCGGCAAACTGGTTGGGGGTCTCGTCGTACTCCTCCTTGTATGCCTTGACGAAGTCGGCGTTCTTCTCGTCGTCAGCGGAGAACGGGGTCATGAGCAGCACGCCCTCGGCAAGCGAGGTGTCGAAGCCCTCGACGGAGAGCAGACCGTCCATGCCGTCGGTGCCCATGAGCGTCATGTCATAGCCCATGTCCTTGGCGTTCTTGAGCAGGACGGACGCCGGCGTGTAGTAGATCGGCGCAAAGATGAGCGTGGCGCCGGCCTCCTTGGCCTTGGTCAGCTGGTTGGTAAAGCTCGTGGAAGAATCGTCCTTAAAGGTCTCGGTATCGACGATATCGAGCTTGGACTCCTTGGCCTGCTCGGCGAATGCATCGGCAACGCCCGAGCTGTACGTATCGCCGGAGTTGTAGAACAGGGCGATCTTGGCGTCTGCGTACTTCTCGGCCAAGAACTTCGCAGCGCTCGTGCCCATGGTGGGGTCGGTGAAGCAGACCTGGAAGACCGTGGTCTTGTCCTTGGTGACGTCGAGCGACGATGCAGAAGGCGTGACCATGAGCATGTCGTCGGCAATCTCGCCCGAGACGGCAACGGCGGCACCGGTGGTGACGGGGCCGACGAGCGCCTGCATGCCCCAGTCGCACAGGGTATTGAAGGCGTTGATGGCCTTCTCGCCGTCGGCGACGTCGTCCTCGGACTTAAGCGAGAGCTTGAGGTCCTTGGTCGAGAAATCCTTGGCAGCGAGCTTAGCGCCCTTCTCGGCCGAGACGCCATAGGTTGCCGCGGCGCCGGTCAGAGGGCCGATGACACCGATCTTGAAAGACTTGCCGTCATCAGCGGAGCCGCCATCCGAGCCACCCGAGGAGCAGCCGGCAAGCGCGACGGTGCTGCCGAGCGCGGCGGCGCCGGCAAGGAAGTTCCTACGGCTGAGTGTGCTGTTGATGCTGAACATGGTGTCCCCCTTTTCGCTGGCCGCGGTGCGGCCGTCTTGCGGTACAGGGCAAACCTTATGGCCCAAACGTTGACAGTTTGTTACGGGAGTTCGTTTGTAGCGAGCGTGTTTCCAATGTTTCCGCAGCGTTTCGGGGGTAGCGTTTTATGCGGCTCCTGTTGCCTGGCAAGCACGCGCCCTCGGTTCACGCTAGAATGCACTCAACCTTAACTGGTCAATCATCCATACAGATGCACGAAGGAGCTATCTATGAGCGAATCCCTGCGCACCGTGAACGTCGGCCTGATCGGTCTGGGAACCGTCGGCGGCGGCGTGGCCCGCTTGATTAAGAGCCACCACGATGAGTACCTGGCCGCCTACGGCATCGACCTTAAGCTAACCCGCGCCTGTGCGCTTGCCTGGGAGCAGGCCGAAGCCGCCGGTATTGAGCGCGAGGCCTTTACGAGCGACTGGCACGATGTCGTCACCGACCCCGCCGTCGACATCGTCGTCGAGCTGATCGGTGGCGAGCATCCCGCGACCGAGATCTTCACCACGGCCTTCGAGAACGGCAAGCACGTCGTCTCCGCCAACAAGGCCCTGCTCGGCCGTCATGTCGAGACGCTTGCCGAGAAAGCGCGCGAGTGCGGCGTGCAGATCAAGTGCGAGGCCAGCTGCGGCGGCGGTATCCCCATCGTCAGCACGCTCGAGCACGACCTGGTGGGCAACAAGATCCTGACCATCGCCGGCATCCTCAACGGCACCACCAACTACATCCTGTCGCGTATGGACGCCGAGGGCGCCGATTACGCCGATGTGCTCGCCGATGCCCAGGCCAAGGGCTATGCCGAGGCCGATCCGTCCGCCGACGTCGACGGCTTCGATGCCGCCAGCAAGACGGCCATCCTCGCCTCCATCGGCTTTGGCACCCGCGTGACCACCGACGACGTCTACCAGCAAGG
>JBKTBE010000094.1:0-5863 GCA_046883645.1 Collinsella sp. | reverse complement strand
CTCCAACTGCTCCAACAACTACGGCCCCTACCAGCACGTGGAGAAGTTCATCCCCAGGCAGATCACCAACATCGTCGACGGCGTGCGCCCCAAGCTCTACGGCCGCGGCGAGAACGTCCGCGACTGGATCCACACCGAGGACCACTCCTCGGCCGTCTGGGACATCCTCACGAAGGGCGAGATGGGGGAGACCTACCTCATCGGAGCCGACGGCGAGAAGAACAACATCACGGTCCTGCGCATGATCCTCGAGGCCATGGGCCGCGACCCCGAGGACTTCGACTGGGTCGCCGACCGTCCCGGCCACGACCGCCGCTACGCCATCGACAGCACGAAGCTCCAGCGCGAGCTGGGCTGGAGGCCGGCGCACACCGACTTCGCCGAGGGCCTGAAGCAGACCATCGACTGGTACGTCGAGAACGAGTCCTGGTGGCGCCCGGCCAAGGAGGCCACCGAGGCCAGGTACAGGGCCCAGGGCCAGTAAGACCGCATCCCGGCGAACCGCGCCGCGGGGCGCCCGCGCGGGGCCGCAGGGCATGGGGATGACCCTGCGGCCCCGCGCGGGCGCCCCCGGTTACCCAACCTCTTCGATAGGAGCTTTTCCCACATGGCAGACATCGCATTCGAGAAGGACCTCTCCGTCGCCGAGACCGGAATCGAGGGCCTCAAGGTCGTCGACCTCGCCGTCCACGGCGACTCGCGCGGCTGGTTCAAGGAGAACTGGCAGCGCGCCAAGATGACCGCCCTGGGCATCCCGGACCTCCGCGTCGTCCAGAACAACATCTCCTACAACGACAGCCGCGGCGTCACCCGCGGCATCCACGCCGAGCCCTGGGACAAGTTCATCTCGGTGGCCCGCGGCAGCGTATTCGGCGCCTGGGTGGACCTGCGCGAGGGCAGCGAGACCTTCGGCAAGGTGTTCACCTGCAGGCTCGACCCGAGCAGGGCCATCTACGTCCCGCGCGGCGTGGGCAACTCCTTCCAGGCCCTGGAGGACGGCACCGCCTACACCTACCTGGTGGACGCCCACTGGTCGCTGGAGCTCAAGAGGACCTACACCTTCGTGAACCTCGCCGACCCGGAGCTTAACATCCAGTGGCCCATCCCGCTGGACCGGGCCACCGTCTCCGAGGCCGACCTCAACCACCCGATGCTCAAGGACGTCGTCCCCATGGCGCCCAAGAGGACGCTCGTCACCGGCTGCAACGGCCAGCTGGGCCGCGCGGTGCGCGCGCTGGCGGAGGAGCGCGGCGTCGCCAAGGACTTCGACTTCTGCGACATCGACACCTTCGATATGTCAGACCCGGACGCCTACACACAGTACGACTGGTCGCTCTACGGCACCGTGATCAACTGCGGCGCCTACACCGCCGTGGATAGGGCGGAGACCGCCGAGGGCCGCGCGACCGCCTGGAAGGCCAACGCGACCGGCCCCGCCCTCCTCGCCCGCACATGCTCTGATCACGGGATCACCCTCGTCCACGTGTCCAGCGACCGTCTTCGACGGCCCGCCGAGGTGCGCGGGACGAGCCCCTCAGCCCGCTGTCGTCTACAGACCGGGCCGCCGGCGCATCGCCGTAAAGGTCCCCGCCCTACATCATCGCTCAGCTGGGTCATCGGCGAGGGCCGCAACTCGTCAAGACGATGGGGCCTGTCCGCCGCGTCGCCACCCCGAGGACGGGCTCGAGCAGTCACGGTCGTTGACGACGTGACCGTGTCCCACGCCGACCCATGGTGGTATCTTCCACGTGCTGGGGACGCCGCCCTACGGCACCTACGACTGCACCAATCGGCACCGTCAAGTCCTGGGCATATCGCCGCGCCGTCTTCAGGCCCCAACGGCAACGGGACGGGTCGTGCGGTATCGACCGCCGACTCTTGCGAGCGCCGGGCCCGTGCCCCGCGCCCGGTCACTCCGCTCGACCTGTCAAGCTCGAGGCTGCCGGCTTCCACATGCGACTGGGAGGAAGAGCTGGGGGAGTACATCAAGACGCTCTAGCCGCTATTAACTTTTCGAGAGTAAAAGCCGCCGTTCTTTAACGGCGGCTTTTCTTGTTGGTGGCTATCTGCGCAGTGGTGCCAATAGTATTTTGCGGAAGATCTACCTCTCGCTTGGCATGGAAGTAGGGTGGCCGGGCTGGTCGTCGTAGGCGTATTTGCTGTACACGTTGACCTCCCACTGCTTTTTTTCGACCTTTGCTACAGAATCTAGGATGAAGCCGGTCGCAAGGCTCAGGCCGCACAGGAACATAAACGAGGCGGCGAGCATAGCGGTGGGGAAGCGCGGGACGAGGCCGGTCTGGAAATATTCGACAACGATGGGCATGCCCAGGGCGAGGCCGAATACCGCGAACAGAAGCGCAACGAGGCTGAAGAACTTCAGCGGGCGATAGTCCTTGAACAGCGTGCCGATCATCGCAACGACTTTAATGCCGTCGCTCACGGTGTTGAGTTTGGACTCGGAACCCTCGGGACGGTCGCGGTACTCGATGGGCACATCTTTGATGCGCCAGCGGTGGTCGACGGCGTGGATCGAGAGCTCGGTTTCGATCTGAAAGCCCTCGGAAAGCACTGGGAAGGTTTTAACGAACGGGCGGCTCATGGCGCGGTAGCCTGTCATGACGTCATCGAAGCTGTAGCCATAGATCCACTTGATCATGGCGCGGACCAGATTATTGCCAAAGCCGTGGAAGGCACGCTTGTTCTCCTCGGCGTAGGTGCCGTTGGAAAGGCGATCGCCTACGGTCATGTCGGCCGTGCCGTTAAGGATGGGCTCGCAGAGGGCCTTGGCCGCCTCGGCGGTGTAGGTGTCGTCTCCGTCGACCATCAGGTAGCAATCGGCGTCGATATCGCGAAACATCTGGCGGCACACGTTGCCCTTTCCCTGACGAGGCTCAAAGCGGACTGTGGCGCCGTGCTCGGTGGCAATGCGTGAGGTATCGTCCGACGAGTTGTTGTCATAGACATAGACCGTCGCCTGCGGAAGCTCGCGGTGAAAGTCGTCGATGACTTTGCCGATCGTGAGCGCTTCGTTGTAGCAAGGGATGATGACGGCGATGGATTCAGAATTCACTTAATGCTCCTTTACATTCAATCCTAGAAAGTATAGCCGTTTGGGCCTGGCATCCTAAGATGTGGGTTAGTTCTCCAGTTTTGTTGCGCGAATCGTTTGCATGGCCGTCGGGTCTATACTGTTCGTTTGTCAACGATTACGAGTAAAGGAGTTGCATCCGTGTCGGATCAGACAAAGCAACAAGAAACTCGCAGTCTGCCTGCGACGTTTGCTAAGAACGAATTTGAGAAGGACGCGTTTATCCTTCGTCAGCTGGTTACCAAGGATTTTAAGATCAAGTATCGCCGTAGCGTTCTGGGCGTCGCATGGTCGGTGCTCAACCCGCTGCTGATGATGATCGTCATGGCCATCGTGTTCTCGACGATTTTTGGCCAGGGCCGCAATGGCTCAATGACGCCCGAGATGTACCCGCTGTACTTGATCGTGGGTAACATCACCTTTGCCGTCATGTCTGAGTCTACTAACCAGGCCCTGACGTCGATCGTGGGCGCTGCCCCTCTGCTCAAGAAGGTTAAGGTGCACCGCTGGGTTTTCCCGGTGCAGAAGGTGCTCTTCTCGCTGGTCAACTTTGCCTTCTCGCTGGTCGCCGTCGCCATCGTCATGCTGTGGTTCCGCGTTATGCCTTCTTGGCACCTGATTCTGTTGCCGGTTTGCCTGCTGCTGCTTATGTGCTTCTGCATGGGCCTGGGCATGATGCTCTCTGCCCTTACGGTCTTCTTCCGCGACGTTATGCATCTGTGGAGCGTCGTCATTACGGCGTGGACTTACATTACGCCCATCTTCTGGACGACTGACTATATTGCGCAAATGCCGCATCTCGTGCGTATCTTGATGTATGCGAACCCCATGTTCAACTACCTGCAGTTTATGCGCGATATCTTCCTGTTCCAGACTACGCCCTCGCTTATGACGTTTGGTATGTGCGTCGCTTGGGCGGTTCTTGCGCTTATTATTGGCTATACCGTGTTCCATAAGTCCGAGCGCAAATTTATCCTCTACATCTAAGGAGTGCTGTGATGACTGAATCTGTTGTTGATTACAGCGAGCAGCCTCTGGCTGTCGAGGTCGACGACGTCACCATGATCTTTAACATGGCGTCCGAGTCGCTGACCAACCTCAAGGAGTACTTCATTAAGCTTGCCAAGCACGAGCTGTTCTTTGAGGAGTTTAGGGCGCTTAAGCACATCTCGTTTGATATTCATCGCGGCGAGGTTGTGGGTCTGGTCGGCACCAATGGCTCCGGCAAGTCTACGATGCTCAAGATTATCGCTGGCGTTCTTGAGCCTAGCGAGGGCAGCGTTAAGGTGCACGGTAACATCGCGCCGCTGATTGAGCTTGGCGCCGGCTTTGACCCCGAGCTGACCGCCCGCGAGAACATCTATCTGAACGGCGCCCTGCTCGGCTATACCAAGGAGTTCATCGACGCCAACTTTGACGGCATTATCGAATTCGCTGAGCTGCAGAACTTTGTCGATATGCCGCTCAAGAACTTCTCCTCGGGCATGGTGGCGCGTATCGCCTTTGCAATCGCGACGATTACCGAGCCCGATATTCTGATCGTTGACGAGACGTTGTCCGTCGGTGATGTGTTCTTCCAGCAGAAGTGCGAGGCCCGCATCCAGCACTTTATCCAGAGCGGCGAAGTGACGGTTCTGTTCGTTTCGCACTCCATGGAGCAGGTTGAGCGCATCTGCCAGCGTGCCGTTTGGATTGAGAAGGGTGACCTTCGCATGGACGGCCCGGTCGATGAGGTCTGCAAGGCGTACCGTGAGCAGTTCAACTAGGTTATAATTATTTGCGCCTGACAGGCTTGCGCTTGCTTTGGCGTGCGGTTATTTGCTCCATTAGCTCAGTTGGATAGAGCAGGGGACTTCTAATCCCAAGGTCGACGGTTCGAATCCGCCATGGAGCACCATCGTTTATTAAGCCCGGACCGCTTGGTGGTCTGGGCTTTTTTCATCTTGTATGCTGCTGAAGCCGAGCGCGAGCAAGCCGCTGCTGTTTGTTGGGGTTGGCATTTTACTTTTCCAGATGCTTTTTCAGCAGCTCCAGCGCGTGAGCGTAGCCTTGGAGGCCTTCGCCGGTGATGGTGGCGAAGCAGGCTAGGCGTGCGTAGCTCACTTGGCGGAAGTCCTCGCGGGTCTCGACGGCGCTGATGTGGACCTCGACGGCGGGGATAGCGACGGCCTTGAGGGCGTCGAGGATCGCCACGCTCGTATGTGTGTAGGCTGCCGGGTTGATGACGATGCCGTCGACCTTGCCGTAGGCCTCCTGGATCTTGTCGACGATGCTGCCCTCGTGGTTGGACTGGAAGACCTCGACCTCGTCAAACCCCTGCGCGGCCCCTGCTTCCTGGCAGATCTGCACTAAGCGGTCGTAGTTGTCGCTGCCGTAGATGCCCGGCTCGCGGATGCCGAGCATGTTGAGGTTGGGGCCGTTGATGACGAGTGCTTTCATGGTTGCTTCCTTTGTGGTTGGAAAACCACCACAAAGGTGCCTGTCCCCTTTGTGGTGGTTTTTGGTTAGAGGGTGTCGAGGAGGGCTTGGGCGGTGTTGGCGGCGCTGTCGCGCGAGTCGATGATGTAATCGGCCCAGGCACGGTAGCGCGGCATGCGCTGTTCGGCCAGCTTATCGATGCCATCGCGGGCGGTGATGGGGCGGCCCTTGTGGGCGAGCTCGTCGAGCTTGCGGTTGAGCATCACAATCTGGCTGTTCTGGTGCAGCAGCGGGTAGTTATCGTCGCGCGTAACGACGCCGCCGCCGGTGGAGAGCACCAGACCGCTGCGCTTG
>JBKTBE010000093.1:0-5876 GCA_046883645.1 Collinsella sp. | reverse complement strand
ACCTGCAGCCGATCCTGTCCTATACCGTCGACGAGGCCATGGCATATGCGCCCGCCGGCTGCGTCGATCACCAGAAGTACGCCGCGCTGCTCGATTGGTACAAGTCGCCCATCACGGTCGACGAGGCCAATGAGTTTGAGGGCGTGCTCGAGGCTTCGCTCGAGCTCCGTAGCGCCGTGACCAAGGCCCTTGAGGATGCCCGTTCTGCCGGCACCTTCACTAAGAGCCAGCAGGTCCGCGTCAAGGCGGTCGTTCCCGCCGAGATGTACGCGCTGCTGACCGGTGATAAGGCCGTCGACCTGGCCGAGTTCTACATCGTCTCCGATGTTGAGCTGACTCAGGGCGAGGAACTCTCCGTATGCATTGATGCTGCCGAGGGCGAGTGCTGCGACCGTTGCTGGAACTACCGCACCACCGTTGGCGAGTACAATGGCCATGCTCATATTTGCAAGCGCTGCGCCGATGCTTTGTAGGTTACGGCGTTCGTAGAACGCCGTAACCTACCGACGCTGCAAACGCCCCTAAGCGGCAATCTGACGTTCAATCGTCGGTCGCGTACCAAAGTACGCTTCCCTCCTCTTTCACGTCACCTTGCTCGCTTAGGGACGTTTTCGCTGTTGGTGACGATAACGCGGCGTTTCCATTGCTGGAGCTAGAGGCTTTCTTTCGACTTGCGTTTTTAGTCGAAAGCTATTAAGCGACATTCCGTTATTCGGAATGTCGCTTTCGTTTTTAGCTGGTTATTTCGCTTGCGTTGGTGGATATGTCGTGCGTTCTGCGTATGGCAATATAAGATAGTTCTTTGTATTAAACGTAATTCGATGATCTTGAGGGTAGGGGATTTCTTTGGGTCGTGCTGGGGATATGACGCCGCCTTTGCGCTGGCGGTTAGGTGTTGCTGGTGGGGTGGTGCTGGTTGTGCTGCTTTTTGATCAGCTGACCAAGCTTGCGGTTCGTGCCGTGGGCGACGCTTTGCATGTGACTGTTATCCCCGGTGTGATCGACTTCCTGTTTGTCCGCAATATCGGTGCTGCCTTTAGCATGGGCGAGGGGCATGGCGTTGCGTTTGCTTTGCTGGCGCTTGCGGTCATTGTCGCCATTGCCGTGTACTTGCTTCGCGCGCCCCAGCTTGCTCGCTTGGAGGTTGTGGGCATGGCTATGGTCGCGGGCGGTGCTATCGGCAACGCTATCGATCGTTTGGCCTTTGGCTTTGTGACCGATTTTATTGCCACCACCTTCATCGACTTTCCCGTCTTCAATGTGGCCGATATCGGCATTACGGTCGGTGTTGTGCTGGCGCTTATCGGTTACATGTTCTTGAGCCCCGCCGCTCGCGAGGTCGATGCGACTGCTGAGCTCAATGCCCGTGATGAGGCCCGCGCTAAGCGCAAAGCCAAGCAGCGTGGGGAGCGTGCCCGCAAGATTCGCGAAAGGAATGATCGTTAATGGCCGACATCCATATTCTTGTTGCCGACGATTGCTCTGGCCAGCGTCTCGACGCCTTTTTGGGTGCCAACGACGGCTGCCCCACGCGCTCTGCCTGCGCGTATCTGATCGAGGGCGGCGCCGTAATCGTGAACGGCGAGACCTGTCTGTCAAAAAAGTATGCCGTACGCGCCGGTGACCGCATCTCGGTCGACCTGCCCGAGCCGCACGATCCCACCGATGTGATTCCCGAGGCCATCCCGCTCGACATTCGCTATGAGGACGACTATCTCATTGTGCTCTCCAAGCAGCGCGGGCTGGTGTGCCATCCCGCCCACGGCCACGAGAGCGGCACGCTTGCGAACGCCTTGGTCTACCACTGCGGTATCGATCATCTTGGTACCGTGCAGGGTGAGGACCGCCCCGGCATCGTGCATCGCCTGGATCGCGATACCTCGGGCCTTATGCTCGCGGCAAAAGACGACGACACCCAGCGCGCGCTTCAAAATCTCATTCGCACGCGTGCGCTCGACCGCCGCTATATCACGCTTGTCCACGGGCACATCGCCATGGACGAGGGCACCATCAATACCGGTATCGCCCGTTCTACGCGCGACCGCGTCAAGATGGCGGTTTCGGACGACCCCTTTGCCCGTCAGGCCATTACGACCTTTAAAGTCCTCGAGCGCTTTGATTCCACGCGCTTTGACGATGGTTATACGCTCGTTGAGTGCCATCTGTTTACCGGTCGCACGCACCAGATTCGCGTGCATATGCGTCATATCAACCACGCCTGCGTGGGCGATCCACTCTACGGCAAGTGCGATGCGCGCGCCGACCAGGGCCTGACCAGGCAGTTCCTTCATTCCTGGCGCGTGGCGTTCGACCATCCCGTGACGGGGGAGCGCATTGAGTGCCGCGACGAGTTGCCGTGGGATCTCGCTGCGGTTCTCGACGATCTGGCTCCGCGCTCGCTCGGTCGCACGGCCGTTGGAGATGAAATCGTTCCGCAGCTCGGTCTTCTCGAAGCCTAGCCAGTATTAGGTGGTTTCTTGAACTCGGTAAGCCTGCGGTAAGATATACGATTGTTTACGTTACGCGTTGCTGGGAGCCTGCATGCTCGCCTTTTTACAAACCAACACACCCATCGTGATCTTCAACCAGATTGTCGTCACGCTGCTCACGGTCTGCTTTCTGTACCAGGTGGTCTTCTTTGTCATTGGCGCTCTTCGTGGCGAGGTCGCGCCTCCCAAGGCCAAAAAACTCCATCGCTATGCCTTTTTTATCGCGGCGCATAATGAGGAGGCCGTGATCGCCAACCTCGTTCGCTCCATCAAGGACCAGGATTATCCGTCCGAGCTCATCGAGGTTTTCGTGGTCGCCGATGCCTGCACCGACAACACGGCGCAGCTCGCGCGCGAGGCCGGTGCCATTGTTTACGAGCGCAATGACCTGGCCCGCAAGGGCAAGAGCTGGGTCATGGACTTTGGCTTCGACCGCATTCTCAACGAGTATCCCGACACGTTTGAGGGCTACTTTATCTTCGATGCCGATAACGTTATCTCCCGCGATTACGTTTCCAAGATGAATGATGCCTTTGACCAGGGCTTCCATGTGGTCACGAGCTATCGCAATTCCAAGAACTTCGGCAGCTCGTGGATCTCGGCTGCTAATGCCACGTGGTATCTACGCGAGGCGCGCTTCCTCAACAACGCGCGTAATATCTGCAAGACGTCCTGCGCTGTTTCGGGTTCGGGTTACCTTATCTCGTCAAGCGTTATCGAGGGCATGCACGGTTGGCAGTTCCACACGCTGACCGAGGACATTCAGTTCACTACGTTCTGCGCTATTCACGGTATTCGCATTGGCTATGCACCGGCGGAGTTCTTTGACGAGCAACCCGTGACGTTCAAGGCATCCTGGAAGCAGCGTATGCGCTGGACCAAGGGCTTTTACCAGGTGTTCTTTACCTACGGTAAGCATCTGGTCAAGTCGACGTTCCGCTATCATCGCTTTGCCGCCTACGACATGTTCATGACGATCGCCCCGGGTATGCTGCTATCGCTGATCTCGATGCTCGCTAATGCGACGTTCTTGATTGTGGGTGGCCTTTCGCATGGTTTCTTGGCTACCGAAGTCGAGATGCAGGCGTGCGCCGCTTCGCTCATTATGACCTTCGCCATGATGTATCAGACCTTCTTTATCCTGGCGCTGCTCACGACTATCTTTGAGTACAAGCACATTCACTGCGCGCAAAAGTGGCGTCTGGTGACTAACCTGTTTACCTTCCCGATCTTTATGTTCAGCTATATCCCCATCACGGTGGCCGCGCTGTTCCTGAAGGTCGACTGGGTGCCGACGCAGCACGCCGTCAACGTTACCCTTGACGAGGTCATGCGAGGCGCCAAATAACCACCACCAAAACCACCGCAAAGGGGACAGGCACCTTTGTGGTGGTTTTTGCTTTTGCGATGCAGCTCGAGGAGGAGTCCGATGGTCTATATCCCGTTTTGGATTTGCATCTTTGCCGGCGTGGCAATTGATGCCCGAGAGCGACGGTTTCCCAATGGGCTTGCCGGCGCATGTGCCGTGGCGGCGTTGGCGGGCGTTTGGCTCGACCTCGGTTTGAACACAGCGCTTGACCACGCCGGTCTTGCGGTCATCGTCTACCTTGGCCTTGTGCTTACCGAGTCGCTCTGGCGTAGAGTTCGCCACGCTCCTGGCATTGGCATGGGGGACGTCAAGGCACTCTTTGCCCTTTGTACCTTCGATCCCCTGGGCGGCGTTGTCGCGTTTGCGGTTGCGCTCCTGACCCTTGCCGTCGCTTGCCTCATCGCAAAATCGCGCTCCCTGCCATTGCTCCCGTTTTTAGTGCCGATTTTTGCCATAATCGAGGTCGTGGGCTGCACTTTGTAACCGATTGCGCATCCTTTTTAAGGAGCATGCCATGGAATCTAATCAAGAAACGGCCGTCATTAAGGCGCGCATGGACCGTATTCCCTCGGCGTTGTCGCCCGAGCTTGTCGAGCGCATTGCCGCCGATCGTGCTTCGGGTGTCGTCAACCCGTATCGTTGCAACGACGATCAGGTCATTCGTCGTATTGATCGCGCTGCCGACAAAGGCACGCTCATGCGTCCGGCATTTATGCGCGATACCGAAAAGATACTTCATCTTCCGTCGTACACCCGTTATGCAGGTAAAACGCAGGTCTTTAGCTTCCGTAGCAATGACGATCTGTCACGCCGCGGTTTGCACGTGCAGCTTGTCTCCCGCATTGCGCGCGATATCGGTCGCGCCTTGGGGCTCAATTGCGATTTGATCGAGGCGATTGGCCTGGGTCACGACTTGGGACACACGCCTTTCGGCCATGCCGGCGAGCGCTTCCTCAACGATATCTATCATGAGCGTACGGGGCGTTATTTTTTCCATAACGTGCAGTCGGTCCGAGTGCTCGACACGCTGTATGGCCGCAACGTGTCGCTCCAGACGCTTGACGGCGTGCTATGCCATAACGGCGAGTACGAGCAGCGTGTGTTTGAGCTCTCGGACATGAGTTCTTTTGACCAGTTTGACCAGACGGTTGAGGATTGCATTGCCACGGGCTATAGCGCAATTGAGCATCTGCGTCCTATGACGCTCGAAGGCTGCGTCGATCGCATCTCGGATATTCTTGCCTACGTCGGTCGCGACCGCCAGGATGCGATCGCGGCTGGCCTGCTTTCGCCCGACGCTTTTGATGATGGCCGGGGCGGTGCCTACAACAGTTGGATCCTCACGCACGCTTCCATCGATATCGTTGAGCACAGCTATGGTAAGCCGCGCATCGAGATGAGCGAGGACCTGTTTGAGGAAATCCGCCGAGCCAAGCGCGAGAACTACGAGAAGATCTATAGCAAGGGTGGTATCGAAGGCGATTCCGAGGTGGAGCTGCGTGAGGCGTTCGAAAAGCTCTACGACCGTTGCCTGCGGGATCTAAACAGTGGTGACGAGTCCTCGTACATCTTTAAGCACCATATTTCGCGCATCGAGCAGCAGCTTTCCTACTACGATCGCGCCTATGCCTGGCAGAATGATAAGGACCAGGCGGTCGTGGATTACATTGCGAGCATGACGGACGGTTATTTCTGCGAGCTCACGAGCAAGCTGTTTCCGGGATTGAAGTTTCCGCACCGTACCTATATTAACGAACGGTAGTTCGTATCTATTAGGTATACTGTTAGTGGATAACTTTTTTGATTGATGCACGGGATGGCTATGGACGACCTTTTTTCTGCTTCGACGCGCGAGCGTTCCTTTCAGAATGCGCCGCTTGCGGTGCGCATGCGCCCCAATTCGCTCGACGAGTATGTGGGCCAGCAAAAGGCCGTCGGTAAGGGCTCATGGTTGCGTGCCGCGATCGAGCACGATGTGCTTTCGAGCGTGATACTGTACGGGCCGGCCGGTACGGGCA
>JBKTBE010000092.1:0-5967 GCA_046883645.1 Collinsella sp. | reverse complement strand
CCGCGACCCCAACCTTGGCAAGGTTGTGCTCTACCAACTGAGCCATGTCCGCTTACGAGGATTAATCTTACGTGATGCCCGCATCCTATGCAAGAACTTTTTTTGAAAAGTTTTGCGACACCCTCGCGAACCTCGCGAAGACATCAGCCACCACGGAAAGCGCAGGCAAACGCAAACTCGCCGCAAGAGGCTCCTATATCTCACCGAGCATGATCCAGGCGGAGCTGTCCTGCGCGAGCCTGCCGTCTGCAAGCGGTGATGAGGTGAGCAGGACCCTGCCCGCCGGCAGCTCCACGGGTGCTGCACCGAAGTTCGTCACACACGCCCATCCGTTGTCGCGGCGATAGGCGATGACGCCGCCCTCAGCGCCCTCGGCACCATCCGCAAGGCCGGTGCGCCCGTCAAGATCGAGCCACGCAAGATCGTTGGCGCACCTGCGCAGCTTGCGCCGCAGCCAGAGGGCGTCACGATAGAGCGCAAGCATCGATGTCGGGTCCGCTTCTTCCCTATCGGCAGCGTAATCGGAAAACCATGCAGGCTGCGGTAGATGGGGCGCTGCATCGGCGTCCGCCGGCGAAAACCCAAACGATCCGCCCTGCGCGGGATCGTCCGCCGCTACCCATGGCAGGGGCACACGACAGCCGTCGCGCCCCTTCTCGCGCTTCGGTCCGTGCGTATTGGTCGCAGTGGGATCTTCGAGTGCAGCCCACGGGATGTCAGCCACCTCAAAAAGGCCGAGCTCCTCACCCTGATACACGTATGCCGAGCCCGGAAGCGCCAGCTCAAGCAAAAGGGCCGCCCGCGCGCGGCGCTCGCCGAGTTCACGGTCCTCGTCATAAGACGACCCGTCGCGCAAGAGCCAGTCGAGCGCAATCTGATGGTAGCGCGTCGCCTTGATTTGCGGCAGGGCATAGCGTGTCGCCACGCGCGGCACGTCGTGGTTGGAGAGTACCCAGGTCGAGGCGGAATCGGATTCGATGGCCGCCTTCAAGCCCTTCTCAATTGCAGCGTGCATGTCATCATAGGTCCAAGTGGCCTTGGCGAACTCAAAGTTAAATGTCTGACCAAGCTCGCTGGGACGCGCGTAGAGATACTGACGCTCGGGCAGCACCCACGCCTCGGCAACGGCGCTGCGCGGCGGATCATAGCGGTCGAACACGCGACGCCACTCGCGATAGATCTCGTGGACCTCGTTGCGATCCCACAGCGGATGGGTGCCGTCGTCTACCATGTCATCGCCCTCGGCGAGATGCCACCGGTCGAGGTCATCGCGGTCGAGATCCTTGGCAAGACCGTGCGCCACATCAATGCGAAAGCCATCGACGCCTCGATCGCTCCAAAACGCCAGGACGTCGCAAAAGAACGCATGAACCTCAGGGCACGACCAGTCAAAGTCCGGCTGCTCGGGCGTAAACATGTGCAGATACCACTGACCGTCCGCGACACGCGTCCAGGCGGGGCCGCCAAAGTTGGCATTCCAATTGGTGGGAGGCAGCTCGCCATGTTCGCCGCGACCATCGCGGAAGATATAGCGGGCGCGCTCGGGCGATCCGGGGCCGGCGGCAAGAGCGGCCTTGAACCAGGGGTGCTGGTTGGATGAATGGTTGGGCACGATGTCGACGATGACCTTGATGCCGCGCACGTGAGCCGCAGCGATAATGTCATCGAAGTCGTCAAGCGAGCCGAGCCGTGGGTCGACATCGCAGTAGTCCGCCACATCATAGCCGCCATCGACAAGAGGCGATGGGTAAAACGGACTCAGCCAGATGGCCTCGATACCCAGCCGCTCAAGATAGTCCATCTGCTGGGTAATGCCCGCGATATCGCCCAGACCCGAACCAGTCGAATCCTTAAACGAGCGCGGGTAGACCTGATAGATCGCGGCATCGGACATCCATGAGCGCGACGAGGACTTTTCTGTAGCCATGGGATGAGTCTCCCTTGCAACGAGGTTTTGCGAGATGCCCACGATGATACGCCCAAAGCGAACATTCGCGACAAACAACGCCGCAGCCACGCCCCAAAACCCTCGCCCCCTCTCGGGTTCGAACCTCCCGGGACGAATCGACCGATTAGTGAAAAGAACGGAAGACCCACTCCCCCGGCCACGACAGCGAGCGGGCTCCGGGTGCCCCAGGTTGCCGCGAAAGAGGAGGGAAGCGTACTTTATGTACGCGACCGACGATTGAGGGGCAAGATGGGGTGCCCGGGGCTCGCGCAGCGTCAACAAAAAACGCGGTTCGCTAGAACCGCGTAAAATAGTTGGAGCGGACAACGGGGCTCGAACCCGCGACCCCAACCTTGGCAAGGTTGTGCTCTACCAACTGAGCCATGTCCGCATATGGCACAACGGCGCCGGAGCGCCCGGATGTTGCCTGGAGGCGAAGCCCGGATTCGAACCGGGGTAAAGGCTTTGCAGGCCTCTGCCCACCATTACTACTTCGCCGAAAAAGGACCGCCTAAACGGTCCGGGAAAATGGAGCGGACAACGGGGCTCGAACCCGCGACCCCAACCTTGGCAAGGTTGTGCTCTACCAACTGAGCCATGTCCGCTTGCGGCTTATTAATTTACGCGAGTTGTCCAAAAGACGCAAGTACTTTTTTCAAAAAACTTGTCTGCCGCATGTTCTTAGTAGCTAAACGCGCTAAAGCGATTGGCTAGGCACACGATTCCAGCGCTCCGCTAAACAGCTTCACGATCTGCACGCGCGTGCCGGCGCCGTCCGTACGACGAGCAACCTCCACGTTATCGACGAGCATACGCATAAGCTTGATACCACGGCCGCGTTCCTCAGATGCAACCGGCTCGCTCGTTTCATCGATAGAATAGCCGGCACCTCGATCAAGCACCTCAACCACAACGCGATCACCATAGGCCTGAACCGTCAGGACGCACCCGATACCGCCCGCATGGTCATAGGCATTACCCAGCGCCTCCCCCGACGCCAATGCGACATCGTAGCGCTCGTCACGGCGCAACGGAAGCGATTCAAGGAGTTCGGCGATGCGATGTCGGTAGTATGGAAGATTCTCGATACCCTGACGGACCTCGACGCTCTTACTCCAGCGAGGCAGCTCCCCCACCGGAATAGCGGGAATAGACTCCCGTGCCGGCCCCGCGACATGAAGGATATCGACAAGACGAGCAATCTCCAAAAAGCGAACAACTTCACCTGATGCATTGACGAGCGAAAGCAGGCCTTCTCGCCTCATGAGCTCACGAGCGCGCGTAAGCAGGAATGCCAAGCCCGTCGAATCGATAAAGCTAACAGCCTGACAGTTGATGACGACACGACGCACGCCGCGGCCAATCAAAGCATCCAACCGCCGACGCAGCGCAGGCACCGTGGCGATGTCGATATCGCCTGGTGGCGTCAAAACCGCTATGTCATTCCACTCATTCATACGACCATGGTTCCCCAAAAAAGCCCACTCGATGCATTCGTTTCCCCAACCGTACGGATTCAGCCCGCCCAGCGTCGTCTATGAACGACCCCGTAAAAACTCAAGGGACACCAATGCAATGTCATCGTCCAGCGCCGATTCGGTAAATCGGTCAAGCTCGCCCAAGACCTTGCCGCAGATTCCCGATACGCCCTCCCCCGAAACAGAAAGCAGAAGGTCGCGCAAGCGCTGCTCGCCAAAGAACGCTCCGGTGCGGTCGCGGGCCTCAATCGTTCCATCCGTATACATGAAGAGCATGTCGCCGGGGGCGAACGTAAACACGCCTGTCTCGTACACCATGCTCTCAAAGGCACCGATTACGCCCGATTGGCATCCAAGCAGCTCGACCTCTCCCCCACGGGACTCGCCGCCACCCAGCGGCATCGACTCTGGCCTGATGACCATGGTCGGAGGATGGCCCGCCGAACAATACGTTGCGCGTCCGGCTTTAAGGTCAATCTTGGCGATAAAGGCCGTCACGAACGTCTCGACCCTCGAAAAGCCCATGAGCATGCTGTTAAGGGAGCGTGCCATGCGGGCCGGTCCAGCGCCCTCCCAGGCATATGCCGTCAGGGCCGTCTTGACGAGCGCGGACATCGATGCGGCCTCAATGCCTTTGCCAGACACATCGCCCAGAATCATGACGGCGCAGTCGTCGGGAAGACGGATAAGCGTATAGAAATCGCCGCCGACCAACGCCGAGTTCGTGGCCGACAGGTACACCGAATCGGTTGCGATACCCGGAACATCCCCCAGGGAATTTCTCATGCCAATCTGAAGGGTCTGAGCGATATGGCGCTCTTCGCGCTTTTGAGACTCTCCCTCATAGATCAGTTCAAAGTCATGCGCCAAGTGCACCAAGTAGTCATATTCAAGGTCATCAATCGGCTCTTGGCTACCATCACGAAGCAGCAGCGCGCGCGTCGTCGGGCTCTTCGCAACAGAAGCAGGAACAATCGCGTCTTTACTGTGCTTGCCATCACCCTCAGAGCGCGGGCGACCCGCCTCGATGCCGGAGTCGACGTAGAGACCTTGACAAGGCAGACCATGCGCCCTAAGCCAGCCTCCCATAGGCATCGATTCGTCAACGCGAGTTATACGGACGTGTTTAAGGTCCTCGGCACTCGTGCCGCCCAAAACAGATGCCTCAAAGTCATCAGGGCCAGCCCCCAGACGTGCCGCCGGCGCCGTCGTGGAAAAGAAAAGCTTCTCGGGATCGTCCGGCAAGGCAACGCGACTGCCGCCTTCAAAATCTATGACGTAGGAGTCCAGACTGGCGTCATACTCAACAGGACAAAAATGGCAGTTGAGCATATTGCAGATCTCGGACGATACCGCCTGGGTAGCCGCGGCGGAATCGTCTAGAAAGGTAAACAACTCATCACGTAAGACATTGAGCGAGCGGCCAAGCTCGGCCGTGCGACGGGAGCGAAGGCTCGATGCCATGCCGACCAGCTGGATAGACAGGTAATCGCAAATGACCTCGAGTACATTAACGTCATAGGCGAGCGGTGCCTGAGGGCGTTTCCAACCAACTTCCAACACGCCAAGAATCTGCGTACCGTAAAAAACGGGAAGACAGATCTCGCTGCGGTACGGAGGCATATCCTGCACGCGCAACAGGTGCTTAGAACGATTGTCCAGGTCCATGAACATACCGGAGGCGGCCCTATCGCCCTCAAGGTCCTGTTGAATCGACAAGCGACAGGCACGTGACTCGCGAAGAACATACGTCGGAATGCCAGCGCCATACGGCAAAAACTCGGGCAGGTAGCTGTCGTACAGCTCCTTGGAAACACCGCGTAGCTTAAAACCGCCGCTCTCAGAAAAATAGATAGCGGCACCCGAAGCATCGAGTGTTCCTACAAGCTGGTTCAAAACGGTATCAAGCAGGCTGGGTAACTCATCGGAGCCCACAGTGCTCATAATGACCGAGAGCGTGCCAGAGAGGCGCTTGTTCGCCACTCTAAGCTCCGAAAGAGCACGCTTGAGCTGTCGGTCGTGCGAATACTGTTCTTCGATGCTATGGAGCGCCACCAAGACACGTGGCGCGCGGCGCCCAAAGATGCGTGGAGGCGTTACGGAGCCCACACGAACCAAGACGGGGATAAAGGAGCCGTCACTCAGCTTGAGCATCAGTTCGTTCTCGGAGCCATCAGTTTCAAATGGCAGACGATGTTCCGTCGCACGTTCAAAAGCGGACGAGTACAGGACGTCTTTAACATCTCCACCGATGACATCGGCGCGTTCCTCGCACATCAACCCAAGTAAGCGATTATTCACATGCAGAATGGTTCCGTCGAGCTCGCAGATGATGACAGCATCGCTCGTGATCTCGACTAGTTGGGCAACGTCTGCCCACTCGTTGCGTTCAAGCGTTTCCATCGTGGACCCCACCGTCTATCGGTAACAAAAAAGCCTCCGAAGAGGCTTCTCAAATGCGATGGTGTCGGAGGCGGGACTTGAACCCGCATGACCAAAAAGCGGTCACTAGCACCTCAAGCTAGCGCGTCTGCCAATTCC
>JBKTBE010000091.1:0-6136 GCA_046883645.1 Collinsella sp. | reverse complement strand
CGGTGGGCTTCATGTTCTTGATCGTGGCCGTCATGCCGGCGGACTCGACCTGGAAGACGCCGGCGGTGTGACCGGAGCCCATGAGCTTAAAGATCTCGGGATCGTCAAAGGGAATATCTTCCTCTTTGATGTCGATGCCGAAGTTCTTCTTGATGTTTGCCTTTGCCTTGGAGATAACCGTCAGCGTACGCAGGCCCAGGAAGTCCATCTTGAGCAGGCCCATGTCGGCAACGGTATGGCCCTCGTACTGAGTAATCTCGACGCCGCCCTTGGTGTCGAGCTTGGTGGGCACGTGCTCGTTGACGGGGTCGCGGCAGATCAGAACGGCGCACGCGTGCACGCCCTCGCCACGGGTGAGGCCCTCGATCGAGAGCGCCGTGTCGATGATGCGGCGGGCGTCGTCGTCCTTTTTATAGGCCTCGGCAAAATCGGGGTTAAACAGATCCTCTTTGCCGGGCTGCTTGTCGAGCACCTGCTTGAGCTTGACCTTGGGGTCGCTCGAGACCATCTTGGACAGGCGCTGGCCCATGTAGACCGGGTAGTCCAGAACGCGCGCGGCGTCGTTGATGGCCTGCTTGGCCTTAATGGTCGAGTAGGTGATGACGTGGGTGACCTTCTCGGGGCCGTAGAGCTGGCGAACGTGCTCCACGACCTCGAGGCGCCGCTCATCGTCGAAGTCCATATCGATATCGGGCATCTCGGTACGCTGCGGGGACAGGAACCTCTCGAACATCAGGCCGTTCTCGAGCGGGTCGAACGCGGTGATGTTCATGGCGTAGGCGACGATAGCGCCGGCGGCCGAGCCACGGCCGGGGCCGACGCCGATGCCGTTGTCCTTGGCCCATTGCACGTACTCGGCAACGATCAAGAAGTAGGCGGCAAAGCCCTTGTCGCAGATGACCTTGTATTCGTACTCAAAGCGCTCTTTGATGTTGACGCCACCGATCTCGCGCGTGGCCCAGTCGTCACCGTAGTGCTGGCGCAGGCCCTTCTCGCACTCGCGGCGGAACTGGCTCTCGTGCGTCTCGCCGGGGTCGAGCAACGGGAAGCGCGGCAGGATGATGGAGTCCCAGTCGAGCTCGACGTAGCACTTGTCGGCGATCTCGAGCGTGTTGTCGCAGGCCTCGGGGCAATACGGGAACATCGCCCGCATCTCCTCCTCGGTCTTCATGTAGAACTCCGAGCCGGTCATGCGCATGCGGTTGGGGTCGTCGACTTTGGCGTTCATGCCGATGCACATGATGACGTCCTGCACGGGCGCGTCCTCGCGGCGCAGGTAGTGGAAGTCGTTGGTGGCGATGACCTTGACGCCCACCTGTTTGGCGATGTCGATGAGCGTGCGGTCCATCTGCTCGTCGGTCAGGCCGTTATCGGTGGTAATGCCGTGTTCCTGGATCTCGATGTAGAAGTCGCCGGGGTCGAAGGTGTCGCGGAAGGTCTCGGCCCACTTGATGGCGCCTTCCATGTCACCGCGATCGATATATTTGGGGATGATGCCCGCGATACAGGCACTCGTGCAGATCATGCCCTTGGCATGGCGGCGCAGATTGTCGAGCGTCACGCGCGGCTTGTAGTAAAAGCCCTGCACGGCGGCCTCGGAAACCGTCTGCATCAGGTTGACGTAGCCCTCCTGGTCCTTGGCCAGAAGGATCATGTGGTAGAGCTCGGGCTTGTGGTCGCGGGCAAGGGTCTCGTCCGGCGTAAAGTAGACCTCGCAGCCAAAGATGGGTTTGATGACCAGGGGCGGCTTGAGCTCGTCGATGTTGCCCCTCTCGTCCCACATGGCCATGTCCTTCACATACTGGGCATGCTCGCGCGGGTTTTCCTCGGGATCGGGCTCCACCAGCTCGTCGCGGCGGTCCTTTTCCAAGAAGGCCTTGTCGTGGCTCCAGGTTTTGTACTCGGGCGTGTTGTGGTTGACGGCGTCGCAGGCCAGCGCCAAGTCGGGCACGCCATACATGTAGCCGTGGTCGGTAATGGCGACGGCGGGCATGCCAAGCTCAACGGCACGGTTGACCATATCCTGGATACGGGTTGCGCCGTCGAGCATAGAGAAAACAGTGTGATTGTGCAGATGGACGAATGCCATGTGATGAGCTCCGATGCGGGTTCGTGTTCTGACTGAACGATTTTACCCCACGGCACGGACAGCACCCGAACCTAGCCAAACCCACACGGCTCCTCTTGCAGTTGCGGTGAAATAGTTCCCGCTTGGGCCATCTGGGCCGCAATACAGGAACTATTCCACCGCAAGTTATCTGAGGGCTAGAGATTGTAGGTGACTACTTGGGGCTCGGCGGGATTGACGAAGAGAGTCGGATCGGCCTGTTCCACGCGGACGAACTTGACGGTCACGGCCCCAAAGCCCGCCTTGTGTAGAACATCAGCGTAGACGCGCGCCTGCAGGACGTGCTTCTCCTGCAACTGTTCCGGCGTCTCGTCCGGTGTGCCGCCCGTCTTGTAGTCGATGACCAGCGAGCGTGACGGATCGGCCGGGTTCGTCGCCAAAGCGTCGATGGCGCCCTCGGCATATGCACCGTAGCGAGCGATGTCCTCGTCCTCGCAGCCCAGCGAAAAGAACGGCACCTCGGCGCGAACGCACGGCCACGCGAGCAGGTCGGCACGAACGGCCGACTTGAGCCAGCGGTCCAGAGCAACGTCGAAGCGTTCGCGCTGCTCCGGCGTCAGGCACCACAGACGCGCCAGTGCATCGGCACGCGCGGCGGGCAGCGCATCGGCACCCATCTCGATCAGCCACTGGCAGGCGGCATGGAACGCCGAGCCCAGCGCCATGGGGTTGCCGGTAGGCTCAACGGCGGCCACGTCTGCATCCGTCATCTCGGAACCATCCGACTCCGCATCATCGCCGGCCTCGTCCATGGGCACGTGCGTCTCGGCAGCACGGTCCTCGGACTCGGCATGCAGCGCCGCTGCAATTGACGAGTAGCTGTACGAATCGCGCGCCGGATACGGGCAGATGCCCATTCGCACGCCCACCGCCTGGGGATACACGAGCTCAAACGCATCGGGCTCAGGGTCGGCAGGACCGGGAACGGCGGCGCGGGCATCTGCACCGGCGCCCTCCGGCTCCGCATCGCCGCGGACAAGCCTGCCCTCGGCATCCAGCGAAGCGTTGGCCTCAAACGCCTGCTCGCCAAAGGTAAAGTCCGCGAGCGAAATGAGCTCGTAGTCGCCCGGCTTGGAGTTGTCGAACGTCAAACGATCACTATCGAGCTGTGGCATGTCCAGAGCGTCGGTCGGCAAAATACGGCGCAGCACGTCGTAGGTCAGATCGGTCTCGACGTCGAAGGTCGGCGCCGTCACCTTGCCACGGCTCACGCCGGCATCCATCGCCAAGATCACCAGCTCGCGCGCACGCGTCATGGCGACATAGAGCAAACGAGCCCGCTCTTCGAGCGAAAGCTGCAGGTCGTCGTTGCGCAGGCGAGCAAATGCCTCAGCGGGAGAACCCGTCGCGCAGACGTCCTCCATGAGCTCCGGCGGCAGCCATAGCGACGTGCCCTTGCCCTTAAACGCATGCTCAAACTGCTTTTTAACGTCGTCGCCCTTCACAAAGGTTCCGTCGGCGAGCTTAACGCCGTCGAAGCGTGCAGGCAGTGCCACAACCTGCGCCCCGCCCTCGACACGCCCCATCTGAGCCGCACCGGACGATTTGCGCACGCCAAAGCACTCGGCGACCGCCACGACCGGATATTCCAGGCCCTTGGATGCGTGCACCGTCATGATGCGCACCGCGCCGTCGCCCTCCTCGTTGAGGGCACCCGGGGCTTCCTTGCCCGCTAGGAAGCGATCGAAGGCAAGCGCGATGGAACGCGGCGAGTTGCCGAACTCGGCCTCCGCCTCGGCCACAGCGTCGAGCGCCTTGAGCACGTTGGCGGCAATGGCCTTGCCCTCGGGACCACGCTGTGCCAGACGCACAAACCAGCCGGAGGCGTTGACCACGTCGCGCGCGATGGCTGCGAACGAATCACGGCCCACGCGACGAAGCGCATACCGCAGTACCTCGCGGGCGCGCGTCACGAGCGGCAGGTCTTGCAGGCCCGGCACATCGGAATCGCTCATGATGCCCACGTCGATATTCCTGCGCGAGGTCTCCCCCGTCTGCTCGTCGAGCTTGGTCGCCAGCGCTAGGAACTCCTGGGCGCCGAGCGCAAACATCGGCGAGGCCAGCAGCGGCATAAGGCCCTGCGCCGTATCGGCCGGATTGGCGAGCGCACAAACCAGGGCGCGCACCGTCTGCACCTCGGCGGCTTGGGCAAAGACCGAGCCGCCCGCGATGACGCAGTCGAGCCCCTGGTCACGGAAGGCCTGTGCGTAGACGTCTTCGTTGGTCATGCGGCCCAGCAGCAGCACCATGCCGCCCTGGGGCTGGCCGGCATCGGCAAGCGCGCGGAATCGCTCGGCGATCGCACGGGCCTTGGCCTGTGTGCGCTCCTGCGTACTGCCGCCGGCAACAAAGAGGGCCTGGCGACGCGAGGCGTCTGCCACCAGCGTGTCCTTGCGGCCGTCGCTTGCCTCAAGGTCCAAAAAGCCCTGCATCAGGCCGCCGTCGTCGCCATCAAAGACGCGGGCCACATAGCGCAGTACCTCGTCATGACTGCGGAAGTTGCGTACGAGTTTGACGAGCTCGCCAGCAGGGGCGTCGGTCACGGCAGTCGCCTCGGGCGCGGCAGACGAGCCCACCTTGCGCTCCTGGCGACGGAACACCTCGACCTCGGCGCCGCGGAAGCGATAGATTGACTGCTGCGCATCGCCCACGGTACACAGCGCGCGCTCCCCCGCGCCGGTCAGGTAACGGATCAGGTCGACCTGCATCTGGTCGGTATCCTGGAACTCGTCGATCATGACCATCTTAAAGCGGCCCTCGTATGCCGCTCGGATGGCCGGGTAGTCGCGCAGGGCCTCGTAGGCCATGCGCAGCAGGTCGTTGTTGTCGAGGGCAGACTGGCTGGCCTTGAGCGCGCGGTACTCAGCCTCTACAGAGCGGGCCAAGCCCACCAGCGCATCGAGCGCGGGACCACCGCAGGCCAGCACGATATTGATAAATGCATCGGCGGCCTCGGCCTTGAGCAGCTCGACCTGCTCCTTAGGGAATGCCTTGCTCGCGCGCGGCATGGTGCACGACATCATGAGTCGCGCCGCATCGGCCATGGTCTTGCCGCTCGCCTCGAACGCGCCGATGGCATCGAGCGCCGTCTGCGCTTTCTCGGTCGCGGCCTTGCTTGCGCCCAGCGCCGATCGATAGGCATCGGCGAGTGCCGAGGTATCGGCCTGGCCGCGCGCCACGCGCACGTCGTCCATACCGCCCGGCAACTGGCTCGACAGCTCCAGCAGCTCGCGCACCAGACCCTTGATGGTGGTGCCGGCGCCAAAGGGGCCGCCCTCGCCCGCCATGGGATACCATGCGTAGAGGGCCTTGAGCGATGCCGCGAGCTCGGGGGCGGCATCGGGCGCCGTCGCGCGGGCCAGCACATGCTCAACAGCCTGGTCCATAAGCTCGTCGGTATCGGTGAGCACCGTGAACTCGGGATCGATGCCTAGCTCCAACGCGTGTGCACGCAGGATACGCGAGCACATGCCGTGAATGGTCGAGATCCACGCATCGTCGACGGTCAGGGCCTCCTCGTCCATGCCCTCGTCGATGAGCGCGCGGCGCACGCGGTCACGGATCTCGGCCGCGGCATCTTTGGTAAAGGTAATGGCGAGCACCTGGTCCAGATGCTCAACGAACGGACCGGATTCGGGCGAGAGCGCGTAGACAATGCGGCGCGTGAGGGTAAAGGTCTTGCCCGAACCGGCGCCCGCCGAGACAAACAGCGGACGGTCGAGCGTTTTGACGATCTGCAGCTGTTGCGGCATCAAAGTCGAAAGATCCATGGCCTACACGTCCCTCCTTACAAACGTTCCTTCGTGGTTATACGAGCAGCGCGCATGCGCGGCCTGAGCCGACGTCGGGTCGACAGCGGCAACGTTGCCTGCTTCGAGCTCGCGCAGGCGCTCGGCAATGCCGGCCTCCACGCGATCGAGCAGGGCGTCGAAGTCCATGCTGCCACCCTCGCCGGGGAAACCTTTCTTAAGGCCCGGGATGCGACCGTCGCCGCGCTCTTCCTCGAGC
>JBKTBE010000090.1:0-6410 GCA_046883645.1 Collinsella sp. | reverse complement strand
GTCCTCCTCTCGTTCGGCCCAGCCTGCTCAGCGGACGGCTCAGCAGCCTTCTGCTCGTTCGGTTCAGCATTCGGCTTCTCACGCGGCTCAGCAGCCCACTGCTCGTACGGCCCAGCCTGCAGGCGGCACCCGCTTTAAGCAGCAGGCACCTACCCAGCGAACGCAGGCCCCCCAATCGCATTCGCATCACGCTCGTGGTTCGCATGGCGTTGCTCCGGCGACCCGCTCGAGCTACAACACGCATGCTCGTCGCGGTGCTCAAAAGAAAAGCTCCCCGGTGCCTATGATTATCGGTGGCGTCGTCGCCGTGTTGGCGCTTGCCGCGATCGCTTTCTTTGTCGTGCCGGCCGTCAAGGGTTTCTTTGCCGGTGAGGATACGAAGGTTACGGCTGGTCAGCAGGTTACGGTGACCATTCCCGATGGTGCTTCGGGCGATACGATCGCCTCGATTCTCTCCGAGAACCATATCGTCGAAAATCCCAAGGATTACTATGCGGCGGTGAAAAAGCTCAACGCCGATATGTCGCTCAAGCCTGGTGATTATTCGTTCACCACACTCATGGATGCGACCAAGGTTGTTCAGCAGCTCATGGAAGGCCCCAACGCGGGCTCCAATGCGCTGACTATCCCTGAGGGCTTAACGGTCGATCAAGTCGCCGACCGTGTGGCCCAGGCCTACGACAGCATCTCTAAGGAAGACTTCCTCAACCAGGCCAAGGCCTCCAACTACGTGGACGACTATAGCTTCCTTAAGGGCGCCGCTAACGACTCGCTCGAGGGTTTCTTGTTCCCCAAGACCTATTCGTTGGGTGATTCGCCGACGGCCGATGGCGTGATTCGCGCTATGCTCGATCAGTTTAAGACCGAGTACAAGTCGCTTGACTTTGCGAGCTGCGAAGCCAAGATCAAGGAACGCTACGGTGTGGAGATGTCCGACTACGACATCGTCAACTTGGCCTCTATCGTTGAGCGCGAGGGCCTCAACGCCGATCAACGTGCGCATGTGGCCTCGGTTTTCTACAACCGCCTTGCCGGCAAGCTCGATGGCCTGCGCTATCTCAATAGCGATGCGACTATGATGTATGTCACCGGTGGCGAGGTTACCGCCGACGACCTGCAGAGCGATAGTCCGTATAACACCTATAAGCATGAGGGCCTGCCGCCCACGCCCATCTGCTCTCCGTCGCTCGAGGCGCTCAAGGCCACCCTTGAGCCGACCGACTCTGATGACCTGTATTTCTACATTACGCAGGACGAGGAGTACTTCTCGCAAACCTACGAAGAGCATCAACAGTCTTGGAATTAGTATGAGGATTTTTAGCCCCAAACGTTACGTTGCCTCGGTCGATCGCATCGACCTTAATACCCTGTGGGCCGACGGCAAGCGCGCCATTCTGCTCGATCGCGATAACACCTTGGTGCCGCGAGACACCGAGCAGGTTCCCGCCGCGGTTTCCGCTTGGCTCGACGCCGCCCGCGCCAAAGGCTTTAAGCTGTGCATGGTGTCCAACAACTGGCATCGCGACCAGGTCATGAGCTCTGCGCGCGAGCTGGGACTCGAGGCCATCAGCCACGCCATGAAGCCGGCGCCGTTTGCCCTCAAGGCGGGTCTTAAGCGCCTCGGCGCCTCGGCCGACGAGGCGGTGCTGATCGGTGATCAGCTCTACACTGACGTGTGGAGCGGCAATTTCGCCGGCGTCGATACCATCCTGGTAAAGCCGCAGGCGACGCAGGACCTGTGGTATACGCAGATCTTCCGTATTTTTGAGCGCCGGGCCCTGCGCGACCTTCACTGCGAGGAATAGGTCTCGCTATGTCCCAGCACACCAAACACGGCTGCGACCATATCTTCTTTATCGGCTTTTTGGGCGCGGGCAAATCGACGCTCGCGCGCAACGTCGGCACTATGTTCAAGCGGCGTTTTATCGATACCGACCGCCTGGTCGTGCGCCGTTGCGGCAAGTCGGTAACCGAGATTTTTGAGACCGAGGGCGAGGATCGTTTTCGCGAGCTCGAGACCTCGGCGCTCCGTTCGCTCCAAAGTGAGCGCAGCCTGTTGGTTTCGTGCGGGGGCGGTATCGTCGAGACACCGGTGAATATTGAGCTGATGCACGAAATGGGTACGTGCGTGTACCTCGAGGGCGACTTTGAGGATTCGATTCGCCAGATTCGTCGGTCCGACACGCGCCCCGATTTTCGCTCTCCCGAGCATGCCGCGCGCCTGTTTGAGCATCGCCGTCCGCTGTATCGCCAGGCCGCCGACCTTACCCTTGATATTCGCAACAAGTCCTTCGAGGACGTTTCCTACCTTTGTGCCGAGATGCTTTTGGAGCGTGGGCTGCTATGATTCGCCGTCAACTGATCAATTTCCAAAACCGCAGTGTCGATGTCCGCGTCGGATTGGGCGCGTTCGATGAGCTGCCGCGCATGTTTGCCTCGGCCGTGGGCAAGCCTAAGCGCGCGATGGTGGTTTGGAACGACGCCACATCCGAGCGTTTTGGTGAGGTCGTCGAGCATGCGCTGGTCGACGCCGGTTTTGCCGTGTCGCTGCTCGTCCTCGAGGTTTCGCCTGCTGGTGCCACGCTGGCCGACGCCGATGCTATCTTTGGCGCCCTGTCTGCCAACCGCATCACCTGCGACGATCTGGTTGTCGCTGTTGGCGATGCCGCAACCTGTTCGGTTGTTGGCTGGTGCGCCAACCAGTGGTGTGGCCGAACCGAGTGCGCGCTGCTGCCGACGACCTTCGACGCCATGCTCACGGTCGCGACGACCATGAAGCCGCTCGTCGCCTCGTTGGCCAATGCGCTTCCCGCTATCGCGTTCCGTCCCGAACCGGGCTTGGTTGTGTGTGATCTCGACCTTGTTCGCGAGGCGGAACCCGAGGACCTCAAGTTCGGCTATGCGGTACTTGTTGGCACCATGCTTTCGAGCAGCAAGTCCCGCTGGAATCAGTTTACTGAGACCGTCCCCGAGATTCTCGCGGGCGAGGAGGTCGCACTCGTCAATGCCGTTCAATGGTCTCAGACTGCCCGCAAGGACGTGCTGACGGCCACGAACCCGAGCGCTCGCCATGCGCTCGATTTTGGCAAGACGGGGGAGCGCACCCTGCGCGCTTGCTTGGGCGATGCCGCTTCGCAGGTCCCTGCCTACCAGCTGTTGTCCGAGGGCATGCGCTTTGAGGCGCGCCTAGCACACGATGCCTGCGACTTCGATATCGACTATGTGTTTGATCTCGATGACTGCCTGGAGGACTTTGGCATCGAGGAGCTTGCCTTCGACTTGGAGCCTGCCGCATATATCGAGGAGTTCCGCAGACAGCAGTTTGTCCGCTCGAACCGCAGCATGCTGCCGCTGCCCGCGGCGCTCGGCGCCATTCGCCTAACGAGCGTCGAGGACGAGGTTCTTGAGCGCCATGCTCACGCCTACTTGGCTTCTCGTAAAGAACTTCTCTAAGATTTATTGACTTCCATCGTCTTTCGTATCATGTTGAGGGGCGGGTTTTCAATCGGTTGCGGATCGCATGCGATTCCGTCGTTCGGTTGAGACCCGTCCCGTCTATATTGAGACAACAAGAAAGGAATCTGCATGTCTGAGTTTGCTGCCGGTCCTGCCGGTCGTATCGAGCGTGTCCGTGCCCTGATGGTCGAGCGTGGCTACGACGCCATCGTGGTGCGCGACGAGGCCAACCTTCGTTGGCTTACGGGCGTGAAGGGCGTCTTCGACTACACCTTCGAGTTCCCGCACGCTGCGTTTATTACGGCCGACCAGTGCCTGTTCCACACCGACTCGCGCTACCTCAACAGCTTTGAGGAGAACACGCCAGCCGGCAGCCCCTGGGTCTACGACATGGATGAGGGCACCATCCCCGGTTGGGTCGCCGGCAAGATCGCGGCCAACAAATGCCGCGTCTGCGCTGTCGAGGACGATATGCAGATTAATTTCTACCAGGGTATTCAGCGCGGCCTGGAGGACCGTTCCGTCGCCTGTATGCTGCCGCTGATGCACGACGATATCCGCAAGATGCGCGCCATCAAGGACGCCGAGGAGATTGAGCTCATGCGCCATGCGCAGTCGATCACCGATGCCGCCTTCCAGCACATGCTCGGCTTTATTAAGCCCGGTATGACCGAGAAGCAGGTACGCAACGAGCTCGAGAACTTTATGTTCGCCAACGGTGCCGACAGCCTGGCCTTCGGTTCCATCGTCGCGAGCGGCCCCAACACCGCCAACCCGCATGCCGTGCCGAGCGACCGCGTGATCGAGAAGGGCGATTTCGTTCTTATGGATTACGGCGCGGGCTATTGCGATTACCGCTCCGACATGACGCGCACTGTCGTGATGGGCGAGCCCACCCAGGAGCAGCTCGACCTGTACGCACTCGTGCGCCGTACGCACGAGGAGTGCGTCGCCGCCATCCATCCGGGCGTTGAGGGCAACGACATCTTCAAGCTCTCCAAGAAGATCATCGGCGATGCCGGCTATGGCGATTACTATAACCATGGCTTGGGTCACGGCGTGGGCATCGACATCCATGAGCTGCCCAACTTTAACCGCAGCAAGAATATCATCGAGGTCGGCTCGGTTATCACCATGGAGCCCGGCGTCTACCTGCCCGGCGTGGGCGGCGTGCGCCTGGAGGACTACGGCGTGGTCACCGAGAACGGCTATGAGCCCTTCACCAAGACCCCGCACGACCTGCACGTTATCGACTGCTAGTTTACTTCAGTAGATAGTTTGGGGCGGGGCGTCCGGATTGATTCGGACGCCCCGCGTTCTCTTTTTATGCGCTCGCCGCAGGCGCCGTCTGCAAGTGTATAATTTCTGTCGTATGTAATTTGGACGCTTGTGCGTTCTGCCCATAACAAGAAAGGTCGCTATGCCTACCATTTCCACCGCCGACTTCAAGAACGGCCTCGGTCTCCGCATCAAGGACAAGGTCTACACCATCGTCGAGTTCCAGCATGTCAAGCCGGGCAAGGGCGGCGCGTTTGTGCGCTACAAGACCCGCGACATCAAGAGCGGCCGCGTCGTCGAGAACACCTGCAACGCCGGCACCAAGTTCGAGAGCGTCATGCTCACCACCCGTGAGTTCCAGTACCTCTACAACGATGGCACCGACTACATCTTCATGGACAACGAGTCCTATGAGCAGGTTCCCGTTCCCGAGGACATGGTGGGCGAGAACTCCAAGTGGCTGCGCGAGAACGACATCTGCCAGCTGCTCTTCGCCGACGATGAGCTCATGGGCGTGACCCCGCCGATGTTCATCGAGACCACCATCGTCCAGACCGACCCGGGCTTTAAGGGCGACACCGTCCAGGGTTCCACCAAGCCGGCCACGATCGACACCGGCGCTGTCATCCAGGTCCCCATGTACCTCAACGAGGGCGAGGTCATCAAGGTTGACACCCGCGACGGCAAGTTCGTCTCCCGCGTCTAGCAACCAACTCTTCTAGGAGGACTCATGCCCCAGGAAATCAAGATTGACGGCATCGGCATTTCGCCCGATGTTCTGACCGCCATCGTCTCGCGCGCCGTGTCCGATGTCGAGGGCATCGCCTCCGTTGGCGTCAAGGACCTTGCCACCAACCTTGTCTCCATGATGCTCTCGTCCAAGGCCCCGGCTTCTGAGCCGGCGGTCGAGGCCGAGGTCGTCGGCGACAAGCTCGCACTCACCGTGCGCGTCGTGGTGTTCTTTGGCTATCCGTTCAAGAAACTCGCCGAGGCCGTTCGCGCTGCCGTGGTCGCCGCCATCGATGCCCAGGTTGGCGTTGAGGTCGAGCGCGTTGACGTTTGCATCGACGGCCTCGTTTTCCCCAAGGAGTAACCTTTGAGCCTTAAGGTTTATCGCGGGCGTACGCTTGCCCGCAGTCAGGCGCTGCAGCTGCTGTTCCAGGCCGAGGCCACGGACAGCCCGCTCGAGCGCGTCCTCGAGGGTGATTTCCTGATCTCGAAGGGGCCCCTCGATCCCTATGCTCTGGAGCTGTGCCGAGGTGCCTACGAGCATATCGACCGCATCGACTGTGCTCTGCGCTCTGTTGCCAAGAACTGGGATCTTATGCGCATGCCCGGCGCCGACCGCAACCTGCTGCGTATCGCCGTTTACGAGATGCGTTTCCTCACCGACGAGGAGGTCTCGGACGCCATCGTGATCAACGAGGCCGTTGAGCTTGCCAAGGCCTATGGCACCGACCAGTCCGCGTCGTTCGTCAACGGCGTGCTGGGTAAGATCGCTCGCAGCGAGGAGCTGCCGGGCGAGGACCTATACCAGGAGCTGCTGGCCGAGGATCGCGCTCGCGAGGAGGCACAGGCTGCCGAGGCTGCCGCAAAGGTTGCGGTTGCTCAGGCCGAGGCCGGCGTTCTCGACGAGGACGCTGAGGTCGCCGAGGCCGAGACCGGTACCGTCGAGG
>JBKTBE010000089.1:0-6500 GCA_046883645.1 Collinsella sp. | reverse complement strand
GCCGATGCACCCGTTCAGGATGCTGCGACTTCCGAGGCCGCTCCCGCCGATGCCGAGCCCGCCGACGTCCGCCCCGGTCGCAGCCGTCGCACTGCTGTTAAGCGCACGTCCAAGGCTAAGGCTGCCAAGAAGGGTGCGTCCGAGGATTCCGACGAGACGACCGCCGATGCATCGACTGATGCCGCCGAGCCCCAAGACGTCGAACAGCCTGCGTCCGAGAAGCCCAAGCGCGGTCGTAAGAAGTCCGCTAAGGCCAAGGCGTCCGAGCATCAGGCTGATGTCGAAGCGCAGGTCGATTCTGGCGCCGAGGCCAATGAAGCCGCTGCGGTCAATGCCGACGCCGCCGCAACCGATGCTGCCGCGCCCGCCGAGGCCGAAGACGGCACTCGTTCCAACCGTCGCCAGCACAAGCGCAACGAGGAACGCAACGAGCGCAACAACGACCGTCGCAACCGTCAGCGCGACCGCAAACAGCGCAATAAGGAGCGCAATGCCGCTCCGACTGAGCCCACGCTTTCGCGCGAGGAGCTCGCGGCCATGAAGGTCGCCGAGCTGCGCGAGAAGGCCAAGGAGTTCGAGATTGAGACGACCGGCAAGAAGAAGGCCGAACTCGTCGAAGAGATCTACACCACCGCCGCGAAGGCCGAGGGCTTCCGCGACATCAAGGGCATTCTGCAGATTCGCCCGGACAGCTCCGGCATCATCCACGCCCATGGCTACATGAAGTCCAACGACGACGCCTTCGTGCCCGCCTACCTCATCCGCTCCGCGCGCCTGCGCACGGGCGACGTCATCGAGGGCTCGCTGCGTCCTTCGCGCGGCGGCGACAAGCGCGCCGGCCTCGCCAAAATCACGACCGTCAACGGTCTGGACCCCGAGCAGATTCGCAACCGTCCCAAGTTCGGCGACCTCACCCCGGTCTATCCCAACGAGCCGCTGCGCATGGAGCACGGCAAAGACTCCATTACCGGTCGCGCCATCGACATCGTGTCGCCGATCGGCAAGGGTCAGCGTGGCCTGATCGTGTCCCCGCCCAAGGCCGGCAAGACCACGATCCTCAAGAAGATCTGCCAGTCTATCTCGATTAACAACCCCGAGGTGCACCTCATCTGCCTGCTCGTCGACGAGCGCCCCGAAGAGGTCACCGATATGCAGCGTTCCATCAAGGGTGAGGTTGTGGCGTCGACCTTCGATATGCCCGCCGACAACCACACTCGCGTGGCAGAGCTCGTCATCGAGCGCGCCAAGCGCATCGTGGAGCTGGGCGGCGATGTCGTGGTGGTGCTCGACTCCATTACGCGTCTTGCCCGCGCCTACAACTTGGCGGCGCCCGCCTCGGGCCGCATCCTTTCGGGCGGCGTCGATTCGGCGGCCCTGTATCCTCCCAAGCGCTTCCTGGGCGCAGCCCGTAATATCGAGAACGGTGGCTCGCTCACCATCCTGGCCTCTGCCCTCATCGACACCGGTTCCAAGATGGACGAGGTCATCTTCGAGGAGTTCAAGGGTACCGGCAACATGGAGCTTAAGCTCGACCGCGACCTGGCCGACCGCCGCATCTTCCCGGCTATCGACCCCGTTGCCTCCGGTACGCGCAACGAAGACCTGTTGGTCGACGAGCAGATGCGTCCGTTTGTCTTTGGTCTGCGTCGCATTCTTGCCGGCATGAACAACACCGAGCGCGCAGCCGCGTCGTTTATCAAGGGTCTTAAGGGCACCAACACCAACCAGGAGTTCCTGGTGCGTTCGGCCAAAAAGCACAGCGACTACGAGCAGACGTTCTAGGTTGTCATCCACGCGCAGCGATAGTCATCAATGCGATAAAGGGTCGGGGCTTTGAGCCTCGGCCCTTTTCCATATCGCCGCTCCGCGCTTATTTTTGACCATAAGACTGGCAAGCAGCAGGTTTCCCGTTTCAATCCGACATCGTCGCTTGCAATCGACAGGGCGGTTTCGCATAATAGCTTTTAAGCTTCGCGACGGAAAACGCAGATGAAACGAACCATATACCGTTGCTTTGGGGCATAGCCCCGCTTCATCTTCTCTCGCGCAGCCAACTGAATGATGCGATTTGGGTGCTGGAAGATGGGGAGAGCTCATGGCTTCTTCTGATGCAACACAACGAGCAGTCCTTGCCGGACTTTCGTGCGGGATCGGCCTTGCCGCTCCCGTGGTTATGTATGCCGCGACGCTGCCGTTTTCGTCGGTGAACGAGACGGTCGTGGCGGGTGCGGTTCCCTTCGCCGTGGGCGCGGTGGCGGGCGTGGGTATCTATGCCGCCTCGCTGGGTATCTCCGAGTACCGTGCGCAGCGTGAAGAGCGTCTGTTCCAGCCTGATGCCATGGGCGGTGCCGCCAATCTCAATCAGCATCAAAGCGAGTTCAAGACCGCCTCGATTCCAGCTCAGCAGCAGGATGCGACTCCTTACGCTGCGGCTTCTGCTTCTCAGGCTCAGGCGGAGCAGTCTACCTCGGCATTCCTTTCCGGCCTGACTGGTGCGTTCCAGCGCCGTCATGCCGATGATGGTGTCCCTACCATCGCTCGAGCCGCAGATGCCATGGACGAGGCCGAGGCTTGGTCCATGATCGACAGTATGCTCGACGACGATTCGCCGGTGAGCTGCGACCCTGCGCACTCGCGCGACGTCTATCAAGTCGCCATCGACGAGCTCACCAACGGCGGGCAGACCGGCTCCTTCAATCGCGACGACATCGCCGCCGCGGCACGCGCCGTGTCTGGCTCCCAGGCCGCCCCTGCGGGCAGCACGGCGGCTTTCGTGGCACTCGTCGCCAACGCGGCAGCCAATAACGCCTACAGCGCTACCTCGGCGGACGCGAACGCTTCTGCCGACAATTCGTACGTTGATGAAGCCATGGCCGCGGACGAGGAGGCCGTTGCCGCCCGCCGTGCCGCCGAAAGCTCGTTGTGGGGCGCTCCTGCCCAGCAGCAGGCGGCTGAGGCTGCGCCGTACAATGCAAACCTCGCCAGCATGCCTATCATCTCCGGTGCCGCGGACATCGATCTCGATGACCTCGATGAGCCTGCAGCCATCACCGCATCGATTGATGCCCAAGATCGCATCAACACCGGCGACCTTCCAGATGCCTCGCTCGAGGTTGATGTCCCCATGGCCGATTACTCGGGCCACGAGGACATGTGGGCCGCCGCCACCGCGATCCTGGATGAGATTGACGAGCCTGCTCCTGTTACGGCCCCCGCTCCCGTCGCTGCCCCTCAGCCTGCTGTCCCCGCCTATGTCGGCCGTCACAGTGCTGTGTTCCCCGAGGATACTGCCCGTATCTCGCGCGAGAGCATCGAGCGAGCCGAGGCTATTGCCGCCGGCATTATGGAAAATCGTCGTCACGAGCGCGTCAATCAGATCCTCGAGGAAGAGATCGAGCGCCTGCAGTCCTCTACCGCCAAGCGTACGGGCCGTGCCTATCTGAGCGTTATCGAGGGCGGTACCGCCAGCTTTGCGCCGCTCCGCGCGGAGGCATAACTTCTGCATGGTTAAGATCAATCGAAAATGGGCGGTCGTGACCTGCCTGATGGCGCTCTTGATCTGGGGCAATTCGCTGGTTCCCGGCTCGGGGTCGGGCTCACTGAGTCTAACGGTCATGGAAGCTATCCGCGGTTTCCTGCACGGCGTGGGACTTCCATATGAATGGGTGACCAACTTTGTTGTTCGCAAGTGCGCGCATTTTACCGAGTATATGGTGCTCGGCATCCTGGCAACGCACGCCTTTGATTTTGAGGGCCGGCGCACCTTTGACGTGCTGCTGCCCACGGCGGTGTTCCTGCTGCTGATTCCTTCGATCGACGAGACGATTCAGCTCTTTGTGCCGGGACGCGCTGGAATGATCACCGATGTGATGATCGACTGCTGTGGAGCGGCAACGGGCGTTGTGCTCCGATATCTCTTACGGTCGCTGATGTGCGCCAAAAAGGCCGCCTAGGACGTATTGTTTGGTCCTAGGCGGCCTTTTTTATTTGAGGGCTTATATGAGGCGTGGTGGCGTCGTTCCGTAGGTCGGATTTGCCGGGCGTGCCACGCCCCGTGGGTGCGTCTGCTACTGAAGCGCCTGTGCGCCCAGGGCCAGGCAGCCCATGATGCCCTGCTTGCCCTCGAGGCTGTTGTTGACGATGTAGCTATCGATGTCGTTGACCTCGGGCGTGACGATATAGCCGTTGAGCATCTCGGCGCACTTTTTGCGTGCGAGCGGCACGATGGGAGTGTGGTCGGCCACGCCGCCGCCGATGATGATCTTTTGCGGCGCGTAGCACAGCGTGTAGGTCATGAGTGCCTGTGCCAGATAGCCGGCGAGCAGGTCCATGGCCTCCGAGTCATCGGCCATGTCTCCGGCGCTCTTGCCATCCCAGCGCTTTTTAACGCCGGGGCCGGCGATGAGGCCCTCGAGACAGTTGTCGTGGAAGGGGCAGGCGCTGTGCTCGCCAATGGTGTCGCGCGGGTCGCGCGTGACCAGGATGTGGCCGGCCTCGGGATGCATCATGCCGTGCACGAGCTGGCCGCCCGAGAGCACGCCGGCGCCCACGCCGGTACCGATGGTCAGATACACAACGTCAGTGAGGCCCTGGGCGCAACCAAAGGTGACCTCGCCCAGGCAGGCGACGTTGACGTCGGTGTCGTAGCCGCAGGGAATATTGAGCTCGTTTTGGATGGTGCCCAGCAGGTCAAAGTAGCGCCATGCCGTTTTGGGCGTCTCCAGGATCTTGCCGTATTGGGGCGAGGCAGGGTTGACTGCGGTGGGGCCAAAGGCGCCGATGCCCAGCGCGGCGATGCCCTTGTCGGCAAACCATGCGTTGACGGCCTCGACGGTCTCCTGCGGAGTCGTGGTCACGATCTGCTCACGCTCCAGGACCGTGCCGTCTGCATAGCCCGTGGCGCAGACCATCTTGGTGCCGCCGGCCTCGAGCGCTCCGATAAGTTGCTGCTCTTCCATAATATTCCTCTCACTGGGACGAGTTGCTCCATGACTAAAGTATAGAGCTCTAAACCATTTAAGAAAGCGCCATAAAACGAAGCCTCGCAACGCGGCAGGCGGTGCGGGGCTTCTTTAGTTACTTTAGTTGCCGGGCCGTCCTTACCCGCGCGGGTTGATTTTATCACGTAGTGACTTGAGGTTCTCAAGCGCAGCGTTGAGCGTCTCGTCTCGCTTGGCAAAGTGGAAACGGATCAGATGGTTGACGGGCTCGCGGAAGAAGCTCGAGCCCGGAACGGCGCCCACGCCCACCTTGGAGGCCAAATCCTCGCAGAAGTCGAGGTCGCTGTCATAGCCAAACTCAGAGATGTCCATCATGACGTAGTAGGCGCCCTGCGGCACGTTGTGCGTGAGGCCGATGCTGTCGAGTCCCTGACAGAATAGGTCGCGCTTGGCGGTGTAGAGGTCGAGGACCTCCCGGTAATAGCTATCGTCGAAATTGAGGGCGGTAACGACGGCCTCTTGCAGGGGGGCGGCGGCGCCTACGGTGAGGAAGTCGTGGACCTTCTTGATGCGCTCGGTGATTTCGGCAGGAGCGATGGTGTAGCCCAGGCGCCAGCCGGTGATGGAGTAGGTCTTGGACAGCGAGCTGCAGCTGATGGTGCGCTCGAACATGCCGGGCAGCGTGGCCATATAGACATGCTCGTGGGGCGCGTAGACGATGTGCTCGTAGACTTCGTCGGTAATGCAGTAGGCGTCGTACTTTTTGCACAGGTCGGCGATAAAGGTGAGCTCCTCGCGGGTAAAGACCTTGCCGCAGGGGTTGGACGGGTTGCATAGGACAATCGCCTTGGGATCGTTGTCGCGGAAGGCCGCCTCGAGGACCTCACGGTCGAAGTCAAAGGTGGGCGGGTTGAGCGGCACGTAGATGGGCTCCGCACCCGAAAGGATCGTGTCGGCGCCGTAGTTCTCGTAGAACGGCGAGAAGATGACGACCTTGTCGCCGGGGTTTGTGACCGTCATCATGGCGGCCATCATAGCCTCGGTGGAGCCGCAGGTGACCACGATGTTCTCGTTGGGGTTGATCGGCATGCCCATAAAGTGCTCCTGCTTGGCGGCAAGCGCCTCGCGCATGGCCTGGGAGCCCCAGGTGATGGAGTACTGGTGGTAGAGCGGCTTGGGGTCGGTGGCGATGGTGCTGAGGCTATTGAGCAGCTGCGCCGGGGGATCAAAGTCGGGGAAGCCCTGTGACAGGTTGACGGCGCCATACTTGTTGGAGATGCGCGTCATGCGGCGGATGACCGAATCGGTAAACGTTGCCGTGCGGTTGGAGAGTTCTTTCATGCCGGTCCTTTCGAGCATTTGCAGTGGGGCAAGTTTACTCCTATGAAACCGGTGGGAAATGCTCGAAACGGTCTCGAAAAACTCTTTTCAAAATTCTTGAAAATTGGGGCTTGCATCGCGTGGCGTTCCTTGCAATAATAGTCGAGCGCGAAGCGCACAGGACACGGTGGGTGTAGCTCAGTTGGCTAGAGCGACGGGTTGTGGTCCCGTAGGTCGAGG
>JBKTBE010000088.1:0-6516 GCA_046883645.1 Collinsella sp. | reverse complement strand
CTAATAAAAGAAGGCCAAGATTCGGGACGCAGTTCAATTTAAGTCTGTCCCCAATGAGTGGGCGGAAGGTTGCGGGTTCTTTACGGGAATGTAGTGTGGACTGCGGAAACGTGGTTCTTTCCGTACAATAGTTCAACTCGTGTAAACGCAGGGAAGGGACATTCATGGCAGACATGATCGAGATCAAGCATCTCAACAAGTACTTTGGCGACCTGCATGTGCTCAAAGATATCAATCTCACCGTCAAGCGCGGCGAGAAGCTCGTAATGATCGGGCCTTCCGGTTCGGGTAAGTCGACGCTCATCCGTTGCGTCGATTATCTGGAGGAGCCCACGTCGGGCGAGCTCGCCATCGACGGTACGCCGCTCACCAAAAAGAACCACCTGGAGATGGCTCGCAAGTATAGTTCCATGGTGTTCCAGCAGTTCAACCTGTATCCCAACATGACGGTGCTCGGCAACCTGACGCTCGCGCCCATCAAGCTGCAAAAGAAGAGCAAGGAGGAGGCGACCGAGATTGCCATCGCCGCGCTCAAGCGCGTCGGCATGGCGCATAAGGCCGGCGAGTATCCGCAGAACCTCTCGGGTGGTCAGCAGCAGCGCATTGCCATCGCCCGTGCCCTGTGCACCAAACAGCCCATCATCTTGTTTGACGAGCCGACCTCGGCGCTCGACCCCGAGATGGTCCAGGAAGTCCTGGACGTTATGATTGAGCTCGCGCAGGAGGACATCACCATGATCTGCGTGACGCACGAGATGGGCTTTGCGCGCCAGGTGGCCGACCGCGTCATCTTTATGGAGGACGGCCGCATTCTGGAGGAGGGCACGCCCGAGCACTTCTTCGATAACCCCGAGAACCCGCGCTGTCGCGAGTTCCTGTCCAAGATTCTGCACTAGGTGCGGTGATGGACATGACGGATATGACGAGGGCGGCTGTATCGCGCCGTCACTTTTTGCGGCTGGCGGGCGCCGGCATGCTCGCTCTGACGGGGACCGCGCTTGCCGGTTGCGGCAACTCCACCAGCGGCGAGGGCTCCGACAAGGGGTCCAAACTTGCGGCCATCAAGTCGCGTGGCCATCTGAATGCCGGCGTTAAGAAGGACGTTCCCGGCTATGGCTATTACGACACCGCCAAGGGCCGCTTTGAGGGCATGGAAGTCGATTTGTGCTACCAGATCGCCGCTGCCGTCTTTGGTGTGAGCTACAAGGATGCCCGCGCCCAGGAGCTTGTCGAGTTTACCGATGTAACGCCCAAGACGCGCGGCCCGCTGATCGATAACGGCCAGCTCGATGTGGTCGCGGCGACCTACACCATTACCGACGAGCGCAAGAAGAGCTGGGATTTCTCGACGCCGTACCGCACCGACTACGTGGGACTCATGGTCAAGAAGCGTTCGGGCTTTACCTCGATTGAGGACCTGGACGGCAAGGTTATTGGCGTGAGCCAGGGTGCCACCACGCAGGGCCTGATCGAGCAGATGATCAAGGACAACGGCTTTAGCTGTAAACCCGAGTTTAGGGCCTTTAGCGGCTACCCCATCATCAAGAGTTCGCTCGACGCCGGCAATATCGACGTCTTTGCCATGGACCGCTCCACGCTGGCCGGTTACATGAACGAGACCGTTGAGCTGCTGCAGCCCGAGGTCAAGTTTGGCGAGCAGGGCTACGGCGTGGCGACCAAGAAGGGCTGCGACCTTTCGGCCGTGGTCGATCAGGTGATTTGCGATCGCCTGGCCGACGGCTGGCTCGACCAAGAGGTCAAAACCTGGGGTCTTGTATAGGCGCATCGTCCAAGGAAGGAATCAAATGCTCGAAGGATTATTTGACGCCGACCGTTGGTCGACGACATTTCAAAACATGGGGCCCTTCTGGGAGGGCTTTGGCGTGACGTTGCAGGTGGTCGTTGCAGGTCTGCTGTTGTCGCTGGTGCTGGGCACGCTGCTGGGTGTGTTCTCTACCACCCGTTCGCGTGTGCTGCGTGCGATCAGCCGCGTGTACGTGGAGTTTTACCAGAACACCCCGTTGCCCGTACAGGTGCTCTTTATGTACATGGCCGGTCCGCAGTTTTTGCAGGCCATAACCGGTGCCGACCAGCCGGTGCGCATCGCGCCGTTCGTGTTGGGCTTCTTGGGCGTGGGCCTGTATCACGCGGCCTACATTTCGGAGGTCATCCGCACTGGCATCGAGGCGGTTCCGCGCGGTCAGATGGAGGCGGCCCAGAGCCAGGGCTTCACCCGTGCGCAGGCATACTGGTACATCGTGCTGCCCCAGACGTTCAAGATCATTTTGCCGCCGCTGTGTAACCAGGCGCTCAACCTGGTCAAGAACACATCGGTGCTGGCGCTTGTGGCCGGCGGAGACCTTATGTACCGTTCCGACAACTTTGTGAGTCTGTACGGTTACCTGCAGGGATACATCGTCTGCTGCCTTATGTACTTCATCATCTGCTTTCCGCTCGCCATGCTGGTGCAGTGGCTCGAGCGCCGCTCCAAGGAGCGTCCGCGCGGCGTGAGCCTGGCCGAGCTGGGGCTCGACAACGTAGAGGAGGCCTAGCGCATGGAAATCTTCAACGCGACCAACCTGCTCTACATTTGGGGCGGCTTTGTTAAGACAATCGAGATCTCGGCGCTGTCGATCTTTTTCTCGCTCATCTTTGGCACGGTGCTGGCGCTCGTTAAAAGCTATGCGCCCCGCCCGTTCCGTATTTTGGTGAGCGCCTATATCGAGCTGTTCCGTTGCACGCCGAACCTGCTGTGGATTCTGTTTATCTACTTTACGGTGCAGGGTTTGGACATTGTGATTTCGACCATCGCCTTTACGCTGTTTACCAGCGCCGTTATGGCTGAGATTGTGCGCGGCGGTCTCAACTCGATTCCGCGTGGCCAGTTTGAGGCGGCGCAGAGCCAGGGCTTCGGCTTCTTTGCCACCATGCGCTACATTATTCTGCCGCAGACGTTTAAGACGATCATTCCGGCGCTGTTTAGCCAGTGCACGACCGTCATCAAGGACAGCTCGTATCTTTCGGGCATTAACGTGGCCGAGCTCATGTACACGGCAAATGTCGTGATGGCCCACGCGATCGACCTGTCGCAGGTGCTTATGCTCTACGGCCTTGTGTTTGCGATGTACTTTGTGCTCAACTTTGGTATCTCGCTGCTGGTCCGAGCCTATCAGCGCCGTATTGTGGCCGCATAGCCTGGCTTTCCCTGGTACGCTATCGTGGGAAAAGGCGATAGACAGCCTTTTTCTCATTTGTTAGAAAGGAATCGCGATGAGCGATCTGGAGAACAAGAAGAGTCCTGTGGTCATTACCATCGCGCGCGACTTTGGTGCCGAGGGCCACGAGATTGGACGCATCCTCGCCAACGAGTTGGGGATTCCACTGTACGATAACGAGCTGCTGGTGCGTGCGTCGCTGCGCGCGGGCGAGTCGCTCGACAAGATGGCCGCCTACGACGAGCGTCTGGCCGTGGAGAACATGGCGTTTCTGCCCGACCGCTACGATGCGCGTTCGTACTCGGATAAGTTGTTCCAAAAGATGAGTCAGGTGATTTTGGATCTGGGCGAGACCGAGAGCTGCATTATCGAAGGCCGCCTGTCCGATTACCTGCTTCGCAACAATCCCAACCACATTGCCGTGCTGGTGACCGCTCCCTTTGAGGATCGCGTCGAGATCGTGCGCAAGAAGCGTGGCCTTAACAAAAAGAAGGGCGCCAAGCTGGTCAAACAGCAGCAGAAGGCGCGCGAGGCATTTTACAAGCGCTACAGTGCCGGAAAGTGGAAGATGACGAGCGGCAAGGATATCGTTGTCAATCGCACCAAGTTGGGACGCGAGGGTTGCAAAGACGTTATCGCCGCTGCCTACCGCTACAAAGTGGCGCAGCTCGAAGGCTAGCCGATCAAAACCACCGCAAAGGGGACAGCACCTTTGTGGTGGTTTTTTTAGGTAGAGAAAGTCAACTGGTTCTGCCGTGGCCGATCGCTCAAAGAACTCAAGGATGCTCAAAAAACTCAAAGATACTCAAATAAATTATAGATAGTAGGGGCATAATTAAGTTATATGAGTTCAAGGGAGGCTTTATGGCGGCACCGACGGCGTACAGGCAGGCAAATCCATTCACTCCGATGTTCGGACGTGTACCGGCGTATATGGCCGGCCGTGAACAAATCATCGATGATATGGTGCTGGCGTTTGAAAATGACGATTCCGATCCCAATCTTTGCTCGATTTTCTATGGTGCGCGTGGTACAGGTAAAACGGCGCTTTTGGCATATCTGTCGTACCGCGCCCAGCAAGAGGGTTGGATTACAGCGAATGTGACGGCCTCGGAGGGGATGCTCGAAGACATTTTGCAGCGCCTCAACGAATCAGCCGCCCATCTGATCGAAAAGCCCGCTTCTAGGCGTGTGAACAGTGTCGGCATTGCCCCCGTAGGAAGCATGAGCTGGGAAAACATCGATATTGAATTTGAGGGCGCTAACTGGCGTACTAAGATGAACGCTTTGTTTGCTCAGCTTGAAGCGACTGACACCGGGGTGCTTATCGCCGTTGACGAAGTGGATGCATCATTTGCGCAAATGACGGAGCTTGTTACTACCTACCAGCACTTTGTAAGCGAGAATAAAAAGGTAGCTTTGCTTATGGCGGGACTGCCGTTTCGCGTGCTGGCGCTGCTGACGGGGAAATCGACATCGTTTCTTCGTCGTGCGGCTCAACATTCACTGGGATCAATTTCACCGACTGAGGTAAAAGAAGCGTTTCGACTAACGATTGAGGACGGCGGCAAGACGATTTCTGATGAGGCGATCGACCTCGCTGCCAAGGCGATCGATGGCTTTCCGTTTATGTTCCAGTTGGTGGGGTATCGGGCATGGAATGCTTCGCGCCAAGCCTCCGAGGTTTCTATTGAGGATGTCGAACGAGGCGCGAAACTTGCGCAAGAGGAGCTGGAATCGCGAGTTTTCGCTTCAACAGCGGCGGAACTTTCACGAGGGGACCTGGATTTTCTTCGTGCAATGAATCCGGTTGGGACGACGACCAGGCAAGAGCTGGCAGCGAGGCTTAAGAAGAGTTCCGGTTCGATTTCAACGTATAAAAAGCGTCTAGTAGAGGCTGGGGTAATTGAAGAACCTCTGCAAGGACGTTTTGAGTTTGCATTGCCAGGCTTCGGCCGATATACGGCATCGCTTTACTAGAGGGGCGTTGCTGCGGAAGATCGCTTCGTGTCCCTTTGCCGTCTCGATCTGTAACAATAAGCCTGCTTTTAGGGGCATATCTGTTACAGACTGAGACAAGCTGGCAGAGTGACCTTCTGCTCCGCTCAAACCACCGCAAAGGGGCCTTTGTGGTGGTTTTTGTTTTAGGCCGAGGGGAAGGCTTTGGTGAGACCGGCGCGCGTTTGCGTGTCGGTCTTTTGGTAGATAGAGCTCAGGTGGCGCTGTACCATGCGCATCGAGATACCGAGTTCCTCGGCAACCTGCTTGAGCGGGCGTTCATCCTGGGTCACGGCTATGAGCACGTCGACTTCGCGCGGGGTGAGAGCGTGGTTGGCGATGAAGGCCTGGCGTTGCTCTTCGATACTCGGCGAGGCGAGCGCTTCCTCGGCAAGCTGTTGATGTTTGCGTTCCTGCTCGGTTTGAGGCAGGCGGAATAGGCCCGCGGCAACGAACGCAACGCTGGCTGCTACGAGCAGCACGAGCGCGCCGATCATGATGAGGGCGACGTTGCCCGAGGTCACAAGCGCAAGCGAGACGCCCGACGTGGTGAACGCGCACACGTTATTGGCCGCACGGCCCATGCCAGCCCACAGTGCGGGCGTGTGCACGCGCGGCGCCAGCTGCGTAAACGTGGCGGTAAAGAACGTGACAAAAAAGCCCGAACTCAGATAAAAGACGATGAGGCCCAAGTTGGGGTCGGCGCCGGCCTCCACGGCCAAGATCGAGATGGTGGAAAGTACCGTGACGCCGAGCATGATGAGACCCATGTAGCGACGCTCGGCAAGATCAAAGACGATACCGGCGACGAGACCGCTCGCCGCCAAAAAGAGGCGCGGCCAGGTCTGTACGGCGATGGTGCCGTGGGCGTTGGAGAACGTGACCACGTTGTCGAGTGTTGAGAACAAGCAGGCAAGAATTATGACGAGCACGATGCTCCAGCATGACTGTTTGGCGAGGGCATGAGAGGGCTCAATAAAGGGATTGATGGCAGGCCTTTCGGGGGGGCGCTTGGCAATCGCATGCTCGTTGCCTTTTGCGCTGGCAGGTGCGCCACATGAGAATTTGTGCCCCGGGATCCGGATATCTTCCCGTAACATGGTGTTATAGAAGCACCCCTTACGACAAGGAGGCTCACATGCGAACGCAAATCCATGACAACCCAATCGACCACGGCCACTCGTGCACGCTCTCCCACGGAACATGGCGCCGCGTGGGTGCAAAACTCGCCTGCGCGGGGGCCTGCGCGCTCATGGCCGGCCAGCTGCTGCTGCCGAGCGTGGCGCTCGCCGCCGACTGGGTC
>JBKTBE010000087.1:0-6755 GCA_046883645.1 Collinsella sp. | reverse complement strand
GATATGGCACCGTGGGGACACATGTATGTCAATCCTGGTCTAACAGAGCCAAAGAAAAAGCCTCCGCAGGTTTCCCCGCGGAGGCTTTTGCCACAGAGACTATTTGTCGGCGTCGGTGTCGGCATCGGCACCGACGCCGACATGGTCATCGTCAGCATCATCGGATGCGGCTTCGGCATCCTCCTGCATGGCCGCCTGCGCAAAGGCCGCGGCATCAGCCGCCAGCTCCTCCTCGCTCATGCGAGGCGCGCGCTTCTTGGTCGGCATGCCGGCCGCCTTGGCATTGCGCTCCTCCTTGGCCGCCAGGATATCGCCCTCGCGCTCAAGGTAGGCATTCCACTCGTTGTCGAGCAGGGCGTTCACGGCGTCGCCTTCGACGGTCTCGCGCTCAAGCAGCACCTTCGCCATCAGATCGAGTTGATCGCGACGGGCATCCAAAATCTCGACCGCACGACGATGGGCTTCGCGCATGATGCGCTGAACCTCGATATCGATGCGGCGTGCCGTCTCCTCGGAGTAATCCTGGTGATCGGCGTAATCGCGACCAAGGAACACCTGATGCTGCGCCTCGCCAAACACTTGCGTGCCCAGCTCCTCGCTCATGCCCAAACGCGTAACCATCTCGCGCGCCATCTTGGTCGCACGCTCCAGGTCGTTGCTCGCGCCCGACGTGATGTCATCGCACATGAGCTCCTCGGCAACGCGACCGCCCAAGAACACGGCAAGCTCGTCGAGCATCTCGTTCTTGGTCTTAAGGAAGTGGTCCTCCTGCGGAAGCTGCAGCGTGTAGCCCAGGGCCTGACCGCGGCTGACGATCGAGATCTTATGAACCGGATCGGAGTGCTCCAGGATGTGGCCCACCAAAGCGTGACCGCTCTCGTGGTAGGCAATCGTGGTGCGCTCGGCCTCGGTCATCACGCGACCCTTGCGTTGCGGTCCGGCAATCACGCGCTCCATCGATTCCTCGACCTCGTCCATCGAGATCACGGAACGATGACGGCGAGCGGCCAGCAACGCAGACTCGTTGAGCAGGTTCGCCAAATCGGCACCAGTAAAGCCAACGGTCATCTGGGCGAGCTTCTCAAACTTAACGTCCTCGTCCATCGGCTTGTTCTCGGCGTGCACGCGCAAGATCTGCTCGCGGCCCTTCACGTCCGGACGGTCAACCGTAACCTGACGGTCAAAACGGCCGGGACGTAGCAGCGCGGGATCCAGAATGTCGGGGCGGTTGGTGGCGGCGATCAGGATGACCGACTCGCTCTCCTCAAAACCGTCCATCTCGACCAGCAGCTGGTTGAGCGTCTGCTCGCGCTCGTCGTGACCGCCGCCCAAGCCGGCTCCGCGCTGACGTCCCACAGCATCGATCTCATCGATGAAGATGATCGACGGGGCCTGGGACTTGGCCTCCTTAAAGAGGTCGCGCACGCGGCTGGCGCCGACGCCCACGAACATCTCGACAAAGTCAGAGCCCGAGATGCTAAAGAACGGCACGCCCGCCTCACCGGCAACGGCCTTGGCCAGCAGCGTCTTACCGGTACCCGGAGGGCCAACCAGCAACACGCCACGCGGGATCTTGGCGCCCAGCTTGCGATAGCGATCCGGATCGCTCAAAAAGTCACGGATCTCCTCGAGCTCCTCGACTGCCTCGTCCACGCCGGCAACGTCTTCAAACTTGACCTTGGGGCGTGTGGCCTCGTTGGTCTTGGCGTTGGTCTTGCCAAACTGCATGTTCCTGTTGTTGGCGCCCATCATCTGGCGCATAAAGTAGAACATGATGGCGATAAGGGCGATCGTCGGAAGCACACTCATCGCCAAGTCGCCCCAAAAATCGGGATCGTTGGTGTTGACGATGTACTTGGTATCGGGGTGCTCCGCCATGAGCTCGGCAAGCGAATCGGAGCCGACATAGGTCGAAGAGAAGCTCTTGAGCTCGCTCGTATCGCCCTTGTCCTTTTTTGTCTTCCAGTAATGACCCGTCACGCTTCCGTCTTGAACCGTATAGGTCAGATCTTCGACGCAATCCTGCTTGATGGCGCTGACCATCTCGCTCGTCGCGAGCTTAACGGTATTGCTGGAGCTGGCAAAGCCGGAACCCATATTAAAGAAGGCATAGCCCAGAAGCGCGCAAGCCAAAAGAAAATACAGCCAGCCCGTACGCGTGGGCTTCTTGCCTCCGGGCATCCCCGGGATCTTTGGGTCCCGGGGAGTCTGGGAATTGTTGTCGTTACGGTCGTCGGGCATCTTACGAATAAACCTCCGGTTTCAAAATGCCCAGATACGGAAGGTTGCGATAGCGCTCGGCATAGTCGAGGCCGTAGCCCACCACAAAGGCATCGGGGCAATGGGTTCCAACATACTTGGGCGTGATGGCCGAGACGCGGTCCTCAACGTCCTTCCACAGGAAGGCGGCGACCTCCAGAGAAGCGGGCTTGCGGCTCTCGAGGTTCTTCATCAGATACTTGAGCGTCAGGCCCGAGTCCAGAATGTCCTCGACGATCAGCACGTCGCGACCGCGGATGTCGATATCCAGGTCCTTAATGATACGCACGATACCCGAGGACTTCACACCGTCGCCGTAGCTCGAAACAGCCATGAAATCGATGTTGGTCGGCAGCTCGATCTTACGCATCAGGTCGCCCATAAAGACCACGGCGCCGCGCAGGACCGCAATCAGCACCAGATCCTTACCCGCGTAGTCGCGCGTAATCTCCTCGCCCAGGCGAGAGACGATACCGTCGATATCCTCCTGCGTAAACAGAACCTTCTCGATATCCGGATGTTGAGAAGCCATGACAACCCTTTCTTGTGCTTATCGCCCACACACCGCCGTATGGACGCGAACTACACATTCTAGCAGCGCACGGGGTAAATTTACCAGCCCGTGCGCCATCAGCGCGGGAATACCGTCAACGTCGCACAGAATAGCAGGCGTGGGACGCTATTCCGCATCGACCACGCGGAGCAGATATGCCACGCGCGTTGCGGCCGTGCACTTAAAACGCTCGTCCGCGCGAACTCCGGCGACCCACACCACGGCACCCCCCGGCGCCGTCCTCACCATGGGCACGCCGGCGCGCTCGGAAACGGGAATGCGAGCCTCACCTAGCAAATCGGATACTTTCTTGCTTCGGCCACTCATCCCTAACGGGCACATCACGTCTCCCGGCGCGGGACCGTCCACCCACAGGCGCGCCAATCGCGCCTCGGCAGGGATCTCGCCACGCGAGCCCGCCAGGATCCGCTCACTATCGCTGTCGGCAAAACCCAGGGCAGCCGCGTCTACCAAAGCCGTCACTTCCCCGGTAGCCGCAAGCTCGCGGGCGCGGCGCACGATATCGCATCCCGGCTCAACGGCCATCGGTTCTGTGACCAGCATACGTCCCCCGCCCAACGGCAAACGACCGGGTACGGTAACCCAGTCCGCGACCAGGCCCTCGCGAGCCGCCGGCGCCTTGAACGCCAGCATGCCAAACTCAATGCGTGCGTCAATCCCCGCCGGAAGCGTGACCGAGCCGGCGCCCTCGGCAACGCAGGAAAGGACTCGCTCCACATGTCGCATCTCTGGACGAGCGTCCGGATCGATGCGCTTAATCGCCAGTCGCACGATGCGCCGCGCGATTACCACCTCGGCCGCAGCAAGGCGCCTGGCATCGAGCACCAGCGCGCCCGCCGCCTCCTTACGCAGGCAGCTTCGAAACGCCTGTGCCGAAAGCTGAGACAAAAACGCGTCCTCATCGCCTAAGATCTCGCAGGCGGCGCCAATCGTCTTGCAGACGCTCGCGTTGCGCTGCGCCACCACCGGCATCACTCGATGGCGCACGTAGTTTCGCAGATACGAGATATCCTCATTGCTCTCGTCTTCACGCCACGGCTGACCATGTACCTGTAGATAGCCCACGAGCTCGCCATGAGTTAGGTCGAGCAAGGGACGCACCACGATATTCCTCCGGCGAGGAATGCTCGATAGGCCAGCGGGCCCCGAACCCTTAATCGCGTTCATCAAAAACGTTTCCGCGCGATCCGAAGACGTGTGCGCGGTGCAGATACGAGCCGCCGTTCTCGGTGCCCCCGTCTGGGCGCAGAGCTCACGAACATACCTCCGCGCCGCGGCATAGCGCACCTCGCGGGCCGCGGCCTCAATATTGCCCGACTCCCCATCAAAATAAGCGTGCTCCACGCACAGCGGTAAACCATATTTCGCGCAAAGCTCACGCACAAAGGCCTCGTCGCCATCGGACGCCTTGCCGCGCAGATGATGGTTTACATGCAGCACATGCAGGCGCTCGCGAGCAATGGGGGCAGCACCGCGTCCGTCTTGGATATCCAGCTTTGATGTGCACGCCATAAGAAGCAGTGCCGTCGAGTCCGCGCCGCCTGATACCATGAGCACGACAGGAGCAGCCTGCTGCCTCGTCCGGGTCTCATCGACTACCCCAGGCACGGCATGGTGTCCATAATGCTGAGATACCGTAGGCATTTGCTTCCTCCTCTATTCGTCCGCACCCATTGTATCCTTTGGAATCTTATGTCTCGTCTGCACCTTCATATCCTCGGCAGTGGCTCTAAAGGCAACTGCGCACTCATCGAGGGCCCGCAGGGGCTCATTATGGTCGATGACGGACTGTCTCGCCGCGAGACATTAAAGCGCATGGCAGAACTGGGGCTCTCGACAGACAACGTCTCGGCTCTTCTCATTACTCATGAGCATAGCGATCACATCAAGGGCCTCGATGTCTGGTGCAAGCACTGGCACGGCCCCCTCTTTGCCAGCAGGGGGACTCTTTCGAGCAAAGAAAATCTTTCGCATCTGCCTGTCGAGGAATTCGATCCCGGTGACACCCTATCCATTGCCGGCATCCACGTGCAAACCTACTCAACATCACACGATGTCATCAATCCAGTCGGTTATCGATTCGACACCCTCGATGATTCCATCGGCTTTGCCACCGACACCGGAGAGCTATCGAGCCAAGCCATGAACACCCTCAAAGATTGTCGAGTCCTCGCGCTCGAGAGCAACCATGATGTGACCATGCTGCGCGAGGGAGAATATCCCCGCTTTCTTCAGGAGCGCATCCTGTCTGCAAGGGGACACCTCTCCAATGGCCAAGCCGCCGAAGCCGCGCGCGAACTTGTTACCGATCGCACCGAACAGCTCATTGCCATGCATATCAGCCAAGATAACAATCGTCCGAGCCTTACCGTCAAAAGCTATGCCAAAGCTCTGGCCGCAACCCTGGATGACGAGGTCGGCAGCTCCGCAACCCTTCTCCAAGGATCGCGAAAACTCTCGATACGCCCTGCGAGTCAGTATCAGCCGGCAACCATTCAATAGACTGTCCTAGACAGCAAAAGGGGCCGAGAATCGCTTCCCAGCCCCTTTTGCTGTCTTTTCATAGCGCAGAACACCAACGAAGTTAGTCGATGGAGATCTTCGTAACGTTCTTCTTCTCGACGATCTTGGGAACCGTAACGGTCAGGATGCCGTCAGCGTACTTAGCCGAGAGGCCCTCGCTCGAAGCGTCCTTTAGATACACGCCACGCGTCGCGCTGTACGAGCTGAACTCCTTCTGCAGGAAGTTCTTGCCCTCGTTCTCCTCGTCTTCCTCGACATTCACGCTAATGGACAGACGGCCCTCATTGAGCTCGACATCGATATCGTCCTTGGCGACACCGGTCAGATAGGCCTTGACCTCATAGCCGTCGCCCTTATCCTCAACGTCAACGGGAAACGCCTTGGAAGCAATCGAGTTGTTTGCAAGGTCGGTCATATCATCAAACAGATCGAACAGCGAGCTAGCAGAAGGACGAACGCCAAAAACCGAACGATAAGGAACCATGCTTGCCATGTTTACCACTCCTTTTAGGACTGCCGAGCCATCTTCTAGGTGACTGGGACTTCTTTTGACGCTCTTATATATGCCCACCCAGTGCTTATATATACATCGACTATAAAGTTTTTTGAGTCCAGTACTATAAGCATATCTAAGTGTGTGTGACTAAGGTTTTAGTAAGGTTAAGGTTCTTTGAACCAGAGCTTAAATAACGAGTATGTTCGCAGCTACAAATAACAAGGGGCTTACAATGAGCGCGTACACGTTGTTGGTAACGAGCTAAAGGGCATCATGGACGACCAAAACCAGAACAAAATGTTTATGCCGACGCAGGGGGAAGATACTTCCACGCAGCCGCCACGGTTCCATCGCCCCCACATCTCGCAAGAGCCCATTAATGATCCGGAGCCCGAGTATGTGACGAGAAATCGATATCAAACACTCGAGGATGCCCAAACGGGGCGTAAACATATGGGCGTCGCCTCGGGAGACCCTGTATATCTGAAAGACGCACCATTATCTAAAAACAGCGCAGCTAGTGAGGAGCCACTGAAAGCATCCGCTGCCAATCAACAAAGAGGTCCTCGACCAAAGCAAACCTTAACGCATTCGGCTCGCTATCTCGAAACGCCAAAACAGGGAAAATCAATCTTCGTTTCGTCAAGTAAACGACGCAAGCAGCATCGACTGACAATCCTGCTTTTGATCATTGCAGCCATAGCAGTTGCCCTTGTTATTCGTTTTATTTTCTTTAAATAAAAGCTCAATACCAAAAAGAATTAAATCGTCTGGCGTAAATGAGTCATTTATGCCCGTAAACGCAAAAAAGGGGGAGGCCGCGAGGCCTCCCCCTTCTAAGTTCGATGACGGCTCGGTGCCGTCCACCGGTCAGCGGCGCCCTGGCCTCCCACGGGCTGACCC
>JBKTBE010000009.1:0-46599 GCA_046883645.1 Collinsella sp. | reverse complement strand
AGAGAGCGCTCCCGCAAACTGCCTCTTGACAACTTATAGGAGCGTCGGTTTTGTTTTTCCAAAAAGCGTCGTGCTCGCCCTTAACCGATTCAGCGTAGTAAACCGGCATAGTTTTGGACGTGGCGGCAATGTTGCGCAACAAGAATCACGATTTCTCCCGTACGGTGTAGTTGGAAGAACTGCGCGGGCGCATTGCGGCTGCGACGAGAGACGGGAGATGCGATGTATTGCACCAAGTGCGGAGCTCAGATACCCGATGGCTCCATGTTTTGCACGATCTGCGGCGCTCGCGTGGGCGGCGTTGAGGACCAAGCAGAGCCTGCGGCGTTTCCGGTAGGAGATGTGCCGGTGGACGACCCTGCGGGACGGCGCGCTCTTCAGGATGTCCCGTCTCCTGTGATCTGGGAACGTTTTCGTGAGCCTCCTTTGATCGTGGGACGTTTTTGTGGGTCTCCTATGACCGAGCCTGCTGAGGCCGCTCAACCGTTTGTTCCGACGCCGCAGCCCAAGAAGCCCAAGCACAGGGGCCGTATCGTCGCTGCCGTTATCGGCGGTGTTGCCGTTGTCGCCATTGTCGCCGCTATCGTGATCGTGCCGCGTATTGGCGCGTCGTCCGAGGTGACTTCGGGCGGCAAGGGCTACGTTGTCTGCGCATGCGAGACCAAGATTCTCCCCAAAAACAGCAAGGGTAAAAAGCTCAAGAGCTATACCGTTGAGCTGGCGCCGGTGTCCGGCGAGGGCAAGAGCTACACCATCAAGGTCGACGGCGAGGATGGCTTTGCCATGGAGGACTTTGGCGAGCTGCCCGATCAGAAGTACCAGATGACCATCACCTCGGGTAAGGGCAAAAAGAAGAGCACGACCACCATGAAGGTCGACTACGCCAAGGAAGGCTCGGACGCCCCTAAGAGCGTTGAGCTCACGCAGTCCAAGAAGGAGGCCAAGGCCTCTGCCAAGGCGGCGGTCAAGACGGCAAACGAGCTGTTCACCGATAAGATTCTCGAGTACCAGAAAAAGTACGGCGAGGGTGAGGCTGTCGAATTCGATGAATACACGTATGGAGCCCAGGGTGTTGCTTACGCCAAACTTGTTGACTTTGATGGTGATGGCCAAGATGAACTGCTGATAGAGTATTCCGATGAGCCGGTTGATTTTGAGGACAAGGCTGCCTCTGCGAATCTTGAGGTCTGGGCGTATAGGAACGGCGAGATTGAGAAGGTCTACACGCCTGAGGTGGTTGTGGGCACTCAGCAGGCGTGTGTGACTTTCGGTCCTACTGAATATGCGGGTAAGATTGGATTTGTGCAGTGGTTTGACCATGGAGCGGAAATTAAACAAAGCGACGTCTCTGGCGAAAGTGGCCCTTCTGCTCATGAATACCAAGTTAAATTCATCGGGTATGATGGTCAATCATTCAAGGCAATGACAGACCTTATTCCTCTGAGGGAATTCAACTCTGGCTTTTCTGGCGTTTATGGCGTGTTATTTTCCGATAAGGACTCGATAAACGAAACTATCGCAACGGTGGCCACGACGCTGGAACAGCTGAAGTCTAAGGACGATGGCAGTGCGCAGGTGGGCTACGAGGCCGTTTCTGCCACGCAGGATGTTGACTTTACGGCTGCGGTGGGCGAAGGCCCGCTGAATCCGTCTCCCGATGACACGTGTCAGATCACGGCTACGTGGACCTACCCCCAGGTGAAGGGCCAGGGCGTGGGCGTCGCCAAGTTTAACAAGGATATGGTCCAGCTCGTTGCGGATACGCTCGAGGCGAGCAAACAGGCCTCGATGGATGACGAGGACAGCCGCGTGACCATGATGTACACCGCCGAGGTCGTCTCGATTGACGGCGATATCGCCTGCGTGCGAACCTACACCGATAGCTATCAACCTCCGTATCGATCGGAACGGGTGACGAGGTCGGCGTACTACAACCTCAAGACGGGTGAGCAGGTTTCGCTCGAGGACTCGCTTGCGCAGCATGGGCTCTCGTATGACACCCTCAAGAGCGAGGCCAAGCAGGCAATTAAGACGGCAAAGCCGGATATGGACTCCGTGTCCGAAGACAACATCGACGATGACGATAACTACACCGAGGATCATTTCTACTACGACGGCAAGGGCTATATCATCGTCCTCGATACTGGCGAGTTTGACTGCATGGCATGGGATACGCACGACTTGGTTGCGCACGCCTTCGACTCGAGCTATTCCTGCGGTCAGGATGTAACGCCCGAGCGAGCCCGGGCCACGTATGTGCCCAATGAGTAAGGTGGACTGCGAGGGATAAATTGAACAGTCCCCGGTGGCGCAAAACGCAGCGCCGCCGGGGACTTTTTGATGCAAATTGGCTCCGAAACAAGCTATCTGGGCCAGCCACGCCACGAGAAGCGCCCATCTACTACGTTTACCAGGGTTGGACCGACCGTGGAGCGTTTTGTAACAATGCGGCAAGACGTTTACCTGCGCTTTTGTTAACACAAATATGGCTATGGTTGGCACCCTTGGGTTAAACGTAGTAGATGGGCGCATTTTTTTGGTTCACAGCCCAAGAAGAGGTCGTTAGCCGCGCTGGAGGCCGAAGAGTTTGGCGTTGCGCTCGGCGACCATCATGTTGATATCGGCGATTTCCATCTCGCCGTCAATGTAGGGCTGGTAGGTGCCATATGGATCGCCTGCTCCCAAGCTGCAGCTTCCGCAGTTGTCGCAACTGCCGTTGCCGCAGCCAGCGAGCGCCAGTTTAATGATCTCCTCACGCTCGGCACGCGTCGTGTCCTTGATGAGCTTGCTTTTTGCCATGACGTTCCTCGATTCGATTGTGACCGTCGGCCGCGCATGTCTTGTAGATACCGGCGGGCTTTGCCCATCATAGGCTTTTGCGCGGGTAGAATGCATGGATAACTTGATGCTTACAGGCGACGGAAAGGAATCGTTGCATGGACCAGGACAAGACGACCGTAATGGGTAGCTACGGCTCCCCGCGGACGGGCAATGGCGCCGATGAGACCCGCGTCGTGCCGAATCCCGGCTACGCTGCCCCCGATACGACGCAGGCGTCGGCCGATCCCACGCGCGTTGTGAATTACGGAAGCGCAGCGCAGGACCCGTATGGTGTGTCGTCGCAGAGCCCCTACGGCAACGCGGCAGCAGACCCTTATGATGACCTGCTGCAAAATCCCATTCCACAACCTCAGCAGACGACATATATGCCGCGCACGGCACAGCCTCGCTACGAGTCGCGCGACCGATATGCGCGCGAGCCGTATCGTGAGTATCCCAAGTCCATCCCTCAGTATGGCGAGAACGAGGAGAAGAAGCCTTCCCGTTCATCGAACGTGATCAAGAAAATCCTGATCGTTCTGGCGATCTTCTTTGCCTTGTCGGTTGTGTTCGCCATCGTGTCGGGCATGCTCAACAAGCGGGGCGCCACGACTGATACCACGGCCGAGCAGACCGAGACTACCCAGTCCGGCGCCGTCGACCTGAGCGATATCCCGGGTCAGTACTGGTCCAACGCCAAGAAGCTCCTCAAGTCGCGCGGGGCCGATCTTTCGAATGCCGTGATTTTGACCGACGACGGCTCGACGCCCGTTGTCGATGCCAATTGGGTCGTGACGTCTGCTTACTATAACGACAACGGTAACCTCGAGATTCAGCTCACGCGCAAGGGCAGCTCGTCGGGAAATGCGTCCGGCGACCAGGGCGGCGCGGACAGCTCGAGCTCCAACACGCTGGAGGACCTGAGCAACAAGGCGCAGGAGCTGGGGGATAAGGTCCAAGAGCTGGGCGGCACGGCTCAGAACCTCGGCGATACCGCACAGAACCTGGGCGATATGGCAACGAACGCCTGGGATGCCCTGCAAAACGGCATTTCGGGCGCGCAGGGGAACTAGCGGTCGAGCGGCTAGAGCCTTAGCAGTTCAAACAAAAACGGGGCGCAGGATCGCGTGACCGGGCGCATGGGCGCGTTGGTCGGCGGTCCTGCGTCCCGTTTTGCTGTCGATTACAGCTGTTCGGCCGGACGGTCGGGCGAGCTGAAGCCCGAGTCAAATGTGACGACGCACGAGGCATCGGGCCGGCGCTCGTGCACGATGCGTGTGACGAGCTCCAGCAGCTCCTCGTCGGATATGTCAAAGCCGTCGGGACGCACCAGGTCAAACGAAACGAACCCGTCGTGCTCGTGCAGGTCATGGATGGAGAGCGTGGGGTCGATTTGCGCTATGCCGCGCTTGACCCAGCCACGCAGGTCGTCGCCGGTGGTGGCGATGGGGTCGCAGTGCAGCGTGATACCGATGCCCATCTGATGCGTGATGTCGTGTTCGATGGTGTCCAGGATCTCGTGATGTTCAAACGCATCGCCCTCGCCGGGCATTTCCACGTGCGCACTGGCAAATTGCCGACCGGGGCCGTAGTCGTGCACCATGAGGTCGTGCGTGCCTAGGACCTGCGGATACGACATGATCTTGTCGCGGATTGCCTGGACGAGCTTGGGGTCGGGCGCTTGCCCCAACAGCGGGCTGATGGCGTCGCGCACCAGGCCCATGCCGCTGATGCAGATGAAGATGCCCACGCCCAGGCCCGCCCAGCCATCGAGGTCAAAGCCGGTCGTCTGCGAAATAAGCGCTGCGGCCAGGACCGAGCCCGAGGTGATGACGTCATTTTTGGAGTCCTGCGCCGTGGCGATGAGCGTCTCGGAATCGATGCGGTTGCCCAGCGTGCGGTTGAACGCCGCCATCCAAAACTTGACGAGCATGGACAGGACAAGGGCTGCCATGGAGAGCGCCGAATACGCGGTGGGGGAGGGCTTGATGATCTTGGTGACTGACTCCAGGATCAGGTTGATGCCGACGGCGCAAACGAGAACGGCGACAAACAGCCCCGCCAGGTATTCGTAGCGGCCGTGGCCATAGGGGTGCCCCTCGTCGGCCGGGCGGCTGGCAAGGCGAAATCCGAGCAGGCTCACGATGTTGCTCGAGGCGTCGGAAAGGTTGTTGAAGGCATCGGCGATAAGCGAGACAGAGCCCGCGAGCAGACCAGCTATGCCCTTGGCCAGGCACAGCGTGATGTTGAGGCCGATGCAGATGAGGCTTGCGGCAAAGCCCGCGTTGGTGCGGCAGGAGGTATCGACCGGCTTGCTTTCGCTGCCGGGAACAAGCGTATGTACCAGCCGATTTACAAATAGCATGGCGTATCTCCTCGCATTCTTATTAAGGGGATAGTGTAGCTCGCGCAGACGCAACGTGTACCGATGCTCAGAAAATGCAGCAATGGTTTGCCGGCGCTAACGGGCGCGAGGCGGAGGTGGACGACTGCCCGCGCACCTTCGAGTTCACTGCGCCTTCCCGTCCGACCGAGTGCTCCATTTTGGGCCACATGGGTATGGGCACGCGTCGATTTGCTCGACATACTTAATGTCGACAGCCCTGTGCAAAGGAGGACGTTTCCATGGACGAGATGTTTGCCATTAAATGCCAAAACTGCGGCGGCCCCATGTATTCGCACCAGGCAAAGCGCAGCTTTGAGTGCGCCTATTGCGAAACGGTTGTTCCGTGGCAAGCGGACGCCGGAGAGCCCAAGAGCGCCTTGGGTATCCGTCATACGCCGCTGACGGTGGTTGACGGGCTGCTCAAGCTCACGCACGTCTCGCAGCTCGAGCGCCCGGAGGACCCGGACTGGTATTTCTTCAATTCGCACTGGCGCAATCAATCGGTTCTGGAGCATCTGCTGTGGGAGGACCGCGGGACGGCACAGGAGTTCCAAGAGGCGACGCACGTGAGCATTCCTTGCCCCTTCTGCGGCGCGTCCTTTGAGGGCGAGTCCACCCAGCGCGTGTTTGAGTGTCCGTCGTGCGGCAACAAGATTGGCGTGGCCGACCTGCTCAAGCCCGGCACGTTTAGCAAGCGCCTGACCATGGGCGTGGGCGCGGAGTATGTACCCGAGCAGGGTATTCCGTGTGAGATTTCCCCACAGCAGGCGCGCGCAAACGCGCTGCAACTGGTGCGTCAGTACCCGGAAGCGTTTGCCGGACACGATGTGGAAGACGCGATCCAAAACGACATGATGCTCTTCTATTTCCCCATGGCGCTGGCGGACCTGCGCATGATGGCGTCCTTCCCGGGCAAGGGCCTGAGCAAGGAGACCCTGGTGTACTACGAGGTGCTCGACTGGGCATATCCCAGGGCCAACTACCTGGACGTTCGTCTTATGGGCATTTTGGAGCCGTGGGACTTTGGCAAGGTGGGACCGTTCGATCCCGCCATGCAAGAAGGCAACTTCCGCGTCGTTTCGGTCGATGCATCCACCAAGGACCAGGTGGTCATTGATAAGCTGGCGCTCGATGTTGCGGGCAACGATGCCGAGGCGACCCTGGGGCTCAATAAAAAGAGCATTCGCACGTGGGCGCGCAAGGCTCGCAAGCACAAGGACGGCCTGGTGATGGTGCCGGTCTACTTTATCGATCGCCCGGCTTCTGATAGTCGCGACGGCGAGCAGGTGCGCATCGCCGTGAACGGCCAGACGGGTCGCGCAGCCGCGGTGGTGTTTAGCGACAAGCGCGAGACGCATATCGTGGCGCCGCTCAATCCCAGCGTGATGCTGTCGAGCGAAAGCACCGTTCATGCCACGCCCATCGAGGTCAAATACGTCAAATCGCCGTTCCTATACCAGATCGTACGTCGCGGAGGCGGCGAACAGCCGCGCCAGGTGGCAGCGGCGGCCGAGGGTTCCTACCGAGAGGAGAAGCCCAAGCGCCGCGGCCTACTGGGTGCGCTATTTGGGAAGTAGAGGAGCGGTACGGGACAGCGCGCAGTAGTGCGAGCTGTCCGTCGTGGTAGATCTAAATAAACGGTGGGACGGCTGCAAAAGAGCCGCCCCACTGGGTAAAATCAGGTTGTGCCGCGGAACCCGCTCCTCAGCTAGTCACACTTCGGAAGCGAGGGCAACGCAGGTATTATCGTCTAAAGGGCCGGCTGCAACCGGCCCTTTTCTATGACTCCCTTCACTACCCATTCCATGGTTTGGAGCAGCGTCGATCTAACGGGCAATCAAGCCTCTAGTTCTCTTTGAATTGAGCAAGCATCTGCCCGAAGAAGCTTAGTTCGAATGGCTCATAAATGAGCGAACCGCCGTCCGCGGTCCTGTAGACCCCGCAGGGGAGGTAACGCCCGTCGGGGAGGACATAGAGGTTGGCTTCTTCCTTCAGTCCTGCTGGAAATAGCGGAATCCTGTTTTCGTCCACTTGGAACTCGTCTATATTCGCGATCTTCCTCTCCATGATGCCTCCTGCCTTATTTCTTGAATGGCGTCCTAAAACAAGCAGCTCTCAATCAGATCCTTCCCTCGTAGGGTATCGATCCACTCCTGCGGAATTGCGTCCATGCCGTATGCCACGCCTGCGAGGGCGCCGGCGACGGCTGCGGTGGTGTCGGTGTCGTCGCCCAGATTGACGGCGGCAAGCACGCAATCTTCGTAGCTGTTAGTGTTGACGAAGCACCAGGTGGCTGCCTTAAGCGTGTCGCGCACGAAGCCACCGGACCTGATTTCATGCTCGGGCGCGCTTTTCAGCTGCAGCGCCCACGAGGGGAGCGCGCCGTTCATCACATCCCTCATCAGCTCGACAAATATGATGCACGCGTCGGTCGACGTTCTGTGGGCGTGCGTAATCGCGGAGACCATGCTGACTTCTTCGTCTGTCGCATCGGTGAACGCCAGGGGAGCGATGCGCATGAGCGATCCGTTGCCATTGTCGCGTTCGCCGGAGCCGCCTTTGCCGGTGTGCAGGGCGCGAGCGGTGGTGCCGCCGTAATCGAAAACGCCGTCGATCGTATACTCGCCGTGGTTAATCCATCTTACGAACTTGTCGCGCATGTCTGCAGTGTCGATGTGTCCGAGCTCTCTAATCGAGTCGCAGGTAGCAAGCGTCATAGATGTGTCGTCGCTCCAGGTGCCGGCGGGCTGCCCATGTGTGCCGTAGCCGATCGTGTCGGTGCATTCGAACGTGCCACGAGGCCTGAACTCGTAGGGAACGCCCAGTGCGTCGCCGACGGCAAGCCCATAGATGCAGTCGCGCAGTGTTGTTTTCGGTCTGTCTGTCATGGAAAGCTCCTCTTTCCCGGGTGATGTGGAGCGCCATCGGGGGTATCGGTCGCAACGTGCTGCTACCCTTGCGCTTCGCCATTAGTCGCTTCGTTGATGGCGCGGTACTCGGCACTCAGCTCGCGCGCCAGCTCTTCCTTGCTTGGAAGATACGGCAGGTATTTGGCGGCAAACACTTGGTCGTTGTCTTCGGGCAGCGTGTACTCGACAATCGAGTCGCTTTTGTCCGCGCAGAGCACGATGCCTATGGGCGGATTGTCGCCTTCGTTCATGAGCTCGCGCGTGTAGTAGTTCACATACATTTGCATCTGGCCCAGGTCCTGATGCGTAAGGTCATCGGTCTTAAGGTCGATGAGCACGAAGCAGCGCATCAGATAGTTGTAAAACACAAGGTCAATATAGAAATGGCGTCCATCAAAGGTGATGCGCTTTTGGCGCGCCTCGAAAGCGAAACCACGGCCAAGCTCCAGCAGGAACTTCTGAAGATGCGTGATGAGCGCCTGCTCTAGATCGCTCTCGCGAAACGCAGTATCGTCCGAGAAGCCTAAAAATTCCAGCACATATGGGTCGCGGATGATATCCTCGGGGCGACGAGCCGGGGCGCTCTTTTGGATTTCCTGAGCGACGGTCTCTGTGTCCTTGCTGGCAAGTAGACGCTCGCGGAACATGGTGTTGATTTGGCGCTCGAGCTGACGCGTGCTCCAGCGAGAGTCGGCGCATTCGTTCATGTACCAAATGCGAGCTTCGGGGTCGGGAATGCGAGATGCCTGCGATAATGTGTCCAGTTCAATTCGTGACGCAGTGCGTCACGAATTGGGAATGCTAAATAAAACTGCCGCATGTAGCGGAGGTTTGAAGTGTCAAAGCCTTTGCCGAAATCTGTGGTAAGCCTGGTCGCGAGTCCTTTAAGCAGCGCCTCTCCATACCTGGCGCGCTCTTCTCCGCCTTGTTCCTCAACAATGCTCTTGCCGATCTCCCAATATGCCTCAACCATCGTAAAGTTAACGGCGGCATATGCCTTGTTGCGAGCAGCGTTGAGAATCGAGGAAACCTGCTTGTAAAAATCTTCTGGCACGATTGCCGATTCCCCGCGGTTTACCAGTTCACCCATTAATATCGCCCGACTTTCCTCTTAAGGAATGCATCTTTATTGCATTTAGTTTAAAGCCTCGCGCGGACACGAATTGCTGTGCTGTCTGGCGCCTTCGCATGGGGCCTTGCGGTGACTAAAATGTAGCCATAGAGACAGTTTTAACGAACCCCATGGGGGTGACGCGTGTGGACAACAACACCTTGCTGTTCCAGGACAAAGGTTCGGGTAGGTTTAAAGACGTTAAGATCTACCCCAACCGTATTGAGGTGCTCAAGAAGGGCACTTTCGGCGGCAAGCACACCGAGATTGTCTATCTTAAGGACATCACGGGGGTCAATAGAATCAAAGGCCGCGATGTTTTTCTGCGCAATCGACTGTTAACCGCTTGCGTCTTTAGTCTGAGCAGTCGTGCGAAGGCCCAGGAGTTTGTTAACGCGCTGAACATGGTGATGTAGCCCATGGCGGCGTTCGGGCCAAGATAAAAATCGGGGGCACAGAACGGTGTCCTGCGCCTCCGATTGAGTCGATGCGTCTAAAAAGGCAGGCTTGTCTATTCGCTGTCGTCCCCAGCGTTTTCGCGGTCACTGGCAAGCATTGCTGCGCCGGTGACCGTCGTCGCTACGGCGGCGGCAGCTAGCCCGGCGGCAATGCCGGAGCCGTCGCCCGTGTCGGCGAGTTTTCCGCCCGAGCCCTTACCCTTGTTGCCCTTACCGTTCTTATCAGCGCCGTCTGCGCTGGAACCCGTGCCGCTGCCGGTGCCGCCTGCACTGCCCGAGGCCGCTACGGTAAAGCTTGCGGCTCCGTCGCTGGCAAGCGTGTAGTTCTGCGCCGCGTCGCCCAAAAGCCCATTCGCACGCACCCAGTACGTTCCCGCGGTAAATGCCTCGCCCTCGGCCATTTCCGTGCCCGGAGCGCCGTTTGCATCGTGCATAAACTCGAGCTGGGCGGTGCAGGCATCGCCTTCGAGCTTGCCCTCGAGCGGCGCCGCGATCTTTGCGCGCACGTCCTCGCCGGCCTTAAGGCCCTCGAGCCCTTCAAAGTGGGGCGTCAGTGCGCGCGGGTCGATATCGATGGGCACGGAACCCTGCAGTTCCGTAACGGTCTCGTTGCCCAAAGCGTCGACATCCACGTATTCGATGGCAAACGTGTTGCCCGAAGCCGTCACGCTGAGTACGTTGCTGCTGTCGACAAGGCGGAAACGACCCTCGCCAACGGTCTTTCCATCCTGGAGTGAGGCATCGCTCAACGAGTCGCCGTATGTCATGCGTATACGGGTCGGGAGGTAGTACGAAACGGTCTGCTTGTGCTTCGCATCGTAATTGCGCTGGTAGATGCTTCGGGCCAGTGCCGCATCAACAAAGTCGGACGCAATGATGCCAATGTGCTTGAGGCAGTCCTCCTTTGTGCTCTCATTTCCGGTGCTGTTTATATACTGGCTCTTGTATAGATGCTCGTTGACCACTCGTGCTGCGGTAAAAGGATTGCTTCCTTGCTTGTAGTTCGTGCAGCTGGTGTAGTTGATACACCAGCTGTGCTCCAGGACCTTTACCTTGGCCCCGTCATTGTCCTCGACGTCCACCATGATGCGGGCGAGCTTGGTTGTCTCCTGCAGCGCCATATCGACCCAGCCGATTTTGTCGGTTCCTGTGCATTCGTAATGGTCCTGGGCGTATACCTTGGTGCAATAGGGCTCTTCGTCACCCGTTTTCCCCACGGCTTCAAAGCCCCGCTCGTCTCGAACGAGACACATAGAGGTGCTGTCGGTGTGTGCTGCGATTTTGTCGTCCCATTGGGTGAGGTCGAGGCCCCATGTGTGGCTGCTTACGCTGTTGCCGGCGAGCCCAAACCGACGCAGCAGGACGATCTTTCCGCGCACCTCGCCCAGCGTGGGGATGCGGCTCGATGTGTAGAACAGGTCGGGGTTCTCATCAAAAACCTTGCCCAAGGCCGTCGTGAGGCTTTCGTCGGTAGCCTCGCCATTGCCCCGCGACACGAGCATGATGAGCGCTTCTGTCGGGTTTTCGCTCAAAAACGTATTGAAGTACCCGATGACATCGGAGAGATGCATAAAGTTCCCGTCTTTTTTGAGCAGGTAACAAGCTCCGTGGTCGATGCCGGGGTTCTCACCCTTTCCGAGTCGAATATCAAAATAGCGAACGCCTTCGAGCAGCTGCGTGGGGATGTAATCCTGCTGGCATTTTGCTTGGGAGGATTGGGGCTCGGTGTCGTTGTCCGCGCTGCAGGTGCCCGAATCGTGCGTGCCCGGGATGCTCAGTTCGTCGAGGAACTTGTTGTTGTCGACGTATTTCATCCAACAGGGCCCGTCGACGTAGCTGCTATACGTGGTCCAGTCGATACTGCTAACCGTGGTATTGGTCTTGCCCATGTCGTAACCGACAAGTTCGAGCTCCCACGGAATGCTCTTCCTCTTATGGCAGATCTTGTTGTTGTCCTGGTCTTTGCCGTCCTTTTCTATGGCCAGGTAATTAATGTCTTTTTTCTCGTTTGTGCGGTCTCGGATGATATAGGTTCCGTTTGACTGGCGTTCAAACGCAAAAGCGCGGCTGGGCTTGTTGTCATACTCGCCACTCCATACGTGGATGACCTTTCCATCTTTGTCCGAGTCGCCGTCGACCGACCAAATGCTGTAGCCCGTCTTTTTATGCTCTTCGAAATTGAGTAAGGTGCGGATGGCATACCAATTTGAATTATCTGCATCGGTCTCTACGCGCTCAAGGATGAGTTTGCTGGACGTGCCGTCATTAAACAGGTGGCAGACGTTGCCGATGACGTTGCCGTCTTCGTTGACGCTTGCGGTGCGAAAATAGCCCGCGGGGCGAAGGCGAATGACGAAACTATGGAGGCTCTTCGCCGGTGTGGGCGTGTCTTCTGCAAATGCCGCGCGCACGGGAAGGCCCAGCGCCGCGGTTTCGGGCAGGCTTGCAAATGGCGACAATGCTGCGAGTCCTAGGCCCAACGTGAATGCTCGACGGCTGATGGCGTGGTGTTCGGTCATAACTTCTCCATTCGCAGAGTGCGGTTATGCGATAGTTTTGGTCACTATACTTCCCAGATGTTTAAAGACGCCGGTTTAATTGTCTGTGCGGCGCAATAAATCGGCGGGTGGACGTGTTGGGGTGCTTGCCGTTTTCGTACTGTTGCCACATTTGGAGTGGTTCCGGCGTCCGGCATCTTCGCGTTCGTCGGCTACCGGCATAAGAAAGGGGAGGGTCGGTTTACCGGCCCTCCCTGGGTACGAAGCGATGAGATACCGTCGCTTGTTTGCACTGCGTCCGTGCTTCCCGTTGCGCTCGCCAGTCGCTTAGCGCTTGATCTCGATATCGTCGAGCTTGACGTCCATGGCCTCGGTCTTGGCCTTGGCGATGTCGTCGGCAAACTCCAGTGACTTCATCATGGTCTCGACGGCGTCCTTGTGCTCCTCGACATTGTCGATGCGCACGTACACGCTGCCGCCGTCAACGTCGGTGAAGTACTCGGTCGTCACACCGCCCGAGTGCGTAAAGTAGGCGCTGCGCCAGGTCTTGCCGTTGTACTTAACGGGATCGCTCTCGGTCCATCCGGAGTTGGCCTTCCACTTTGCCTCGTAGTCAAACAGTTCATCGGCGTTCTTGTCAGGATCGAAGACGGGGATGAAGCGGTCGCTGGCATGCTCGCTCTCGGTGAACTTAAACTGGGCCCTGTCGGCCGTGTCGCCGGCAACGTCCGTGATTTCGACGCCCTCGGGGACTTCGACCTTAAACCAAATGAAGTCGGTCCTCATATCCACGGCTGGCTTTTCTGCTCCGCCGCCACCGCCACTTCCGGTAGCGCCGCCGCTGCCACCGCAGCCCACCAGGGCAACTGCGGCAAAGAGACTGATGCAGAGGGTGAGAATCGCAAAGGCCTTCTTTTTCATGGTCGTGTCCTCCTCGATCTGTAGCCGCCCATGGATTACCTGCCTTTACTGTACGCGCGAGCGGCTCGTTCAGGTGGGCCATGTGTCCCATTCTGGGGGCCTGATTTGCGCCGACAAGTGGCAATATGCTCGGGCGTAAAAGAGGGGAGGGCCGGCCGATCCGATCCTACCCTGGCTGGGCGTCCGATCATTTAATGACTGCGCATGCGATGCTGCGTGCGATCCCCTAATACTTGATCTCGATGCTCGAAATCTCGACTTCGCGTGCCTCGGAAACTGCCTCTCCCATGTCATCGGGGAACTCGATGGAGTTGAGGAGCGCCTCGGCTTCTTTCTTATGCAGATCGAAGTTCGAGATGAGGATGTAGACGCTTCCCGGCTCAACGTCGGTAAAGAGGAGGGTTGAGACGCCGCTGTTGTCCTCGTACGTTCCGACGAGCCACGTCCTGCCGTTATACTCGACGGACCCGCCATCCTTCCACTGGAACGTATCACCTTTCTTTTCTGCTTGGTCGGCGTGGGATTCCTCGGCCGTCAGCGCTTTTTTCCAAACGGGGATAAAGCGATCGGCCGAACCGTTCTCGTCTTCGGGGAAGGTGAGCTGGACCCTGTCGGCATTCTTGCCAGCGGAGTCGCTCACGCCAACGCTCTCGGGCATCTCGACCTTAAACCAGATAAAGTCGGTCTTTTTGGCGACGGGAGCTTTTTCCTTGCCCTCGCTCTTGGATGCGCTGCTGCCCCCGCCTCCGCTTGACGCATTTCCGCCGCAGCCGACAAGGGCAAATGCGGCAAAGAGGGCGATGCAAAGGGAAAGGATCGATAGGGTCTTTTTCTTCATGGCGGCGTCCTCCTTGTCTGCCGATGACATCACGGCGCCGCATGCTGTTGGGGTACTGATTGCGCTTGCGGCGGATGTCTCTGTGTACTGTGCGGCTTATGCCTCCGTTCATCGCTTGTGGCCGTTGCGTGGCCGTGCCCCAACGGGTTCCTTACTTATAGATATGCCCCAGCTTGTGCTGCCCGGGAGTCTCGAAAGGTGGGCCATATGTCCCATGTTTGCGTGTGCGGGCTTGCCGCAAGGTGGGCCTGGCGCTGGGGAAGCGTGCGGCTCGGTTGATTCTCCCAATGTTGCGCAACAGCGATGCCGGCTTAAGGTTTTAGACTTGGCTGTGACAAAAGCTAAACCACGAAAGGTCGAACGATGTTCTGTCAAAAATGCGGACAGCAAGTGCCTGATGGATCGACGTTTTGTACGCACTGTGGGGCTTCGCTGGCTGGCGGTTCCGCGCCGACGTTCGCGGGCGCTGGTCCTTCCTCTGCCCCGGGCCTGACCCAGTCGATGCCGCCGGTCGCGCCTGCGCCTCAAAAGCCCAAGAGCAAGGCGCCGGTCATTATCGCTGTGGCATGTGCTGTTGTGGTTCTCATCGGTGGCGGCACGGTGTTTGCGCTCACGATGCTTAACGGGTCCAAGAGCTCTGACACGCAGATTTCGGTGATCGATACTGGGTCTTCGGACGAGAAAGATTCTTCTGCTAAGAAGAAGGATGACAAGTCCAAGGCCAAGGAGTCTTCGTCGTCGGATGACGAGGCCGTTCCCGAGGACGAACCGGCATACTACGGCTCGGGCGATTCGGACGATTACCTAACCGACGTGTATACGTACACGAACGACATGCATCCTTATAGCATGTCGATTCCCAATCGCTTTGAGATGGAAGATACTCCCAGCAGCAGCGGCGCTAGGTATAAGGATCCGGAGACGGGTTTTGTGATCAACCTGTTTGGCTACGTCAACATTAACGACGAAACTGCACACGAGATGTTCGTCGACGTGGACACCTCGGGCAAGGCCGACCTCTATACCGCAGAGGGCGACAACTGGTACGTGGTCTCGTGGTGTGAGGACGATACGATCATTTACGAAAAGACGATCGTCACGGATTCGACGATTGCCACGGCGCATTTGGAGTACTCGACCGCGAACCGCGACATGGGGTCGAAGATTATCGATACGCTGCTGCCGACGTTCCAGGTGGATTAGGCATCCGTGCCTATAGCCGGCAATCGGAAACGCCGATAGCCAGAGCTCCTGACAGTCTTTGTCTTATGGGCTAGACTGGCTTGGACAAGATCGATGAATGGGACAACCGCTTCCTGGCGTCGTTGTCCCATTTTTTATTATGCGTGCGGCCCTTGGTGGCCGGCGCGGTGGGCAGAGGTGTTTCGATGAGCCAAGAGATGATGGATAAAACCTGTCGCGGTTTTGCCGAGGCGTTGGCTGCACGCGAGCCGGTTCCCGGCGGCGGTAGCGCGAGCGCGTTTGTGGGAGCACTGGGTGCCTCGCTGTGCGGGATGGTTGCTCGCTATGGCGCGACGAACCCCGCGCTTGCCGATCGCGCGGACGATCTGACGCACGCGTTTGCCCAGGCGGATGAGTTGGCACAGGAACTTGTGGGTCTGGTCGCCGAGGATGTTCGTGCGTACGGCCAGGTGTCTGCGGCATACGGTATTTCGCGCGAGGATTCGGCTCGACCGGCCGCGATTCAGGATGCGCTGCACGTGGCAGCCATGCCGCCGTACCGCATTATGGACGCCTGCGGCCGCGCGCTGGCGCTGCTCGAGGATATGGCGGACAAGGGCTCCCGACAGCTGCTGTCCGACGTGGCATGCGGTGCCGTGTTCTGCCGCGCCGCCATGCAGGGCGCAAGCCTTACGCTCTTCGCCAATACCACGTCTATGAAGGATCGTGCCCGCGCCGAGGAGCTTGAGGCTGCATGTGACGAGCTGCTCGATACGTGGCTGCCGCGCGCCGACGCTCTGGCGCGCCGCGCCGCTGACGCCGCCAGGAAGAGGGGATAGCCATGGCAGAGCTGCTCAAGGGTGCTCCCGTTGCCCGTGCTTTGACCGAGGAACTTGCCGCTCGTTGCGTCGCCCTGCGCGAACAGGGCATCGTGCCGACGCTGGCCATCGTTCGCGTGGGCGAGCGCGAGGACGATCTATCCTACGAGCGCGGCGCCCTCAAGCGCTGTGAGAAGGTTGGCATTGAAGCTCGCCGCGTTTTGCTTCCCGCCGATGTTTCGCAGGACGAGCTGTTGGCGGCTATTAAGGACATCAATGCCGACCCCGCTGTTCACGGCTGCCTGATGTTTCGTCCACTGCCCGCTGGGCTTGACGAGGATGCAGTTGCCGCGGCACTCGATCCTGCCAAGGATGTTGACTCCATGACGCCGGCCTCGCTGCTTACCACGCTTTCGGGGCGAGGCGAGGGCTTTGCTCCCTGCACGGCCGAGGCCGTGCTGGCGTTGCTGGACCATTACGACGTTGAGCTGGATGGGGCCAAGGTCGCGGTCATCGGTCGATCGCTGGTGATTGGCCGTCCCGTTGCCGCCATGCTTACGGCTCGCAATGCCACGGTGACGACATGCCATACGCATACGCGCGACTTGGCTGCCGAGTGCCGTTCTGCCGACATTGTTGTTGCCGCGGTTGGACGTGCGCGCACGATTGGCGCGGATGCGGTTCGCGAGGGCCAAACGATCATCGATGTGGGCATCAACTGGGATGAGGACGCCGGCAAGCTGGTCGGCGACGTCGATTTTGATGCTGCGGAGCCGATCGTTAACGCCATCACACCCGTGCCGGGCGGCGTGGGGGCTGTAACGACGGCGATTCTCGCCAAGCACGTGATCGAGGCGGCGGAGCGTGCATCGAAATAGGCGTTTTGGGCTGTTTGAGGGGTTAGCCATATACCACGTGGTCAAAAAACGCCAAATATGAGTACTGTTGCCAAGATAGTCACATATGTTTTACGTCTTTTAGACTCCCTAACGATATTCATTCTCGTCGGGGAGCCCATTTTATTGAACCTATGGGGAATAACGTTGTCTTGCTTTTGGACAAATATGGATTTTCGGCACTCATTACAAGGAAATTTGCTGCTACTAAATTGGTGACAGTACTCATATTTGGCATTTTTTGCCCACAGGGGCTGCCGGGGCGGCGGTTTCGCCCTTTTTGCGCCGAAGCGATACACTGTTGCCGTTTGATTTCTTCGCTCAAGGAGGATGCGCATGCCGTGCACAACGATTTTGGTTGGTAAGAACGCGAGCTACGACGGGTCGACGCTTGTCGCCCGCAACGAGGACTCGTCCAACGGGGTGTTTGAGCCCAAGCGCATGCGCGTGGTGCACCCCGACGAGCAGCCGCGTGTCTACACGAGCGTCCTGAGCCACCTGACCGTTGAGCTGCCCGACAATCCCATGCGTTACACAAGCGTCCCCGACGTTGTCCCGGGCCATGGCATTTGGGCCGAGGCCGGCTTCAACGAGCTCAATGTTGGCATGTCCGCGACCGAGACGCTCACCACCAACGAGCGTGTCCGCGGCGCCGATCCGCTTGTGGACTACGTGCCCGCCAAGGGCAACGAGGGCGAGGACGGCTATGTTCCGGCGCAGCCCGGTGGTTTGGGCGAGGAGGACATGGTGACCCTGGTGCTGCCGTATGCCAAGTCCGCCCGCGACGGCGTGCGTATCCTGGGCGACCTGCTCGAGCGCTACGGCACCTACGAGAACAACGGCATCGCCTTTAGCGACGTTGACGAGATCTGGTGGCTCGAGACCATCGGCGGCCACCACTGGATCGCCAGGCGCGTGCCCGATGATGCCTATGTGACCATGCCCAACCAGCTTGGTATCGACAGCTTTGACCTGGACGACGCCGAGGGCGCCCAGGTCGACCACATGTGCTCCGTCGACCTGCGCTCCTGGATGGCCGAGTGGCATCTGGACCTGACGCTGGGCGTTAAGGGCGACGGTCCCGCCGCGGTTTTCAACCCGCGCGAGGCCTTTGGCTCGCACAGCGACAGCGACCACGTCTACAACACGCCGCGCGCCTGGTACATGCAGCGCTGCCTCAACCCCAGTGATGTGTGGGACGGTCCCGACGCCGACTACACGCCCGAGAGCGATGACATCCCCTGGAGCCGCGTGCCCGAGCGCAAGGTGACCATCGAGGACATCAAGTACGTGCTTTCGAGCCACTACCAGGGCACGGAGTACGACTGCTACGGCAGCAAGGGCACGCCCGCCACGCGCGGCGCCTATCGTCCCATCGGCATCAACCGCAACAGCCAGCTCGCCGTGCTGCAGCTGCGTCCCTATGCGCAGCCTGCGTATCGCGCCGTGCAGTGGATGGCGTTTGGCTCCAACTCGTTTAACGCGCTCGTGCCGCTGTACGCCAACGTCGAGACCATGCCCGAGTACTATGCCGACACGCAGGCTCGCGTGACGTCCGAGAATTTCTACTGGGCCAACCGCCTGATCGGTGCCTTGGCCGATGTTCGCTTCCATGAGTGCGGTCGTGCAGTCGAGGATTATCAGGAGAAGCTCGGCGGCATGGGCCACAAGCAGATTCACGACGTTGACGCTGCCGTTGCTGCCCTGCCCGATGCCGAGGTGCCTGCCGAGCTCGCTCGCGCCAACGAGGCCTTTGCCGAGCTCGTACGCGTGGAGACCGATGCCCTGTTGGGCAAGGTGCTCTACACCACGAGCTGTGCCATGAAGAACTCCTTCGCGATGAACGACAACGTAAGGTAACGACAACCTTGCAGCGAGCGAGCGGGGCAAACGCCGTCAAAGGCTTTGCCCCGCTCGATTTCTATCTTGGCGGTAAAACGATTTTGTGTCGTTCACCCAATCTTGGGTACAAGAAGGCCAATGCAGTTGTTCACGATTGGAGCCAACCATGGTTATGAAACTCGATCAGCTTGTTAACGGCGCCATTAACGTGGGCTTCGGCGCCGCCGCCGTTGCCGTCGAGGGCGGCAAGAAGGTCCTCGACGACCTCGGTACCAAGGGCGAGCAGGTCCGCAAGGATGCCGGTACCCCCGATATCGCCCGCGGCGTGTCCGACATGTTCGAGCAGGCGGGTGGCACCATCTCCGACCTGACCGAGCGTCTGGGCATGCAGGGCGAGACTGCGGCACAGCGCGTGCTCGACGAGCTCATCCTGGCCCGCGTCCGCGTTATGACCGCCCCCGAGCGCACGGCCTTCCTGGCCCATGTGCGCGACATCGTCGATTCGGTCGAGGACAACGTGACCTCGGTGCCCGTCGAGTCTGTTGAGCCCGACGACGCAGAGGACGCCGAAGAGGCCGAGTAGCAGCGCAGATGGCAGATTCCACCACCGATTACAACAATCTAGATCCCTTGGGTGACGAGACGGCGGTTGTCGATGAGGTTGAGGCTGCCGTCTCGGGCGCTCGCAAGAAGCCACGCGCTGTCGATATGGTCCCCGAGGAGCCCGACGCGATGGCGCCGGACGAGGAATACCAGCTCACGCCGGCAGGTCGTCGTGAGCGCATTGGGCAGATCGTTCGCCTGGTCAAAAAGTACCGCGTGTGGGATAACCTCACGCCGGTGCGCCTGCGCCGTCTGCTCGAAGAGCTCGGCCCCATGTTCGTCAAGATGGGGCAGATTCTGGCCAACCGCTCCGAGATTTTGCCGCAGCGGTTTTGCGACGAGCTGCGCCGCCTGCGCTCCGACGTAGAGCCGGTGCCGTATGAGGTGGTGCTCCGCTGCCTGGAAGAGGAATACGGTCAGCGCCTGGGGCAGATGTTCGACGCAATCGACCCCAACCCGCTCGGAAGTGCGTCGCTCGCGCAGGTGCACCGCGCTCGCCTGGTGACCGGCGAGGATGTGGCCGTTAAGGTGCAGCGCCCCGGCGCGCAGCAGGTGATGGCGCAGGACATCGACATCATTCGCTCGGTGGTGCGCATCGCCTCAAAGTTTGTCAACACCGATCAGTTTGTGGATCTGCATGGCGTGGTCGAAGAGCTGTGGACCTCGTTTCGCGAGGAGACCAACTTTTTGGCCGAGGCCAAAAACCTCAACGATTTCTATGACTTCCACAAAAGCGTGCATGGCGTGTCGTGTCCCAAATCCTACCTGGACCTTTGCACCGAACACGTGGTGGTCATGGACTACATCGACGGTATCTCGATTGCCGATCCCAAGCGTTTGGCAGCCGAGGGTTATGACTTGGAAAAGATTGGCGCAGCGATCGTCGAGGACTACTCGACGCAGGTACTCGACGATGGCTTTTTCCATGCCGACCCGCATGCGGGAAACATCATCCTCAAGGACGGCATCGTCTACTTTATCGACCTGGGCATGGTCGGGCGCATGTCGAGCCACGACCGCGGTATCGTCAAGGATATGATTTTCGCCGTGGCCGAGGGCGACGTGCCCAAGCTCAAGGATTCGCTTATGCGTTTTGCCGTGACGCGCGGCGACTCGGCCGAGCTCGACCATTCGGCCTTTTTGTCCGATTTGGACTTTATCGTCGCTGACTTTGCGGGCCTCGACCTTAAGGATCTTGATATCGGCGAGTTTTTGACTTCGCTGCTCAATTTGGCGCGCAAAAATGACGTTGAGCTGCCGAGCGTGGTGACGATGTTCGCCCGCGGCATGGTGACGCTCGAGGGTCTGCTGACGGAGTACATGCCCAACGTCAACATGATCCAGATCATCCAGACGCATATCAAAAACGAGAAGAGCACCTATGCGCGCGTCCGCGAAATGGGGCGCGATCTTGCCGCGAGCAGCTATCGCGCGGCAAAAGGCTCGCTCGAGGCGGCCGAGTATCTGGGCTTGGCGTCGCGCATGCTCACGCGTGGCCAGCTTAAGGTGAACACGCAGATCATGAGCAGCGATAAGGCGCTGCGACAGCTGGGTGGAATTATCGACCGCATGTCGATGGCAATTGTGGTCGCCGGTCTGTTTATCGGTTCGTCGGTGGTGTACTACGCGCGCATCGAGCCGGTTGTGTTCGGTATCCCGGTCATTGGCTTTATGGGCTACGTGAGTGCTCTGGTGCTGGCGCTGATGCTGGGCCGCGAGATCTGGCGCAACAGCCACGGCGGCAAGCGGTAATGACCCCTGGGGGGTGTTCCTATAGTTTTGTCAACTGGGAAATGCTCTCCGTGCGACCGAATCGCGGCATGCTGACGCCAAGCCATTAGGCCGGTGGGCTTCAGTCTGCTCGGTGCGTTTCGGCTAGGCTGCGTAAGGCACCCTGTCTCGCATTACCGCGTAGATGACCTTCAGTCTCTTTCGCGCCAGCGCCTTGAGCGCCTTGCCGTGCGACATGCCCCGCTCCCGGCACCTGGTGTAGTAGTCGCCCCATCTCCCCTCTGTCCGGGTAAGGCAGTTACATGAGAATATGAGCAGGTTCTTCAGCCTCTTGTTGCCTTGGCCCGATGCCGTCACCGAGGAGATCGAGGTTCCCGACTGGCGGTTGCGCGGCGCCAAGCCGCAGTACGACGCGAGCCTGTCGTGACTGGGGAAGTCTTCGATGTCGATGGAGATCGCAAGCTCGGAAGCGGTTTTGGGCCCGATGCCCGGCACCGTCAGGAGGCATCGGTAGGTATCGTCGCCCTCGAGCAGGGCGGAGATCTCCGCCGTGATCGCCTCGATCTCCGCCGAGTTCTCGGATATCCTGCGCGCGAGCAGTTTCACCGCCCGGTCCTCGGCGGCGACGACCGACGCATCCGGCCTTGTCGAGGAGGTTGTCGAGCGGACGAGGGCCTCGATCTTACCGCGCGCCGCCCCACGCGTGAGCGCCGCCGCCCTGCGGGGCCCGGCGTCGGCTACCGACCAGGCCCCGCCGAGGGATGCCATGAGCCTCAGCTGGGGCCCGTCGGACAGGTCGACCAGCGCCTCGAAGGCGGGGCACGATTCCAGCAGGATGCTGCGCAGCCGGTTCTTATTCCTAGTGTTCTCGCAGGTCAGGAAGTTCCTCTGGGCGGCCAGCGCCCTCGCCGCCGCAATCGTCGGACCTGGGTCTCCGACCGGCAGGAGCGCGTCGGGGATGCCAAGCGCCGTCTTCGCGATGACCATCGCGTCTCGCTCGTCGGTCTTGGCGTCGCCGGCGAAGAGCCTGGCGGCCCCGTGCGCCGCGAGTCCCGGCATGTACGCCGCCGACATCCCGGCCGCCCTGGCGCGGGCGAGCGCGAGGGCGCCTATGTTGCGCGACTGGTCGACGACCACGAGCGCATCGGGGAAGCGGCCGAACAGCGAGTCCAGGTCGTCCTCCCTGTTCGCGACGGGGGTGCTCAACAGCACCTCGCCATCTCGAGTCGCGACGCATGCCCAGTGGGACGATTTCCCGACATCGAGCCCGATGACGGCTTCCGGCATTCTAATTGGTGCCACGGTGGTATCCTCCAATCGGTAGGCCGATCGGAACCCCTCCCCGCGACACCCACATTACCTGGCCGTGGCGCTTGCGCCCGGCAGTTTCCTATCAGTCGTCCGGAGCGGCGAGCGCCCCCGGTGGCAACACCCCCCGGGCCCTCTACGGGGCAGGGGCAGACGGCCATCCGGAGGTGCCCGATCGGCGGCCCCTCGGGGCTTGCCCGTATCGTAGGCAATGCGCCGAATGCTCGCCATCGAAATTTATCGATGGCCTATTTCAGACTGTAATGGGACAGAAGAAAACGGATCATTTTGCCTTGTGTCGCGCCGGCGTGGGTTGGTTCGAACAAAACTATGCCGGTTTACGGGGCTGGAGTGCCGAACCTCGACCATACCGAAATTCGCGCCTTTAAAACCGCAGGTAGATGAGTCGCAGGTTTTTAAAAATGACGGGTATGGTTGCGAGGTACTGATTCAGCGCCGTAATCTGGCATAGTTTTGAAACGGGCTGTTCTTGCAAGGTCCGTCGACAGTTCTTCCTATCGCAAACCATAGCTTTTACCTTGGGCTTCGCCTTCGTGCGGGGCCCTTTTGCGTGATACCATACTGACAGTAATAATCGATGGCCTAGATGGTGGTGCGGAGACGCACGAATGCGCGGTTTTCCTGCGCGTTTGGGAGAATCGGGGTGCAAGTCCCCGGCTGTACCAGTAACCGTAATTCCTCTTGGCCCGGGATAGTCGCGTCGCAGATCGGACGGCGCGCCCGGGTCGGTAAGGTTAAGTCGGATCGCCTCCCATCTTGCACGCGACCGTGGCGCATGCCGCCGGTACGCGTTGGGCTCTGGAGGGAAGGGGGACCCCGATGGGGGTACTCGAGCGCAATGTGCGCGATGACGTGGGGCAGCCGCTGGGCAATGCTCCAAGTGCAGACAATAGGAGACAAATGGATATGTTTGAGGACGAGTGCCAGCGCGCCTCGTGGCGTCGTCATGGAGCGATTGCCCGTGGCGTAGCCAAGCGCGGTCTGGTGGCGTTCCTGGCTTTTGCCATGGCTTTTGGCACCACGCCGGCGCAACTTTGGGCCGAGGGTGCCGATGGCATTGCCGAGGCTGTGGCCCAGGCTGCGACGGGCAGCGAGGGCGCGGCGGCCGACGATGACGCTGCTGCCGGCACCGGCGCGAACAGTGCGGCGGCGAGCGCTGCTGCCGATGACGCCGGCGCAGATCAGGGCGCAACTGCGAGTGCCGCGAATGGCGATGGCACCGCTGCAGACAACGCGACTGAGTCCGAGAACTCCGCTGCGGCGTCTGCTGCTTCGGAGCAGAAGAACGCCGTTGCCGCCGCGTCCGCCACAACGCTTTCGAGCGAGGCCAAGGTCTTCATCCAGGACACCAAGGATAAGGACAGCTCCTATTCGACGAAGTCGGGCGCGCTCAGCGCGGGCGATACGCTCTGGGCAAATATGTACGATGAGGTCGAGGACGACTGGTACGGCACTTCGACTGAGTCCGTTGCCAATCCCGGCACCTGGACTTACACCTGGCTCGCCGGCACGACCAGGGCCAGCAGCAATGTCGCCGACTACACCGAGGTCGTAGGCCACGAGCAGTCGCTCACCGTCACCGCCGCGATGGAAGGCAAATACTTCATCTGCAAGGTAACGGTTGATGGCAAGGATTACTTCGGCCCCTCGGTTTCGTACGGCTCGGGTATCAATGCCAACATCATCCCCGGCCCTGTGCTGGGTGCCGGGCAGATGGAACTCTACAGCGTCAAGCTGAATAGCGACACGCCGAGCATAGGCGATACTCTGACGGCGACTCCGTACAAGGATTGGTCGAGCCCCGCGGGCTCTGACGCCAAGGTCACCTACACCTGGTCCGCTTCCACCTCTTCCTCCTCGGGCTTTACCAAGATCGAGGGCGAGACGGGCGCTACGCTCGTGGTGGGCGACGACCTCGAGGGTAAGTACATTAAGGTTGAGGCCACTGCCGGCGTCAACACGGTGAGCAAAACCACTTCCAGTAAGGTCAAACAGGCCGGTGCGGTCGAGATTTCGGCCGCGTCCATTATCAACACCAAGGACAACACGAGCGTCTTTGCGGTGGGGGATACCGCTAAGGCTCGCGCCAAGGAGAAGGGCGGTGCGTCCGGCGCGTTCATCGACGCGAGCAAGCTCAACTATCAGTGGCAGAGCTCTGACTCCAAGAGCGGCACGTATACCGATATCGCGGGCGCCACGGGTGAAACCCTCGAGCTTACCGACGCTTTGGGCGGCAAGTACCTCAAGTGCAAGGTGTCTTCGAAGATCGGCTCTTATAGCTTGACCAACTCGACGGGCGCTCTCGTTGCGGCTACCGGTTCAATTAATATCACCAAAGTGTCCATGAGCCCCTCCTCGGGCAAAGTCGAGGTTGGTTCCACGATCACGGCGACCGCCACGGCGGGTTCCACCGACGTTACCACCGATTCGCATGTCACGTGGCAGTGGTATAAGGGCACCTCGAACACCGCAAGCTCGTGCAACACGCCTATCGAGGGTGAGACCGGCAACACACTGACAGTGACCGCTGCCCTTAAGGGCTACTACGTCGTGGCCAAGGCCAACGGCGGTTACGGTGAGCAGAGGCCTAATGGCTATTATGCGGCGGGTCCTGTCTCCATCGCTGGCCAAGTTGAGCTTTACGACGTGCAGTTTGAGGGCTCTCCTGCCACCAATGGCGTGCACGTGGGCGATAAGCTCAAGACTAAGGTGCGCAAAAAGGACGGTTCGCGCTACAGCTATATCGACCGCACCGATAATGTGACCTACCAGTGGCAGTATGCAAATAGCAGCTCGAGCTCCGACTCCGCTTACACCGATATCCCCGGTGCCACCGAGGCCGCCTATACCGTTGACGCTGCCTATGCCGGCAAGTATCTGCGCGTGAAGGTGACGAGCGAAAACACCGTTTCCAGCACGCAGAAGAAGAGCTCATACGGCCAGACTGTTGCCCCGCTCGGCCCCGTGACGCTCAAGGGTCAGTACAAGCTGGCGGGCATTGAGCTTGCCGATAAGAACGTAACGCTGAGCGTGGGTTCAAAGATTACGCCGAGCGCGCAGGTTCCGGGCAGCTGGTCGGGCTCGACCAAGGACGTGCCCGACGATGCCGAGCTCACCATGGCGTGGTATGCCAAGGGCGAGGGCGATGCCGATTGGACCGAGCTTACCGACGGCATCGATACGACCGATGGCATCGATACGACCGATGGCAGCCTGACTATTTCGGACGCGCTTGTTGGCAAGCGCATCAAAGTTACGGCGAGCGCCCTCGACAACACCGTTGAGTGGGTTTCGCCCGATAGCGTTACCGCAGCGGGGGAGTATAACCTGCTGCGCGTGACCACTACGCCGCAGATCAATAGCGATTCGACCCATCTCGTCTCGGGCGATAGCGTTAAGGCGACGGCGCAGGCCAAGCGCGCCGACGGTTCGGCCACCAACGGTATCGACGTCACCGACCGGGCGACTGTTGCCTGGTATGCGGCCGACGACGCGAAGGCTCCCGCGGCCGACTGGACGCTTCTGCCCGATATGTCGGGCGCCACGGCAACGGTTTCGGCTTCTGCCGCGGGCAAGTATCTGAAGGCTGTCGCCACGAGCGGCAGCTCGACGGTTGAGCTCGTCTCTGTCAATCCCGTGATCGCCGCAGGCTCGCTTGAGGCCGCAGTCCAAAAGCTCAGCGATGCCAATAAGCAGATCGCTGTTGATTACAGCGCCAAGGGCGGCAACGTCAACGATGCTCTGAAGGCGCAGCTTGCCGATCTGGGATTTACCGATATCGACGTCAAGGTCTCTGAGGACGGCGTTGACTTTAAGGCCGGGGACGCCAAGGCTACGGTCGGTATCTCCGACGCCCAGGATAAGACCAACGGCGATGTGACGTTCTTCTTCATTGACCCCAACGACTACACCGGTTACAACATCGACGGTCTGCGTAGCGCCGATGTGGTGTTTGAGCTATCGCGCGATGGCGAGACCGAGTACTACCAGCCCAACAAGTCGGTGCAGGTTGCTTGGGACGAGGCCCGCGTTCAGCAAATGCTCGACGATGCGGCCGAGCAGGTTGCCATCGGTTACGCTGCGGGCGATTCGGCCGAGTCCGTTACGTCTAACCTCACGCTTCCGTACCGCGCGGGTTCTAAGAACAAGTTCGAGGTTAGCTGGAAGAGCTCCGACGGCGATGTCATTTGGCCGTCCGGTTATGGCTGGGACGACTACACCGGTAAGGTGACGCGCGTTTCGAGCGATCGCGCTGTTACGCTGACCGCGACGGTTTCGTTTGTGAGCGGCGGCCCGAGCGATGTCGAGGGCTCGCACGACTTCACCGTGACCGTCAAGGGCGATCCCGAGAAGGTCGTCGCCGACAAGAAGGCACTGCAGGAGAAGGTCGATGCGGCCTTTACCTACGACAATATCAAGTACTCCGGCACCGACGCGGTCGCTAACAAGGATGGTCTGACCGATGACCTCCAGATGCCGCGCACGAGCACGCTCGGCGTCGACGGCAAGTACTACAAGGTCGAGTACTCCGCCAGCACCGATAACATCACGTTTAACGGTTACAAGGGCACGGTCTACCAGCCGCTGCCTGGTACCGAGGCAGCGAAGACCAAGGTCACCCTTACGGTGACCGATAAATCCAACGCCGAGGTCACGGCAAGCAAGACCCTCGACTTTGCGATTGCTCCGCAGGACCAGGGCGAGCTCAATGCCGAGCTTTCTCTTATGGAAAAGGCGAAGGCCGGCTATGCTGCCGCCATTCTGAATGGTCAGGACGCTAGTGCCGTTTCGACCGACATGCACGCGTTCCAGAAGGCGTATCTTGATGCCGACGGCAACCTTGCCTGGAGCTACAACAAGGCAACGACCGATTCGACGTCCCTTGGCATTGTTCCGGTTGACCTGCCTGGTTATGACGCGATGTCTGGACAGGATTGGCGTCTGTTTAAGTCGAGCAACAGCTCCATTGTTTCTGCCGAGAACCTCAAGGTCACGCAGTCCGAGTACAACACGAAGGTTGTTATTTCCTCGCGTCTGACGAGCGAGAAGTACGCTCGCTATGCTGAGCGCTATCCCGACAACACCACGTACGCGAAGCTTGCCAACCAGGACGTGTCGGCAAAAATCACGGTTCTGGGCACGAGCGGCCAAAACAGCCCGGAAGTGACGGCGACGTGCTCCGTCATTGGCATCGATGCCAAGGGCAAACAGCAAACGTGGGCTGCCGCGACGCAGTACACGCTCAAGAATGGCTCGACGGCCGCCAATCTTTCCGAGGAGCTCTTTAAGCAGGCCGGTCTCAAGGCCGACTACGATCCCAACGGCTCTTGGGGTTGGGTGCTCAATTCCATTACGTCGCCTTTCGATGCCGATCGCACCCTTGCATATGACGCTGCTACGGGCGCATATTGGCAGCTGTTTATCAATGGTGTTGCGGCGTCGGTTGGCGCTGGCAAATACACTCTCGAGGCGGGCGACTCTGTCGTTTGGTGCTACTCGAAGTACGGTGACCCCGCACCTACCGATCGACTTTCCGTAAGCTGCTCCGTTATCGGTCAGGACGCGACGGGTGCTCAGCAAACGTGGGCTCAGCCTACGACCGCGTTGGTGGAAGAGGGCGCAACTGCCGCCGATCTTTCCGAGCAGGTCTTTAAGCAGGCCGGTATTGGCGCCGACGTCCAAACCGGTTCGTATGGTTGGTTCCTCAATTCGCTGACTTCTCCGTTCAATAAGAGCGTGAAGCTTTCGACCGTACAGGTTAACGAAAGTACCTGGAAGTCCTGGCAGTTCTTCGTTAACGGCAAGATGGCCAATGTCGGCGCCGGCAACTACACGCTTAAGGCCGGCGACGAGGTTGCCTGGGTCTATGGTTCCAATGGCACCATGCCCGGTCAGGTTTCTGTCTCGATGGAGATCATCGGCAAAAAGGACGGTAAGGCCCAGCGCTGGACCGATCCTTCGATGCGGGTGTTTGTCGAGGGCACGACGATCAAGGACGCCACTGCCGCCTACTTTGATACCTTGGGCATCAAGTCCGAGATGTACGATCAACATGGCTTCTGGGGCGTTCACAGCCTTGTCTCTCCGCTTGACGGCACTAAGTTGGCCGGCGCTTGGTCGTTCTTTGTTAACGGTGTTCCCGCAAATCAGCTTGACAGTGACTACGTGCTCAAGTCGGGTGACGAGATTGTCTGGGCTTATGCTCCCGGCGATACGGTGCCTAATCCCGACGAGGTCGTAGTCGATCCGAGCGCCCCGCGTCCGACCGATTGGAAGTCCGATTGGGATGGCAAGTCCAATGCGGCGGTCGAAAACGTTTCGACGCCTACGGGTGCGCTAGCGAGCTCCTGGACGTTCGATTGGAAGGCATATTCTGGTTCGGCGTATCCCAACGCGAGCGAGCCTATTGTCGTGAACGGCAACGTGTATCTTGCCGTCAACAAGCGCTTGCTAAAGATTGACGCCGAGTCGGGCAAGGTCCTTGCCGAGTCGAATCTTAAGACTGCGGTCGGTTACACCTCGCGTCCGATTTATGCGAACGGTTTGGTTATCGTTCCGCTTGACGGCGGTGCGGTCCAGGCCCTGACGGCTGACGCGCTCACAACGGTTTGGGTCACTGACTCCGTGAGCAGGACTGCTCAGTCGAATTCTCAGCTGACGGTTGATGGCAATTACCTCTATGTCGGCACCGTTGATGTCGACTATGGAACGAGTACGTACAATAACGGTCATCTGACGCGTATTAATATCCTGACCGGCGCTGTTTCTTGGCAGCATGTCAATGCCGACGAGGGTTATTACTGGACGGGCGCGACGGTGGGCGATGACTATGTCTTGGTTCCCACCAGTGCCGGTACCGTCGAGATGCTCAGCAAGTCTTCGGGCGATGTGCTTGGAAGTGTTTCGGTTGGTGCTGTTGTCAACTCAAGCTGTGTGATTTCGGCTGACGGCGGCCATGCCTATCTAATCTCGCGCGACGGCAAGCTGCACGTGTTGGCGATTTCTGATGGCGACTCACGCGATGCGGATGCCGCTTCGCGTATTACCGATGAGCGCGTAGTTGACCTTGGCCTTACCGGCTGCGCGTGCGCGCCTACGATGCTCGACGGCAAACTGATTATCGGTGGCGAAGTCAATGGCGGCTCAGCGCTTGCTATCGTTGACCTGAACAACAACTTTGCCACGACGCTGGTCACGACGGCGGACGGCTCTCAACTGCCAGCCGGACTTGGTGGCATCAAGGGCGCTCCGCTGGTGAGCACTCAGGCAGATGGTACGTATGTCTACTTCACGGTTAACTACGGCGAGAGCTCTGACTACGTTAACTACACCTCGGGCGGTGGCGTATATCGTTACAAGTTGGGTGACGCTGAGGCTTCTGGTGTGTTTAGCGCAACAGGGCACAACAACTACTGTGACTCGCCAATCGCTTGTGATGCCCAGGGCAACTTGTACTACATCAACGACTCTGGCACGCTGTTCAAGCTGAATGCTGGCGTTAAGGTTTCGTTTAGCGCTGGCGAGGGCTCCAAGGTGGATTTCCAGACCACGGCTGCCAACGGCTTTATTACCAAGCCTGCCGACCCGACGCGCGAGGGCTACACCTTCGCTGGTTGGTATACCGACGAGGCTTGTACGGAGGAGTATAAGTTTGATGCTGCGGTGACGGCCGATATGACGCTGTATGCCAAGTGGATCAAGAATGCTGTTACCCCTGGTGGTAACGGCGGCTCTGGCTCCAACGGCGGCAATGGCGGTTCGGGTAATGCCGGTGCTGGTTCCGGCTCCGGCAACGGAACGAGTGGCCAGCAGAGCGGCGGTGCTGTTGCTCCGGGTCAGAAACCGGTGTCTGCCACGACCGCGACTAAGGACGGCAAGGATTCCAAGAAGGATTCCGGCAAGGACGGCAAGAAGTCTGACAAGAAGTCCAGCAAGTCAGGCTCCAAGTCCGACACGGGCTCGGCTGCCGCGACTACCGCTAAGAAGTCCGCTGAGGCTCCTGTGCAGCAGTCTGGCTTCAATCCGCTTGCCATCGTTGGTGTTGCGGCCGGCGTGATCGGGCTTGCGGTCATCGGCGTGTTCGTGTTTACCAAGCGTCGGTAGGTGAGGGCCGTGTCCAATAAACCTCAGGACGCCGACTCCAAGCAGCCCGACTCGTCGTTCATTCAGCTCGACGATGCAAAGCAAAAGGGCGCCGCTTCGGCGGCGTCCGCCCCTCGGCGAAAGGCGCTCGTTGGCGTTCTGACGGCCGCCTGCATCGTGTTGATTGTCGTCTCGCTTGGCTTTGTTCACCCTTCCGTCAGCGGCGCATGGTCCATCGACTGGATTGTCCGGACCGTGACAGGGGAGAGCGTCGTTGCCAAGGATGCGTCAGTTTTCGGCTCGACTACCGCTTCGGACAAGGCAGGGTCCAAGGATTCCAAATCTTCGGACAATGCAAAGGACGGGTCGAAGGATTCGGGCGAATCTGATTCCAAGGACAAGTCTGAATCTTCGGACAAGAAGTCGGGCAAGGAATCGAAGGAGAATAAGTCCGATGGCAAGGACGGCAAGACGTCCAACAACGCGTCTGCCGGACAGGGCTCTGAATCCACCGGTGGATCGAGCTCTTCTGACGGCTCTTCTTCGGGTGGCGGCTCGGCGTCCGGCGGTGGGTCTGCATCCAACAGTGGCAGCGCCTCTGCTGGCAATCAGGGCGGCTCGCAGCAGCCTGGCTACGTCACGGTGACGGTTTCGGTCACATCGAGTGCCGTGGGTAATCCTGTGTCTTCCGGCGGTACCTTCACCTTTAACGAGGGTGCCACGGTCTACGATGCCCTGTGCGCCCTGGGTCTCTCTGTAAATGCGCACGGCTCATCGTACGGCACGTATGTCGCCGCTATCGGTGGTTTGGCCGAGAAGGAGCACGGCGGCACGAGTGGCTGGATGTACTCCGTTAACGGCGTAACGCCCAACACGGCTTGCAGCAACTACGTTCTCTCCAACGGTGACAGCGTCGTCTGGTATTACGTAACGGGCTAAATGCCTCGACATTACACGCCAAACGGGCGGTTCGGACAAACATCCGAGCCGCCTGTTTTTAATGCGAATGGGATGGGGTTTCCAACTAGGGCTCAACCGGAAATTGCATCCCATTCTGAACGTCCCATTTCGGTCTTGTGGCCCGCTTCGCACGCATTCCTCGGCATGCTCCACAAACAAAAAACCGGCTGGAACGAGAATTCCAACCGGTTATACCTTCAAGCAAATGTCGAACAAGCTACGACTGCGCGCCCTCGAGGAAAAAGCGACGGCTAAAGTAGTTGTACCAGGTGACCAAGAACGTGGCGATGGCCTTCATGGCCTGGTAGCCGATGCTCAAAAACGTGACGCCCACAAACATGTACAGGTCGTTGAGGCCCAGACCAATCACCGACAGGATGGTGAAGATCGTGAACTCGCGCTTACGACTCATGCCCTCGCGATGATCGAACACGTATTTCATGCTGAGCCAGTAGTTGACCACGACGGATGTGACAAACGAAATCGTGGTGCTCATCAAAAAGTCGAGATGAAACAGCTCGACGAGCGCAATGAGCATGCCCCAGTCGATGCCAAACGAGATGAGACCCACGACGGCGAACTTAAGGAACTGCTTGGTATGAGGTTGTGTCAGTGCCTTACGCACGCAATCACATCCAATGCTTTGATGAATCGAGCAACGAGATACTTTAGGGCTTTTGCATGGGAAACGTAAGGGTTTTGCCAAGAAATATACGAACTCGCCAAATTTGCAAGAGGGAATCCGCAAACGATGTGTATTTATCCGTAAACGAGTGTAGAGGAGGCAGATGCTGAGCTCGAATTAGGACGCGCAGCTACTTGGATTCCTCGCCCTCCAGGAATAATTTACGCGTGACAAAGTTGTAGACCATGACGAGTGCCGTGGCACAGATCTTGGCGATATTGGCCTCGAGGCCCAGGCCGGCGTTGAGGGCCAGCACGATGCCGTCGTTCAGCGTCAGACCAATGACGGACAACACGACAAAGATGACGAACTCGCGGCGGCGGCTCATGCCCTCCTTATGCGCAAACACGTATTTCATGCTCGCAACATAGTTGAAGATGAGCGATACGACAAATCCACTGGTGTTGGCTATGAGGATGTTGAGTCCCAGGCCGTAATGGAGCAGATTCATGATGCCAAAGTCGATGATGGTGGCGGTAACGCCGACGATACCGAATTTCATGATCTGCGCGAGAAGCTTTTGCATGGGACCTGCCTTAGGATGACGCTTGCGCGCCGCGGGAATGACAAACGCAGCAAGTTTAGCCAATACTCGCGGACGCGGCTAGACACGCTCTTCGATGGCACCGTTTCTATACGCATCGAGCAGCTGACGCAGGTCCTGAATCTGGCTACGAATCTTGGCGCCGGTATCGGTGTCGCTGACCATGCGGCGCCGGTCTGCCTCGTCAAAGCGGTTGGTCTCGCTCTCGATGTCGACATTGCGGGTGAGCGCCTCGGCAACGGTGGTAAAGGCTTGGTGTGATTTAAGACGGCATCCGCGTGAGCTCGAGATGAGGGTATAGCCGGCGATGCCCGTCTTGGGATGGTAGGCGCGACAGAAACCGCCGTCGATGACCAGCAGCTTGCCGTCGGCACGGATGGCCTGCTCGCCCTTTGTGGTCTTGACGGGCGTGTGGCCGTTGATGATGTGGCCCGTCGGCGAGCATGCCATGGCGGTGACACCGAACTCCCGCATGATGTCGTCGCAGACCGATGGCGACGTGGTGAGCGTAAAGTACGGGTCCATCGGCTCGACCCAGGTGCTCTTGTCGGCGATGTAGGCGCGCTCGAACGTGCGCACCACGCGGCCGCTAGCGGGTGAACTAAAGCCAATCCACAGGTACCACATCCAGTCGAGGGCATCGCGGTCGCCGACGCGCCAGGCTCGGCGGGCGATATGGTCGCAAAAATCGAGATAATCGCGGCCTGCGTGCCAGGTGCCCAGGCAGTTCATGCTGCTAAAGGTGCCATCCTCGTTGAGTGGCACGCAGCCGTGGAAGAGCAGATTGCCGTTGGCGACCTTGTACATCGAGCCGTGGGTGTAGAGGAAATCGATATGGCGATGCAGGTGATCGGCGGTGACAAACTCCGACACGAGCTTATCGATGATGTGTTGCTCCTGGGGCGTGAGCGTGTAGGGGTCCGTCGGGTCGACGGTGGGGAAGTCGTTGGTCGTGAGCGGCCACACGCTGCCGTCGGCGAGCGTGACCGTGCCGGTGTCGTGGTCGATCTTGTCGAGCAGCAGGCGGTCGGTCATGTCGAACTCGGGGTGGCGCTGGATGATCTGGCCCTCGAGTTTAAAGAGCAGCACGTTGATGGCCTTGATCAGCGGGGTGATGGACTCGCCGGCGGAATAGGTGGCATCGGCAAAGGCGACGAGCTCACGCAGCGAGATGCCGTAGTCGTTCTCGAGGATCTCGTAATTGTCGTAGCGCAGGTTGTTGCGCAGCACCGTGGCGATGCAGGCAGGCTCACCGGCAGCGGCGCCCATCCACAGCAGGTCGTGGTTGCCCCACTGAATGTCGAGCGAATGGTAGGTGAGCAGGCGGTCCATAATCTTGGCCGCACCGCCGCCGCGGTCGAAGATGTCGCCCACCAAGTGCAGGTGGTCGACGGCGAGGCGCTTGATGAGCGAGGCGAGCGACTCGATAAAGTCGTCGGCGCTGGCGGTCTCCAAGATGGATTCGATAATGCGCTCGTGATAACGCACGCGGTAGTTGTTCTCATCCGGATGCGTGTGCAGCAGCTCGTCGATGATGTAGGCGTAATCGCGCGGGATGGCCTTACGCACCTTGGAGCGGGTATAGCGGCTCGAAAGCGAGCGGGCAACCACAATGAGTTGGTCGAGCATAGTCTTGTACCAGGTGGGCGAGTCCTCGTGCTGGCTGCGGACCAGCTCGATCTTCTCGCGCGGGTAGTAGATGAGCGTGCACAGCTCGCCCTTTTCGTCAAAGGTGAGCGTGTCGCCAAAGATCTCGTCGACATGTTCGCGCACGACGCCCGAGCAGTTGTTGAGGATGTGCATAAAGGCTTCGTACTCGCCGTGCACGTCGCTCATAAAATGCTCGGTGCCTTTGGGCAGGTTGAGAATGGCCGAGAGATTGATGATCTCGGTAAACGCGGATTGCTCGGTGGGAAATTGTCTCGACAGCAGACGCAGATACTTAAAGTCTTGCGGATTGCGATCGAATGCGACCATGAAACACCTTCCGATATGGTTGGTAAAACTGATAAAACAGCGTCAAACGTTTATCAGTATGCGCCGGCTTTGTTTCGATTTAGCGCCGGTGGCTGAATTGTCGGCTGAACGGTTTGCTAAATCGATTTAGTTGAGGTTGATGTGTCGGTTAAGTGGAGACGAAGGGGATGATTTTGCCCATGTGGGCCCATGGCGGGGATGGGGACGTTGATGATAAAGATATTCAATGCCAATGGTTCGAATTGGTAAATAGTGGACATTTGTATCGTATTTAGGCTTGCTGTGCGATAATTTGCGTAGCAATACTTAAGGAGCCTCATATGAGTGATTTTGTCCTGACCTGTGAATCCGCCGCCGATCGAACCCGTGAGTTCTTTGCGTCGCGCAATATCCCTGTCGTGTGTTTTCATTACGAGATTGATGGTGTTGTCCATACGGACGATCTGTATCAGTCGATTACGCCGGATGAGTTTTTTGCCCAGATTGCCGCGGGCGCCATGCCCAAGACGTCTCAGGTGAGCGTGGGTGAGTACGAGGAGTTTTGGGAGCCGTTTGTTGCCGAGGGTAAAGACGTGCTGCACCTGACGTTGTCGTCGGGTATTTCGGGCACGTATGGTTCGGCTTGCGTTGCGGCGCAGATGCTCGCGGATCGCTATCCCCAGGGCGGCAAGGTGCGCGTCATCGATTCGCTGGGGGCGTCTTCGGGCTTTGGCCTATTGCTGGAATATGCCGCCGACGTGCGCGATAGCGGCGCTTCGCTCGACGAGACGGCCGCTTGGATTGAGGAGCATAAACTCAACCTGCACCACTGGTTCTTCTCGACCGATCTGTCGAGCTACCTGCGCGGCGGTCGCATTTCGGCCGCGAGCGCGATTATCGGCACGGCGCTTAAAATTTGCCCACTTATGACGGTCGATTGCGAAGGTGGGCTGTCGCCACGTGAGAAGATTCGCACTAAGAAGCGCGCGATTTCCGAGATGGCTAAGACCATGATGAAACACGTGCAGGACGGTGTGGATTATTCGGGTAAGTGCGTCTTGTCCCATTCGGCGTGCCGTGAGGATGCCGAGGCCGTTGCGGCGCTGATTGAGGAACAAGTTCCGCAGCTCAAAGGCAAGATTGAGATCAACAATATCGGTGCTCTGATCGGTTCGCACACCGGACCTGGTACGGTGGCGCTCTTCTTTATGGGCGATAAGCGCGTGGATTAACTTGGCCCATCACGTCGCTGCATGATTGCTCAAACGAAAACGGCCCGCCTCACGTTTGTGGGGCGGGCCTTGCTGTTGAGGTTAGCGTTTCTTGCCGCGGAAGAAAAAGCCGTGCAGTGACGGCTTGAGGCCGCGGTTGGCGCGACGCTCCTCGATATGATCGTGGATCGAAGCGACGCGTTCGATGACTTCGTCGGGAATCGGCACGTCGGGATTCATGTTCTCGACCTGGCTGACCTCGGCGGCGGCGACCTGGTCGATAATGGGCACATCGTCGTGCGAGATGACGGGCGTGGCGTCTTCCTTCATCTTGCGGTAGCGCTGCATCATGTCGGTCTGCAGCTGTTGGGCCGAAGGCGGCGTCCAAATGATGGCGTTGGCACCGGCGGCGATGGTCTCGCGGATGCTCTCGGGCGTCTTGCCGCCCGGTGCGATGAGCGGCAGGTTGGGATAGTGCTCGCGCAGTTCACGCAGGACCTGCGGCGTGTTCTTGCCGGCCGCGATGTTGAGGATCTTGGCTCCGGCGCGCACCTTGGCATGCGCATCATCGTCGCAACGTACGACCGTGGCGATGACGGGGATGTCGGCGATGTTGGTGATGTGCTCGACCATCTCGGCAGTGGCGGGGGAGTTGACCACGCAGCCCGCCGCGCCCTGCATCTCGGAGACGGCTGCCATCTGTACGGAGCGCTTGCCGGTCGTAGTTCCGCCGCCCACGCCTACAAAGACCGGGCACTCGGCGACGGTCAACAGCGCCTGCGTAATGGCCGGCTGTGGCGTGAAGGGGTAAACGGCAAAGACGGCATCGGCGTTGGAGTTGCGGATGACCGCGACGTCGGTTGTGTAGATAAGCGACTTGATGCGACGGCCGAAGAGGGTAAAGCCGCTCGCCTCTTCGATCTCGTCGGGCATGCGAAGGGCCGCCTTGCGCAAGCGTCCGTCGATGGGCAGCGGCTCCATGGGCAAGAGACCGCTGGGGGTTACGGCCACCTGGGGCTCGGTAAATTCGTCCGCAAGCTCAACCTCTGAGAAATCGACCGAGGCGACGATGTCCTCGTGAACCTCGGCGGGAACATCGATGGGGGCCTGGTCGTTCGTCGCGGCAGGCGCGTCGAAGGAACTGGTGCCGACAAAGGCGTCGACGCGCTCGTTCAAATCGTTGAGAGTATCCATGGCGGTCCGTTTCTATGTTGCGCGCCCGTCGGCGTACGACCGGCGTTGTGTTTGCTAAATCGTTTGACTAGTTGATTTTTCCCCGCTGCGCCATCCGTTAGACCGAAGGGTCGGCGAACGTGAAGGAGCTGTGGTGGCGGGGATTGAGGTGCTATCTTGAAAGTCCCGTTTAAAAGAGAGGTGACGCGGTATGGAATTGGCAGCAATGTTTGGCTCGATTGGCCTGTGTGTGGGCGCAATCGTTGCCGCCGCGGTCATCTACTTGGTGGTCACGGCCATTAAGGGCAAAAGAGCCGAGCGCAAGGAGCGTGAGGCACTTAAGCAGCACCGTGACCAGCAGGACAAGCGCGCACGGAGATAGCTTGTTGAGTTTTGGATCCCTGCGCTAGCTGCGTTTTCGGATCAGGGCGATATAGAAGCCCTCAAAGTCGCGGCTGGGCGGAATGGTCAGCGTGCCGGGCATACCGTTGGCGACGGACGAGACGTGGCCGGCGGCGATAGCCTCGGTGAGGGCGTTGCTCTCGACGCGTGGCTCTTCGCCAGCTTCCTGGGCACGGTGCGTTTCGCTTTCGCTCGGCGTGCCGTCGACGGGAATGAGCTCGCAGTCCATATGCTTGTCGAGGGCCTCTTGCAGGGCGTCCTCGTTTTCCTGCGGCAAGATCGAACAAGTCGAATAGACGAGCGTGCCGCCCGGTTTGAGGGCTCCCATGGCGCGGTCCAGAAGTGCTCGCTGCGAGCGGGCGCACTTGCCAAGCAACTGCTCGGTGAGGCCGCGCAGGCTCTTTTCGTTGCCGCTGATGACGGTGCCCGTGCCGGTGCAGGGGGCGTCGAGCAGGATACGGTCAAAGCGGAAGAATTCGTCGAGCTCGCGTGCGTCGATACGCATGACGGGCACGTTTTTGGCGCCCTGGCGATGGAGGTTTGATTCGAGCTTTTCGGCGCGGGGAATGCTCATCTCGCAGGCCGTGAGGTGTGCCTGGCCCTGGGTGAGGGCGGCGATCTGCGTCGTCTTGCCGCCGGGGGCCGCGCACATGTCCAGGATGTCCTCGCCTGCCTGGGCGCCCAGGACCAACGGCGGCATCATGGACGACAAGCTCTGCAGATAGATTTTGCCGTCGCGGTAGATGTCGAGGTCCCATAGGTCGGAAACCTGGGCCTCGGGCAGGATGAAGGCATCCCGGTACCAGGCAACGGTTTGGTGAGCGATGCCGGCCTCGTCGAGTGCGGCGGCGATGTCCTCGGCGGTTGCCTTGAGCGTGTTGGCGCGCAGCGTGACCGGGCGCGTGGCGGCGGCGCCGAAGCCCTCGATCATGAGCTCGGCATCGGCGGGGGCATAGGCGCCGGCGACCGTGTCGACCATAAAGCGCGGCAGGTCGTCGGCGTAGGGAAGGGCGGCAAGCTGGTCGGAAAGCTCGGTGGCGGCAAACTGCCTGAGCTTGAGCTCGGGCTTAACCTGCTTTTTCTGCTTACGACGACGCGGCTTGGACATCCGTCTTTCCTTCCCATTCCATTAAAAGTAGTCAATTTGGGACGGGGCTATTTTAGCTACCCGTCCGTTTTGGCAGGCGTTGCAGTTAAATTTGGGACGGGGTAGCTAAAATGGCCCCGTCCCAAATTGACTACTCTGCCTTGGCGTTGGCCTAGTACTGGCTCTCGTGCTTGCTGAAGAAGTCGAAGCGCGGGGGCAGCGGCTTCACGCGGTGCTCGCCGGGCTTCTCGCCTAGGCTCTCCACGAACTCGTCCGTGGAGGCAAAGATGTTATCCCAGCTAAAGAAAGCGACCGGGTCGACGTCGAAGTACTCGCAGATGAGCTCGCAGCCGGCCGGGACGATGCCGTGCATGAGCACGGTCGCCACGCGCAGCTCGGTAAAGGCGTCGACCAAGGCCTGCGTCATGGCGGCGTTGGCCGGCTCACCCTCGAGCTTGTTGGCGGCCTTGGAGGCGTCGCTCCAGCGCTTGTTGGCGGCACGCAGGTAGTCGTCGCACACGGCGAGCGCGCGGTGCGTCTCGAACTTGTACATGGCCTGCTCAAAGGCGAGAGCTGCCTGCTCGGCGGCTTCGACCACGGTGTCAGAAGCGGCGCCGGCGGGAATGCAACCGTTGCGGTACGGGCTCTCGTCGCCCTCCTTGACGGCGACGCCGTAGAAGCAGCTGCGGGCCAGGCGGTTGAAGACGCCGGTCAAAAGGGCGCTCTCCTTAAGGGCCGGGTCGATAACGCGCTTGTCGTCGCAGGCACGCACCTCGTTGCCGTCCTTGTCCTTGCCGGTCACGCGCGTGTCGTATGCCTTGGGGCTAAAGCTCACCGGCTTCTCGGATAGGCCGAGCGACAGCCAATGTGCACGCATCTGCTCGCAGGTGTAGTGGTTGAGCAGGTCGTCTGCCGGCGGGGGAGGCGTCTGCGAGGACGAGCTCGCTTTTTTGCCCATGTAGAGCAGGTGGTAGCAGGCGCTGACGGTGCTCTGCGTGAGGCCCCAGCCCAGGGCCTCCCACATGGCGGTCTGCGCGATGCAGTAGAAATAAATGTTGTCCTGACCGATGAACTGGTAGATCTGAGCGTCATCCGAGCACCACCAGTCGCGCCAGTCGAGCGAGCTGTGCTGGTAGGTGGGCGCGGGGACCTGCGTGGAATCGGCGGCGGGCTCGCCCATGAGGGCGGCGTCCTGGGCGGCGACGCCCTCGGTTACGCCGCCCGCCTTGGCATCGCGTGCGAGCACGGTGCGGGTGTAACTGATGGGCGCCCACAGACTCTCGGGCCAGCACCAGCAGGTGACGTCGTTCACGCCGTCGACCTCGGGCACCGGAACGCCCCAGTCGATGTTGCCGGTGATGCGGAAGGGCACGAGCGCCTTGCCGCTGCGGAAGCGCACGCCGCCGTTGGTGAGCACCGCGTGGGCGTCGTCGCGCTCCTTCCAGCTGGGGAAGGTGACGGTAAAGCTGCTCTTGTTGCCCTCGGGCTCCAGCACGGTGTGCTCGGGCAGCTGGTCCTCGACGGCGTCGAAAGCCTCGCGGAATTTGTTCTGAATGTAGAGCTGAGCCGGCAGCAGCCACTCCTCCATGGTCTTGGAGACCACGGAGCGAACCTGCGGGTTCTTGGCGAGCTTGGCGGTATAGGTCTTCATAAAGTCGAGGTAGGCCGGCAGGTCGAAGTAGAGGTTGTCGACCGGGCGCAGCTCGGGCACCTCGCCGGTGAGCTGGCTCTTGGGCGCGATGAGCTCCTCGGGCTCAAACTGGTGACCCAGGTCGCACTCGTCGGCATAGGCCTTCTCGGACTTGCAGCCCTGGATGGGGCAGCGGCCAATCACCTGGCGGCCGTTGAGGAACGTGCCGGCCTTGGCGTCGTAGAACTGCAGCGTGGAGCGTTTGGAGATGGTGCCCTGCTCGTGCAGGCGCTCGATAATCTCGGCGGTCACCTCGTTGTGAATCTGGGCCGCCGGCTCAAGGCCCGAGCCGCCGTAGATGTCGCAGCTGATGTTGTAGTTGTTGAGGGTCGTGGCCTGGCGGGAGTGGTTGGACTCGACGTACTCGCGAATGGACTTGTCGTAGCCCTCGTTCTCCTTGAGCTTGCGGTAGCTCTCCATGATGGGCGATCCGTAGCAGTCGGTTCCCGAGGTGAAGATGACATTCTCGCGGCCCAGGCGGTCGCGCAGGAAGCGGGCGAAGAAGTCGGCCGGGACAAAGACGCCGCCGACGTGGCCAAAGTGAAGGCCCTTGTTGCCGTAGGGCTCGCCGGCGGTAACGATGGCGCGGCGAGGCCATCTGGGACGGTCGTTCATGGAGTATTTGGATGCCATGGGACTCCTTCGCATATGGTGAGGGCGCAACCGGGCGCAAGGCCTGGCGACGCGGTGGTCAATTCGTGCATATCGTTCGACATTATCGCACATGCGGGCGGGTACGTGGCAGGGGCGCTATCCTAAGATGCTATGAATGAGATTTCCAACATACATGCGTTTGAGGACGAGGATTTCCTGCACGCCTGCTTTGTGTGGGGGATGGCCGTGCTTGGCGCATTTGCCGTGTGCCTGGTGCCGGTGTTTATGCTGCTGGGTGGGCCTGCAGACTTGGATGCTGCCGATGCGGGCGGCTGGACGGCGGTCGTGGGCTGGATAGTCGGCGTGGCTGTTGTTTGCGCGGCGTCATTTGCCGTGCACGAGCTGGTGCACGGTGTGTTTTTTAAGCTGCTGGCGCCTGCGGGCGCGAAGGTGACCTTTGGGGCGAATCGCGAGACGGCGATGATCTATGCCTGCGCCGAAAGCGTTGTGTATTCGCGCCGGCGGTACATGGCGGTTTGCCTGGCGCCGACGGTTGTTGCGACGGCGGCGTTTGCCCTGGGATTTGCGTTCTCGGGCTATCCGCTGCTGTGCTACCTGGCGGCCGGCTTGCATTTGTCGGGTTGTGTGGGCGATTGGTATTACGTGCGGACCATTTTGCGCGACCGCCGCATTGTCGCCTGCGAGGATACGTCCTTTGGCGTGCGCTTTTTTGGGTGAGGAGATGTCGATGAAGTCGTTGTTGCTGCATGCGTGCTGTGCACCATGCTCGCTTGAGCCGGTTCGCCTGCTGCGCGAGGAGGGGTTTGAGCCCACGATTTGCTGGACCAACCCCAATATTCAACCGCGCGATGAATGGCAGCGCCGCTTGGACGAGCTGCGCCGGTGGTGTGCCGATGGCGACATCGAGCTCATCGAGGCAGGGGAGGACCGCGATCGCTGGGAGACCGGCGTGGCGCCGCTGGGTGCCGATCGGCCTCGTCGCTGTCGCGCGTGCTATGCCCTGCGCTTGGCCGAGGCGTGCCGCGTGGCCCAGGAGCGCGGGTTTGAGTTTGTGGGCACGACGCTCGCCGTCTCGCCGTACCAGTTGTTCGAAACCTGCAATGATGTGTTGGAGCGTCTGGCTGCCGCCCGCGGTCTCACCCCGGTGATTCGCGATTTTCGCCCGTATTACCCCGAGGCGACACGCCGTTCGCGCGAGCTTGGCATGTATCGGCAGAACTACTGTGGTTGCCGCTTCTCGGCTGTCGAGGCGGCCATGGACCGCGCCCGTATCCGCGACGAGCGCAAAGCCGCCAAAAAGTAGTTCACTTGGGACGTCAGCCTGCTAGGATGTAGAGCGGACTTTAGCTATATAAGGAGTATCCGACGTGTCTATGCGTACCGATGATTTTGACTATAACCTTCCTGAGGAACTGATCGCCCAGGCTCCAGCCGAGCCGCGCGACTCCTGTCGCCTGCTGGTGGTGGATCGCAAGGGCTCCCAGGCGGGAACGCCGCTGGAGCACGGCGGTACCGTTGAGCACCGCATCTTCCGTGACATCATCGACTATATCGAGCCGGGCGACGTGCTCGTCATCAACCAGACGCGCGTGATGCCGGCCCGCCTGATCGGTCGCAAAGCCGGCTCGGGCGGCGTGGTCGAGACCCTGCTGCTCAAGCGCCGCGAGGACGTGGATCCGCTGGGCCATGTTTGGGAGTGCTTGGTCAAGCCGGGCAAGCGCCTGAAGCCCGGTGCTCATATTGAGTATCGCGCCGGTGGCGCCCATGCGCCCGAGGGGGCTCCCGTGGTGCTGACGGCCGAGGTCGTCGACTTTGTCACCGATAGCCGCGGCGGCCGTCTAGTGCGTTTTGAGCCGGCTGGTTGCAACGCCGCCGGCGAGCCGCGCACGCTCGACGAGGCCATTCACGCCGCCGGTCATGTGCCGTTGCCGCCCTACATTACCGATTACGAGGGCGATCCCGAGAAATATCAGACCGTGTACGCCATGAAGGAGGAGCACTCGGCTGCCGCTCCTACGGCGGGCCTGCACTTTACTCCCGAGCTTATGGCTGCCATCGAGGCCAAGGGCGCAAAGTTTGCCGCCGTCGAGCTCGAGGTCGGCATCGATACCTTCCGTCTGGTGGAGGAGGACGACCCCACGCAGCACGTGATGCACACCGAGCGCTACCACGTATCGCAAGAGGTGGTCGACGCTGTGCACAAGGCTAAGGCCGAGGGACATCGCGTGATCGCCGTCGGCACCACCGCGGTGCGTTCGCTCGAGAGCGCGTTTGACGTGGACGCGCCGGTGTCCGATCCGGCCGTGACGGCGCGCTATTTTGAGGGCCGTGAGGACGGTGCCGACACCCTCGGCCGCGGTGACATCGTGGTGCGTGAGAACGCGACAACGCAGCTCTACCTCATGCCCGGCTCGACCTATCACGTGGTCGACGCGCTGATCACGAACTTCCACGTTCCGCGCTCCACGCTCATGATGCTCGTGAGCGCGCTTGCCACCCGCGACCAGATCATGGATGCCTACGCCGCCGCCATCGAAGAGCGCTACCGCTTCTTCAGCTTTGGCGATGCAATGCTCATTTGTTAGTTACGCGGTTCTACGAACCGCGTAACTACTCGACGCTGCGCGGGCCGCATTTGGACAATCTGACGTTCAACTTCAAGGGCGCGACCAGAAGGTCAGCGCCCTTTCGTTTCACGTCACCTTGTCTCAAATGCGGCCCGCTCGCTGACTCTGCCATAACATCGGCATTTCTTTGGTTGTCAAGAGATTGGTGCAAAGGGGTCAGGTTACTTTGCACCAGGTTGGTGCATGTTAACCTGACCCCTTTGTAGTCATTGGGGACGTTCTTAAACGACTACTTGCTTGCGAACAGCCAGACCAGGATGATCACCAGGATTGCGGCGACTATGCAGACGATGGCGCCGGTGAATTTGATGCGGGAGTCGCGGGTACGCTCGCGCACCGCGTCCTCGGTGGCCTCGAGCTGGGCGACTTCTCGCTCGGTCTCGGCGTATTCGGCTTTGTCGCGGGCCAAGGATCCTGCAAGCGACTCAGTGATCTCTGGGTGGTCGTGCACCTCGGTCGCCTGTTCGATGATCGACTGCGCGTGCGCGGCATCTGCTTGGGCGTTGGCGATGGTCTGCTCTTGGTCGTGGCGTGCCTTGTCCTCGGCGGCGATTTTCTCGCGCAGTTCGCGCTGGCGCGTCGCGGCGGCAGTCTTTGCCGTCTGCAACTCATCGCGCGCGGCATCGGCTTCGGTCGTCACGGCTTGGTGCGCGCGTTTTGCGTCGGCGATAGGGGCTTGAGCCTGCTCGACGGCCTGCTCGGCTGCGGCAAGCGAGTGCTCAAGATCGGCGGTGATGCGCGGGACATCTTCTTCGGCTTTACGCAGGGCATCTGCCGTGTCGGAGATCTGCATCGAGAGTTCGCTGGTGCGCACCGTATAGTTGGCGGGATTTGCCGAGGGATTGCGTTGCAGCTCGGCGTACTCATGACGTAGCGTCTCGAGCTGGGCGCGCGTGGCGTCGACGGTTTGTTGTGCGGCGGCAATGCCGGCGTCTCGCTCTGCCTTCACCTTGTCGCGGATGCGCTTGGAATCCTCAAGACGTCGAACGAGGCGGTTGCCAGTCTCGCGTGAGCTCGCCTCGCGGGCCTCGACGGCGTCGAGCGCGGCCTTCAGGCGGAGCTCAGCCGCGTCGTCTTCTGCCTTCATTTGCTCGAGCTGCCCCTTGAGCTCCGTTGCTTTGGCGGCGTGGGCGTCGCGGTCGATTTCGGCTGCCGCCACGGTCTTTTGCGCAGCGGCAATCGCCTGACGCTGGTCAGCGACGATTTGGTCGTAGCGGCCTGCGATGTCCTGGCGCGTTTCGAGTTCTTCGGCCTGGTCGGCGATGCGCTGCTCGAGCTCGGCCAGATGGGCGCGGGCGTCGGCGAGCGCCTTCTTGGCGGCGTTCATCTCGCGCATGGCCGACGCGCCCTGGGCGATAAAAGAACCCACGGCGTTGGCGGTGTTCGAGACGGCGGTCCCCAGGTCGCGGCTCGCGGCGGGGGTGCGCGAGGTGGTCGAGTGCGCGGCGACCGCGGCATCCGCATCGGCAGCCTGCGGCGCGGCGATATTGCCAGTACCACCCTCGATCACGGAAAAGCCGGCTACGTGCGGGTCGACCGCATCGGCGCCAATCGTGGGATGTTCGAGCTGCAGGAACGAGGGCATAGTGCTGCCCTGGTCGGCAACGGGAGTCTCGCCGGGCACGAAGGTCGAGGCGGCCTCGGCGGCTTCTTCCTCCTCGGCATCGACATTGGCGTCGGCGACGGCGTCTTTCATCGCTTTGACGGCATCCATCATGGAGTCCATCACAGCGTCGAGCTCTTCTTCCGAAGACACCTCGATGGGACCCGTTGCTTGCGGAGCGGCATCCTGTACGGGGTCGTCGTCCTGATTGGGCGCATCGTCGTTTTGCTCGTTGGCATCTTCGGCGGCAGGGGTTTCGGCCGCAGTGCTTTCGTTTAGAGTGGCTTCATCGACGTTGGTGTCATCGCAGGTCACAGCGTCAGCATCTGCGGTGACGTCTGCGGAATCATCAATATGCTGTTGAGTCTGGGGGTCCAGCTCGTCTGTCATAGGCATGTGCTCCTCATCGTTGTTTGTCACCCTATGATAAAGTCTCGCACCGACATCCCGCGCGCCGCAGCAAAGTTTCAAAACGTGTTCGATGGCTCGCTTCGATAACAAAACTTCGGCCGCTTTACCCAGTTTGTACTTGACATTCCCTTCGCCGAAAGACGTTATGCCGTTCGCCTGCCGAGGTCTTTTATTTTCATTTGAACACGCTAAAGTTGCATGTCAGCTTTTGGCGCGTTTATTTGGGTGCGCGCAGTCGACGGGCTCGCCCGTCGCGATTTTGAAAGGACTTCCATATGGGACTTTTCACTGGTAAGACCGTGATCATCACTGGCGGCGGCAAGGCCACGCTCAAGGACGGCTCTGCTGGCTCCATCGGCTACGGCATCGATATCGCCTTTGCCAAGGAGGGCGCGATTCTCGTCATCACCGGTCGTAACGTTGCCAAGCTCGAGGCTGCCAAGGAGTCTCTCGAGGCTGAGTACGGCGTCAAGGTTCTGCCTGTTCAGGCCGATGTTTCGGCCGGTCAGGACAACGAGGCCGTCGTCCAGAACGTCATCGACCAGGCTATCGCCGAGTTCGGCCGCATCGACGCCGTCGTTAACAACGCTCAGGCCAGCGCCTCGGGCGTGACCATCGCCGACCACACCATGGATCAGTTTAACCTGGCCATTTACTCCGGCCTGTACGCCACCTACCTGTACATGCAGAAGGCCTATCCGCACCTGAAGGAGACCAAGGGCTCCGTGGTCAACTTCGCTTCGGGCGCCGGCCTGTTTGGCAATTATGGCCAGTGCAGTTACGCCGCTGCCAAGGAGGGCATCCGCGGCCTGACCCGCGTCGCCGCTAACGAGTGGGGTCCCGACGGCATCAACGTCAACATCGTGTGCCCGCTTGCCTGGACCGCCGCGCTCGAGAACTTCCAGGATGCCTATCCCGAGGCGTTCAAGGCCAACGTCCACATGCCGCCGGCTGGTCACTACGGCGACGTCGAGAAGGAAATCGGCCGCGTTGTCGTTCAGCTCTGCGGTCCCGACTTTAAGTATATGAACGGCGAGACCGTCACCCTTGAGGGTGGCATGGGCCAGCGTCCTTAGGAGTTACGGCGTTTTACCAAACGCCGTAACGGGCCGACGCTGCGCGGTCACCAGAGCGACAACTTGTCATTCAAAGAGGGCGGCATGACCAGAAGGTCTATGCCGTCCTCTTTTCATGCCAATTTGTTCGCTCTG
>JBKTBE010000086.1:0-6783 GCA_046883645.1 Collinsella sp. | reverse complement strand
GCGGAAGACGCGCGCAATCGAAGGCCAGCCGAGAATACCGATGGCGATAAAGACGTTCTGAAGACCACGGCCGATAACGGCGATCATGGCGACAACGAACAGCACGTACGGGAACGCCAGGAAGATGTCCGCACAGCGCATGATAATCGTATCCCAGATGCCGCCGTAGAAACCCGCCAGAGCACCCATGACCAGACCGATCAGCGTGGAAATCGCGGTGGCCATAATTCCGACAGACAGCGAAACGCGCGCACCGTAGATAACGCGGACGAGAATGTCGCGACCAAGGGCGTCGGTGCCAAACGGGTGCTCTGCACACGGAGCCAACAGCGACGTCTCGGCCATGGTGGTCGAGTCGGAAGCCGTCGGCGAACCGAGCCAGGGCTTAGCCCACAGATCTGCGGTCAGGGCAACCAAAACGACGATGATGATCCAGCAGACACCGATAACGGCGAGCTTGTTCTTGCGAAGACGCTTAAAAGCGTCGCCCCACAGCGTGCGGGACTTGGCGGGAGCAGATGCGGCCTTGGTGGCGGTAGCCTGCTCCTGAGACTGAGAATCAGTTTCCTGCATGAGACGTACCTCCCTTAGGCCTTATCCGACGGACCGCCAAGGCGGATGCGCGGGTCGAGGAATGCATAGCTAATGTCGACGAGCAGGTTGATCACCATGACGACGACAACGATGAGCGTAACGCCGCCCATAACGATGGGCCAGTCACGCATGCTAATGGCGCGATAGACCTCATAGCCGATACCGGGCCAGTTAAAGACCGTCTCGGTCAGGATGGCGCCCGAAAGCATGCCACCAAAGTCGACACCAATATAGGTAACGACGGGGATGAGTGCATTCTTAAGCGCATGCTTGACGATGATCGCGCGATTGGAGAGACCCTTGGCCTTTGCCGTACGGATGTAATCCTGGTTCATGACGTCAAGCAGCTGCGAGCGCATAATGCGGGCGGCATAAGCGGTCGAAACCGAAGCCAGCGTAATGGTCGGAAGCACATAGTGCATCCAATCCTGATACTGAGAGCTGGAACCGCCGGCACCCGAGATCGGCATGGAGATTGCACCGCCCGTAGCGTCCTTGAGGATGACGCCAAAGAACAGCTGCAGCAACATACCGAGCCAGAAGGCCGGGACCGCAACGAGGATCGACGTGGTGAGCGTTACCAAAATATCCCAGAAGGAATAACGCTTTACCGCCGAAATGATACCCGCACCGATACCCATAATTGCCTCGAGCACGATGGCGCACGCGGCAAGTTTGACCGTATACGGATACTTCTGGGCAAAGATTTCCGTAACCGGCAGCTTGCGCTGATACGAATTGCCCAGATCGCCATGAAGCAGGCCGTTCATGTAATACAAGTAACGGTCCACGAGCGACGTTTGAACGGGGTCGCCGTTCTCGTCAAGGATCGCGTTGCCGTCCTCGTCCGACTGGACCAGGTGATAGCGGACGCGAAGCTGAAGCTCCACCTCGGGGGACAGAGCCTTGTCTCCACCGATCAGCTTGATCGGATCTCCCGGCACGATATTCTGGAGGGCGAACAGAATCAGCGTAACGCCCAAAAACACCGGGATGAACTGAAGCACACGTTTAACGATGTACTTACCCATACCACTCCCCTATCTAGGGATTAACCTAAATGGGATGCCGATCGCCAGACCGGCATCCCAAAATTACCATCAGCCAGTTTACCCCAGGTTAGGGAGAACTGTATGTTTCCCATGAGGTCTACGTAAATACTTGACCCTCACGGAAGCTGCAAACTCTTAGGCGAGCTCAGCGGTACCCAGATCGGCATGCTTCTGCGGATCGACATAGAGGTGCTTGATGCGATCGGAGCCGACGATGGTGTGCGTGTAGAACATAATCGGGATGACCGGGCAGTCGGCAGCGACCATTGCGTCGGCCTCCTGCATCTTAGCGACGCGCTCCTCGTCGTCAACAATAGTACGAGCCTCGTCGACCTTGGCGTCGAACTCGGGGTTGTTGTAACCGGAGCGGTTGTCGCCACCGAGGGAGTCGGAGTGGAACAGCGGATACAGGAAGTTGTCCATGATCGGGTAGTCGGCAATCCAACCCAGACGACCGAACTGATAGTTAAAGTTCTGATACTGCTCGAGCAGGGCAGACCACTCAGGGGTATCGGAGACGGCGGTAACGCCAACCTTGGCGAGGTCGCCGATGATGGACTCCATGATCTCCTTGTGACCGCCGTCCTGGTTGTAGGAAAGGGTCACGCTAATGCCACGATCCCCGTTAGCGCCAGCGGGAGCAACCTTGTCGAGGTACTCGTTAGCCTTGTCGACATCGTAGGCGCAGAACTCCCATGCGCCCTCCTTGTAGCCATCGATGCCCGGAGGAACAATGCCGTCGGCAGGGGTACGGGTACCCTTATAGATGGTCTTGCAGATGGCCTCACGGTTGATGGCCAGGGAGATGCCCCTGCGCAGGTCGGCGTTGTTGAACGGCTCGGCCGTGGTGTTGCAGGTCAGATAGTACGTGGAAGGCTCGGCGCCGAGCAGCATGCGCTCGCCGTCACCCATGGTGTAGCCGTCCTTGGACACGCCGCGATCCTTCTTGGCGGCATCGATCTGAGCGACGGGAACGTCGCAGACATCGAGGTTACCGGCCTGGAACTCCTTGTAAGCAGTCTCCATGTCCTTGATGACCTGGAAGTGGATGCCATCGATCTTGGCCTTGTCGCCATAGTAATCGTCGAACTTCTTGAGGTTGATCTCCTGACCATCCTCCCACTTGCCGTCCATCATGAACGGGCCGTTACCGACCGGTGCAAGATAGAAGCTCTTGACATCGGACTCGGCGCACTCGGGAACCGGGGCCAGAGCCGGGTGAGAGGCGACGAAGGGGAAGTCAGCGTAAGCGGAAGACAGCTTGACGACGAGGGTCTCATCGTCGGGGCAGGTAACACCGCTGAGCTCGGTAGCGTTACCGGCAAGCAGGTCGTCATAGCCCTCGACCATGGAAAGGTGATAGGAGACCTCGGAAGGGCCGTACTCGGTAGCGATGGCCGACTTGGTGTTGACCAGACGCTCCCAACCGAGCTTGAAGGACTTGGAGGTAACGTCGTCACCGTTATGGAACTTAGCCTTCTTGATCTTGAAGGTGAACTCGGTGGCGTCGTCGTTGGCCTCAAAGGACTCGCAAGCCAGCGGAACGATCTCGCCCTTCTCGGCGTCATAAGAGGTCAGAGCGTCAAAGAGCTGGTACTCGACCTGAGTGCCCTGGTCCTCCTGGACATTGTAGGGGTCGATGCAGACCGGGTTGTTGATGTAGAAGTTCAGCGTCGAACCGGACTCAGAACCGGAAGTGTCGCCGCCCTTCTTGCCGCATGCGGCAAGAAAAGCCATGGAGCTCGCAGCGAGGGTGCCGCCAACAAAGGCGCGACGACCCATAACGGGCTGGTGGAACATAGAATCAGCCATGCCATCCTCCTTATGAGATAGGACAAAGAAATGTTCAGTCGGACATATGTCGAGACAATCCGATCCGAACCATCAAAACGCCGCCCGCTGCTATGGCTGGTTATGCACAACGAACCAACGTTTTACAATACAGTAGCGCATTTTATGCACGATTTGGGGCTAATTCCGGTTAACGGTCGAGAATTTCTTTAGTTGGGCGAAGTATGTGGGAATATTTTGACTCTGTTACAAATATGTAAACAAAAAGGGTCCCGAACATGCGAGACCCTTTTTGAATATTTATGCGGCTCGTGCTTAGTAGCCGACGATGCCCTGCGGGAAGAAGAACATGCACAGGACGACGCACACGGCAAAAACGACGGCCATAATTACCGTCAGGCGATCGAGGTTCTGCTCCATGACGCCCGTGGCAGAGCTGGAGTTATACAGCGAGCTAGCGATCATATCCGAAACGCCGGTGCCTTTACCGGAATGCATCAGGACGAGAATCGTCAGCGCCACGGCAGAGACAGCCCAAACGACAAACAGAAGAATCTGGAACGGACCCATAGATAAGCTCCTTAATAGAACAGTTCAAACTCCAGTACTGTACCACAACCCCCAGCACTCCCCCACCCGCCATTTAGGTACGGGGCAGAAATGGCAGAAATACCAAAAAAGGGGGGGGTTGTCCGGTTGTGGACAACCCCCTTACTAGAAAACGGTATTTGTTTTCTATTAGGCCTCGGTGGCGAGCACGCGGCCCGTCATCTCGGCGGAAGGCTCAATACCAGCCATGGTGAGCATGGTCGGAGCGATATCGGAAAGACGGCCGTCCTCGATACCGGTGAGCTTGGCCTTCTCATCAACGATGATGAACGGAACGCGGTTGGTGGTGTGAGCCGTAAACGGATGCTTGGAACCGTCGGAAGCAACGTCAAACATGTGATCGGCGTTGCCGTGGTCGGCGGTGATCAGCGCAAAGCCGCCCTTGGCGAGAATCGCCGGGACAACCTTAGACAGGGCATCGTCAACGGCCTCGACGGCCTTAACGGCGGCGTCGAAGACACCGGTGTGACCAACCATGTCGCAGTTCGCGAAGTTCACGATGTAGAAATCAGCGCGATCCTCGTTGATGGCGGCGACAAGCTTCTCGGTAACCTCGGGAGCGCTCATCTCGGGCTGCAGATCGTAGGTAGCGACCTTGGGGGAAGCGACGAGCACGCGCTCCTCGCCCTCCTTGGGCTCCTCGATGCCGCCGTTGAGGAAGAACGTCACGTGGGCGTACTTCTCGGTCTCGGCGGTGTGCAGCTGCTTCAGGCCGTTGGCGGCGATAACGTCGGCCAGGACGTTCTCGGGGAACGTCTTGGGGAAGGCGACCTCGACGTCAAACGTCGGATCGTACTCGGTCATCGTCACAAAGTGCGAAAGCTTGATCTGCTCGCGCTCAAAGCCGTCGAACTCCTTGTCCGTGAACACGCGGGTCATCTGACGAGCGCGGTCGGGACGGAAGTTGAAGAAGATGGCCGCGTCGCCCTCGTGGATGCCCTCGTTGTGGGCAGCGAAGGGCTCGACGAACTCGTCGCCGCGCGGATCCTTCTCGTAGTAGGCCTTGATACCGGCAACAGGGTCGACATCGGCATCGGACGCGTTGACCATGACGTCGTAGGCACGCTGGATGCGCTCCCAACGGTTGTCGCGGTCCATGGCCCAATAGCGGCCCGAGACGGTGGCGACGCGAGCGTCGCAACCGGTCTCCTCGGAGATCTTAGCCAGGAAGGCGCAGAACTCACTCATATAGCCAGCGCCGGACTGCGGGTCAACGTCGCGGCCATCCATAAAGGCGTGGACGCGAACGGTCTTGACACCGTGCTCGGCAGCCATCTTGACCAGAGCCTCGACGTGGTTCATGTGAGAATGAACACCGCCAGGGCTCATAAGGCCCATGAGGTGGAGAGTCTTGCCGTCAGCCTTGACGTCGTCCATCGCCTTGACGAAGACCTCGTTCTTGGCGATGGAGCCGTCCTTGATGGCATTGTTGATGCGCGAAAGCTCCTGGAACACGATGCGGCCGGCACCGATGTTGAGGTGGCCTACCTCGGAGTTGCCCATCTGGCCGTCGGGAAGGCCCACGTCCTCGCCCGAAGCACCGAGCGTGGTGTGAGGATACTTCTCGTATAGGCTATCAAGGAAGGGCGTCTTGGCAGCGGCGACGGCGTTCTCACCATCGGCCGGAGCAAGGCCGCAGCCATCCATGATAATCAGGAGTGCAGGAAGATGACGCTGTGCCATATGTCCTACTCGCCTGCCTTGACGACCATAGAGGCGAAGTCGGCAGCCTTGAGCGAAGCGCCGCCCACGAGGGCACCGTCAACGTCGGGCTTGGCGACGAGCTCAGCGATGTTGCCGGGCTTGGCAGAGCCACCATAGAGAACGCGGATGCCGTTAGCGAGCTCCTCGCCGAACATCTCCTTGAGGGTCTCACGGATAGCGCCGCAGACCTCCTGAGCATCCTCGGCGGTAGCGGTCTTGCCGGTGCCAATGGCCCAGATGGGCTCGTAGGCGACGACGACCTGCTTGGGGCAGGTGATCTCAAGACCAGCAAGGCCAGCCTTGACCTGGTTCACTACGTGCTCGACATAGGTGCCAGCCTCGCGGACCTCAAGGGACTCGCCGCAGCAGAAGACGGGAACAAGACCGGCGGCAACGAGGGCCTTGACCTTCTTGTTCTGATCCTCGTCGGTCTCGTGGAAATAGTCGCGACGCTCGGAGTGACCGATGATGCAGTAGGTGCAGCCAGCGGACTTGAGCATGTCGCAAGAGGACTCACCGGTGAAGGCACCCTTGGCCTCCCAGTACACGTTCTGTGCACCGAGGGCGATGGGGGCAGCCTGAATGCGGTCATGAACCGTGGTGATGTCGATGGTCGGAGGACAAACGAGCACCTCGACGCCAGCCGGAACCTCGGGCAGAGCCTGAGCCAGCTCGTCGGCGAGCTTGGCGGCCTCGGCGACGTCGTTGTTCATCTTCCAGTTACCAGCGATGAGAAGGGTGCGATTAGGCATCGAGAAGCGCCTCCACTCCGGGCAGGGCCTTACCCTCGACGAGCTCCATGGAAGCGCCACCACCGGTGGAGATCCAGCTCATCTTGTCGGCCAGGTTGAACTTGTTGACGGCTGCGACAGAGTCGCCACCGCCGATGATCGAGGTGCAGTCGGCCTCAGCGACAGCCTCGGCGATAGCCTGGGTGCCGTGAGCGAAGTTGTCGAACTCGAAGACGCCCATGGGGCCATTCCAGAACACGGTCTTGGCGCCCTTGATGGCCTCGGCGTAGAGCTCCTCGGTC
>JBKTBE010000085.1:0-6810 GCA_046883645.1 Collinsella sp. | reverse complement strand
GAGCTCACCTTTGAGGAGCCCGACTACCCCATTCAGGCCGACGGCGAGCCCGTTGTCGCCTCGCGCATCGAGGTCGACATCCTCGCCGGCGCCCTCCACGTCTGGCACCCCACCCGCTAGCCCCACCTAAGTTGCGGTGAAATAGGGACTGTATATGCAGCTAAAGCCGCAAAACAGTCCCTATTTCACCGCAACTTATTGAGAAGATCATTCCTCCCCACCCGGCTTGCGACGGTTGGCTTTTTTAATGGCGTTGAAGTGCTTGTCATTGAGTCTGCGCTGGCGAGACCGCTGAGGCACCTTGGTCTTGACGCGGCGGCGCGGCGGACGGCCACGACGCTCAAGCTCAGCGCGCAGCTTACGCAGACAGCAGCTACGGTTCTGGAACTGACTGCGGCTCTCGCGCGCCGTCACGACAATCCCCGTGGGCCCATGCTTCATGCGTACCGCCGAATCAGTCGTGTTCACGCCCTGTCCGCCCGGACCCGTCGCGCGAAATACCTGCACCTCGCAATCGCGCGCCAAATCCTCGACCGACATCTCGGCATAGCGCGCATACTCGCGCCATCCCATCTTGTTCTCATCCATATCAACACCTCCCCTCATACAAAAAAATGTGACAAAGGGACGGTCCCTTTGTCACATCGCATACCAATCGCTTGTGTTGCGCGCTTAGGCGAAGGTGATCTCGCCGGTCTCGCAGTCCATATCGGCGATACGGGCCAGGCTCTCGACGCGGAAGCCGCGCTCGCGGAGCTTATCGCCACCGCCCTGGAAGCCCTTCTCCACCGCAATGCCAATGCCGGCAACTTCGGCGCCCGCAGCCTCGCAGATCTTAATAAGGCCCTCAAGCGCGCAGCCGTTGGCCAGGAAGTCGTCGATAATCAGGACCTTATCGCCCTCGGACAGAAAGCGCTTACCCACGATAACCGGGTACTCCTTCTGCTTGGTAAAGGAATAGATGGTCGTGGCATACTGCTCGCCGTCAAGGTTGATGGACTGGGCCTTCTTTGCAAAGACCACCGGCACGCCACCAAAATGCTGAGCTGCGATGCAGGCCATACCAATACCCGAAGCCTCAATCGTCAGGATCTTGTTGATCTCGACACCCTCGAACAGACGGGCCCACTCGGCGCCCATGTGGTCGAACAGTTCAACGTCGCACTGGTGGTTGAGGAAGGCATCAACCTTAAGGACGTTACCGGCCTTTACGATGCCGTCATGGCGAATACGATCCTCAAGCTCCTGCATGGCGCAACCCCTTCTCGCGGCAACGATACCGCGCGATTAATAAACGTTGTTCGATAGTCTACCACGGACCGACCCCCGCCCGTCCCACAAGCCGCATCGCACCATAAAGCCGCAAGACAAGTAGATAGGCCCGATTCGTGGCAAGCCTGCCTCCACAAGCTAATGGCGGGCGCGCACCCTCACCAAACGCACCATGGCGAGCGCAAAGCCCACAGCGGCCACAGCCATCAACACATAGAACACCGAACGGAAACCAAACAAAAACACATCCGGACGGCCCGCAACAAAACTGGTCACGGCCTCGCCCATCGCCACGCTCATCTGCCCATAAAGGATATTCGACGCCACCGTAATGCCGAGTGCCATGCCGGCGTAGCGCGCCAAACTGCCCAAGCTGCCCGCAAAACCGAGCGCTTCGCGCGGAGCCGAGCCCATATACAGCGAGTTATTGGGGCTCTGGAAAATCGACGTGCCGCACGACATAAACGCGACGCAACACACGATTACAGGGATAGAAGAGTGCTCGTCGAGCGTGCTTACCGCAAAGAGGCCGCACACGTACACGCCCAGGCCGACCGCCGTGGGACCCTCACAGCCAACACGGTCCGAAACCGTACCCGAAAGCGGACCGATAAAGGCATTCACCATCGGCAGCGCCAAAAAGAGCAGTCCGGAAATGTCAGAACCAAAGCCGTGGGCGTCCTGAAAATAGAACGGCAGAATAAACTCGGATGCGCCGATACCAACGAACACGATGAGCATGCAGGCAAGGTTGATGGTGAAGGCCGAATTTGCAAAGCAGCGACGCGAGGCCTCCGCCAACGACATGGGGCGCTCGCCGGCCTCCGGCTTAACATGCGGCAGTGTGTAGAGCCCAACGATAAACGAGATTACGCCAATAGGCAGGTTGATGAGGAAGATGCTCTCCCAGGGAAAGCTTGCCACTAGCATGCCACCGAGCACGGGGCCACACATCATGCCGAGGGCCACGAAGGTCGCAAGAATACCCATGGCACGGCCTCGTTCGCGCGCCGGGAACGACTCGGTGATGATACCCATGTTGTTAGCCATGGCCGCCGCGCAACCGACGCCCTGAACGATGCGCGCCAGAATAAGAACCTCGAGCGAGGCCGAAAGGCCGCACAGCAGCGAACCGGCCGTAAAGACGATGACGCCCAGCTGGAATACGCCGACCTTGCCGCGCACGTCGCCCAGGCGGCCAAACGGCAGCATGGCCACGCACGTCGCAAGCAGATACACCGAGCTTACCAGCTGGATGCGGTCGAGGCCCACGCCCAGTTCCTTTTGCATCACGGGCAGTGCCACGGTCACGACGGTCGAATCCAGACACGACATAAACGTCATGATGAGCACGGTAAACAGAATCGCCCATTTGTTCTTGCCATGGGTGTCGCCCTCTAGAGCAATGTGCTCGCGGCGCAGCTGCTCTGCAGTTTTCTCCATATCCATCCTTTCGAGTGGCGCAACGCAAAAACGGGGCCCCAATCGCCTGCAAACAGCCGCGATTGGGGTCCCGCCTACGGAATCGGAACGAAAGGTCACCGAAGCTTTCGCCAGCATCGGCGCCTTGTGCGAACGCTAGCCTAGCACTGCTCGAGCGCCTGCTCAAGGTCGGCAATCAGATCGGCCGTGTCCTCGAGGCCGCACGACAGGCGCACCATGTCGGCAGAGATGCCACAGGCGATGAGCTCTTCATCGTTCATCTGGCGATGCGTAGCGTTAGCAGGATGCAGGCAGCAAGTGCGGGCGTCGGCCACGTGCGTGGCGATCTGGGCGAGCTTGAGGCTCTTCATAAAGGTCTCGGCCGCCGCGCGACCACCGTTAAAGCCAAAGCTCACAACGCCGCAGGTACCGTTGGGCATGTACTTCTGAGCCATGTCATAGTACTTGTCGCCCTCCAGGCCCGGATAGCTCACGAAGCGCACCTTGGGATGGCTCTGCAGGAACTTGGCAACGGCCAGGCCGTTCTCGCAATGACGCGGCATGCGCACATGGAGGCTCTCGAGCGAGCTATTCAGGAAAAAGGCCGCCTGCGGGTTCTGCATGGGGCCGAGGTCGCGCATGAGCTGCGCGGTGGCCTTGGTAATGAAGGCGCCCTCGCGACCGAACTTCTCGGCATACGTCACGCCGTGGTAGCTCTCGTCAGGCGTGGTGAGACCCGGGAACTTGTCCGCATGGGCCATCCAGTCAAACTGGCCGTGGTCGACGATCACGCCACCCAGATAGGCCGCATGGCCATCCATGTACTTAGTGGTGGAGTGCGTAACGATGTCGGCGCCCCACTCAAAGGGACGGCACATCACGGGCGTCGGGAAGGTGTTGTCGACCATCAGCGGCACGCCGTGGTCATGCGCGGCCTTGGCAAAGCGCTCAATATCGAGCACGGCAAGGGCGGGGTTGGCGATGGTCTCGCCAAAGACGAGCTTGGTGTTGGGTTGGAAGGCTGCCTCCAACTCCTCATCGGTGCAGTCGGGGGCAACGAACGTGCAGGTCAGCCCCATACGGCCCATGGTGTGGGCGAGCAAGTTGTACGTGCCGCCATAGATGGCAGAGCTCGCGACTACGTGATCGCCGGCACCGGCCACGTTAAAGATCGCAAGGAAATTCGCGGCCATGCCCGAGCTCGTGAGCATCGCGGCAGTGCCGCCCTCCATCTCGCAGATCTTGGCGGCAACCAGATCGCACGTGGGGTTCTGCAGACGGCTATAGAAGTAGCCCGACTCCTCCAGGTCAAACAGCTTGCCCATGTGCTCGGACGTGTCGTACTTCCACGTGGTGGACTGGTAGATGGGCACCTGACGCGGCTCGGCATCTCCCGGGTGATAGCCGCCCTGAACACACGTCGTACCGATGGTCTGCTTGCTCATATCTAGCTCCCTTGCCTGGGTTTTAGTTTTATTCGGTCCACGATACCGCTACCCCGCACCCCTCTCAACCCATCCCCAAGGTAGGTTATGTGACTAATTGATCAGGGGTATTTATCTCAAGCCTTGGGCATTTGCTCGATAGATAAAATGAGGCATCCATGAAGCTCTCGATGATTACACGCACCGTCACGGGTACCATAGGCGGGTACACCGTGACCAAGGAGACAACGATGAAGCAAATCGATACGGCCCAGCTCGACATCACCGCCTGTCAGGCTCAGGCTGCCGAGTACCACGCCCGTGGCTTTAACTGCGCCCAGGCCGTCGCCTGCACGCTCGCGCCCGCCGTCGGGCTCGACCCCCAGATCGCCTTTACCCTCACCGAGGGCTTTGGTGCCGGCATGGGCGGCATGACCGAAACCTGCGGCGCCATCTCGGGAGCCGTGGCCATCATGGGCTTTGTAATGAGCGACGGCATGGAAAACCCCAAGACCAAGGGCCAGACCTACAAGCTGTCGCGCGAAATCGCCAAGCGTTTTGGCGAGAAGAACACGACGACCGTCTGCGGCACGCTCAAGGGCATCGGATCGGATAAGGGTCCGCTCCGCAGCTGCCCTGGTTGCATCGACGATGCCGTCGAAATCGCCTGTGATGTGCTAAAGCAGCTTGCCGAGTAAACGGCAGTAACATAAAACCACGGCCGGCGCGCTTGGGATTCATCCAAAAGCACGCCGGCCGTCGTCGTTAGAACTCGGCAAATTCGGGAGCGCCGACCTCGATCTCCTCGCGCCCCGCCATAAGCTCGCGCATCTTAGCGCAAAACGGCCCCTGCTCCCCCGCTTTGAACACCAAATGAAGTGTCACGGTATCCGCGAAATCGGCATCCGAAACCTTGGCACCCGAATCCTGCGCCAAACGAAGCACCTGCTCATACTGCGGATAGGCCACATGCACGTCAACAGGCACGACGCTCGTCATCTCGACGATCCGCCCGGCCTCCCGAGCAGCCGCCACCGCCGCCTGCGTCGCCGCAGTATAGGCACGCACCAAGCCACCAGGCCCTAACAGCGTGCCACCAAAATAGCGCGTCACTACGCAGCAAACATTTTTGAGCCCCGCACCGCGCAACACCTCGAGCGTCGGCATACCGCTCGTGCGGCTCGGCTCACCATCATCGCTTTGGCGTTCGCGTCCATCGACCAAAATCCACGCGGGAACATTGTGTCGAGCGTCGTAATGGCGCTTGCGAACTGTCTCGATAAAGGCATTCGCCTCGTCCTCGGACTCAATATGGACCAGCTGGGCAATAAACCGGCTCTTGCGGTCCACAAACTCGCCCGAAACCTCAATATTCGATTGCAGAGTAAAATAGCTGTCCAACAAAGCCCCTCAACAAAATAAAGCGCAGCAACAAACAGCCTCAATAATACGGCAAAGGCCGTACCGATAACCCCGGTAAATAGAACGGCAACGCCGATGACCAGGCAAAAACAGCGAGACGGCGTCAGCTGAGTCGATTTTGCCCGAAAGAGGAGGGAGCACGCCTTATGGCGGCGACCGACGAATGAGCGCCAAATCGGCCAGCTGACGCCGTCGCAGCGTCAACATAGTTGCTGAGCGGGCTTGTAAGCCGGGTTCTGTCGTGAACGGTCATTTATCTTGTCTGCACGTTACCGTGCAGCTCCACGCACGCTACCCGAACGCGGACCGGGCCGGCCCATAGCGTTCCTATTCGCGCTTGCTCCGGATGGGGCTTGCCAAGCCGCCGTGTTGCCACGACGCTGGTGGTCTCTTACACCACCGTTTCAGCTTTTCCCTTTACGCCTTGCGGCGCAGGTGGGAGTCTTCTTTTCTGCGGCGCTTTCCGTCGGATCACTCCGCCCGGCCGTTAGCCGGCATCCCGCCCTCTGGAGCCCGGACTTTCCTCACGCGTGCTGCAAGCAGCACATCGCGCGACCGTCTGGCCCACTCAGCAGTGCAAGAGTGTAGCACACCGTTGCCGCAGGCAATGGCACAACACAAGCGTTCGACACGATAAACCAAGAACCACGCCATGCAGTACAATAGGGTTGTCGATGGGCAACGTCGTCAGTCGAGACGCGACCGCGCTCCACACCCCTCCGTCTACTCGGTGTGTTCCCGCCTCCTCCCCGAGGCGGGATGTCGGCATTTTTCATGCATCGACAACCCAATAGCCTGTGAATAGCCCGGGCAGCATCGCGCATCTCGGCGCCAAATGCAAAAAGGGACCCGTCCATTGCGGACGGATCCCTTAAAACAAGTGATCGTCAAACCGATTTACTCGGCGTCGGTCTCCTCGTCCTTCTTCTCGGAAGGCAGCGGGGTAACCTCGATCTCGACGCCCAGAGTCTCAGCAGCAGACTTCATGGACAGGGAGATACGACGACGGTCGAGGTCGATCTCCATGACCTTGACCTGAACCTTGTCGCCCACGTGGGTGACCTGAGAAGGCTGATCGACGTGCTTGTTGGCCATCTCGGAGATGTGCACCAGGCCCTCGATGCCCTCGCCCAGGTCGACGAAAGCGCCGAACGGGACAAGCTTGGTCACAGTGCCCTCGACGATAGCGCCGACGGGGTACTTCTTGACCAGTGCGCGCCACGGATCCTCGGTGGTCTGCTTGAGACCGAGGGAGATGCGCTCGCGGTTC
>JBKTBE010000084.1:5844-6854 GCA_046883645.1 Collinsella sp. | reverse complement strand
CTCCCCTGCCTGCGGCGCGGCAGCTAGCGCCATGTCGAGCGCGCGCTGTACGCCGTAGCAGGTGCCGGCGTGGGCAGCAATTTCGATGGTGGGGACGACTCCCTCAGCGGCGGCCGCGGCGGTATTCATGACATTCTCACCCATGGCTAGAACCTGCCCGGATGCTCGGCACACAGCTCGTCGCGCATGGCGTAAACGCGGTTCATGGCCTCGGACTCAAACCATGCCAGGCGCTCCTTGCGCTTAAGCTCGGCCGGTGCGTCGGATAGCGAGATGGCCTTGCCGGCGCGGATCCAGCACTTCTTGGGGCGCATGAGCTTTTTGCCCTTAGGCGTAATGTCGGACCAACCACAGATGGCGAGCGGGTTGACGGGTGCCTTGCCCATCTGGGCGATGAGCGCAAAGCCGCCGTGGACCTCGGGCTTGATCTCGCGCGAGCGGATGCGCGTGCCCTCGGGGAAGATCAAGACGTCCTCACCGCGCTGCAGCGCATGCTGGGCAGCGCGCAGGCACTTCATGTCGGCGGTGCCACGCTCGACAGGAATGCCACCCACGCGGCTAAAGGCCCAGCGCACTATCTTGGTCTTGGCAAACTCGGATTTAAAGATGGGGCGGATGCGGCGGCCGCCAAAGAACAGCGCCGTCTCCACGGCCAGCAACTCGGCCATCGAGGTGTGGTTGCAGATGACTACGCTGCCGCGGCCTTCCTGGCGCTCAAACAGCAGATCGGCATCTTCGACCTTCCAACGCCACATGAGCTTGGAGAAGGCCCAAAGGATGGCCATGACTACGACGACGGTACCGCGGATGAGCGCCGGGAACTCGGCGTAGGGGGCGTTGTAATAGTCCTCGGGCGTCTGCTTAAACAGGCGCATGGGCTACCTCCTTTGGTTGATGAGGCCCTCGATAATGCGGACGACCTCGTCGATGGTATGGGCGGTGGAGTCGACGTGCACGGCGTCCTCGGCGGGGATGAGCGGGGCGACCTCGCGGCTGCTGTCGAGCTTGTC
>JBKTBE010000084.1:0-5834 GCA_046883645.1 Collinsella sp. | reverse complement strand
GAGCTTGTCGCGCTGCTTAAGGGCGTCGAGAGTCTCGTCGACCTCGGCCTCGAGTTGCGCGGGCGTGAGCGGCTGGGCGTCGTTTTGATGGCGCTGCAGCACGCGGCGACGGGCGCGCTCGCGCGGGTCGGCGGTCAGGAACACCTTGACCTGCGCGTTGGGGAACACAACGGTGCCGATGTCGCGACCCTCGGCCACGATATCGCGGTCCTCGGCGGCGCGGCGCTGATGGATGAGCATGGCGGCGCGTACGCCCGGGTAGGCCGAGACCTTGGAGACGTTGGCGTCCACCTGCGGGGTGCGGATGGCAGCCGATGCGTCCTGGCCGTCGATGGTCAGGCGCGTGTCCTCGCCGGTGCCGTTGGTAAAGCGGATCTCGATCTGCTCGGCGAGGGCGTCGATGGCAGCCTCGTCGTCCAGGTCGATGCCGCGGTCGAGTGCGGCGAAGGTGACAGCGCGATACATGGCGCCTGTGTCGAGCTTGTTAAAGCCCAGCTGGCGGGCAATCTCCTTGGCGATGGTGGACTTGCCGGAACCGGCGGGGCCGTCGATGGCGACGATCATGTAATGCTTCCTTTCGGTGGTTGACGTGCTGGTATGGTTCGCTGGCGTTGGGGTGCGGCGGGTTGCCTAGCCGGTGTAGCGCTCGCGGTAGGTGTTGCGCTTGGGCGCGGAGCCGTGGCTGCCGTGGTGGCGGGTGCGGCTCGCGGGGGTGTCCTGGGGCTTACCGCCGCGCTTGGCACTAGCCTGCTTGGGCGGGATACCGCCGGCCTTGAGGATCTGCACCTCGCGGTCGGTGAGCTCGCGCCATGAGCCCTTGGCCACGTCCTTGAGCTCCAGGCCGGCAAAGTTGCAGCGATGCAGGCGGATCACCGGGTGGTGGATCTTGCTCAGCATGCGCTTGACCTGGTTCTTGCGTCCCTCGCGGATGATGACCTCCACGGCGGTGGTGCCGGGCTTTACGCCTTGCGGAGCCACGGCCTCGGCCTCGCGCGCGGTGATGACGCGGCAGATCGCAGGCTGGCACAGGCCGTCGTCGAGCTCGATACCACGGCGGAGCGGTTCCAGGTCGCGGTCGGTAAGGCGGCCGTCCACGAGCGCCTGGTAGGTCTTGTAGACGTGCTTGCTGGGGTGCAGCAGGTCCTGCGACAGGTCGCCGTCGGTCGTGAAGAGCAGCAGCCCTGTGGTGTCGCGGTCCAGGCGGCCCACCGGAAAGAGCCCCGGAAAACGGTCGCGGGGGACCAGGTCGGCCACGCAGGGGCGCTCCTGCGGGTCGCTCATGGTGGTGAGGTAGCCGGACGGCTTGTAGAGCATCAGGTACACGGCGCCCTGGTTGAGCTTGACGGGCATGCCATCGACCTCGATGTGGTCGCGGTCGACATCGACCTTGGTGCCCAGCTCGGTCGCGACCTCGCCGTTGACAGTCACGCGGCCGGCGGTCATCAGGTCCTCCGAGCCGCGGCGGCTCGCCACGCCCGCTCGCGCCAAAAAGCGCTGCAGGCGCATGGTGTGCGGGTAGACGGGCTGGGCGTCGGGCGCTGCGGCGTTCGAGGTGCGCGTCTCCCCTGCTTCGTTAGTCCTCGTCATGCAAATCCTCCGAGATCTCGTCGACGACCAGGGTTTCCAAGTTCTCGACTGCCTCAACATCTTCAACATCGGTATCGAGCAGTTCGCGCTCTTCGTCCAGGTCCTCGGCCTGCTCCTCGAGCGTGGACTGAATGCTGCGGCCGCTCAGGCGCTCGCGGATAAACTGACGCGACTGCTCGTCGGGGGCAAACTGCTCCAGATCGGGCAGATCGCGGGTGGAGCGCAGACCGAACTTTTCCAAGAAGGCGTTGGTCGTGCCGTAGATGATGGCTTGACCGCGCTGGGGGTCGCGTCCGAGCTCGCGCACCAGACCTTTGTCCACGAGCGACGCGATGACGCCGTCGGAATTGACGCCGCGGATGCCCTTGACCACCTCGCGCGTCACGGGCTGGTGGTATGCGATGACGGCCAGTGTTTCGAGCGCGGCCTGCGACAGCTTTTGCGTGTCCCAGCTCAACACATAGGCCTCGACCACGTCGTGGTAGGCGGGGTGCGTAAACAGGCGCCAGCCGCCGGCGACCTCACGCAGCTGAAAGCCACGGTTGGCCTCCTCGTACTCAACCTTGAGCTCGGCGAGCAGCGATGCGCACTCGCCGGGGGCGATATCCAGTGCGCCGGCGAGCGCGGGCGCACTCACCGGGTCGCTCGACACCAGCAGCAGCGCCTCGAGGGCGCCTTTGAGGCTGTTTGCCTCCAGCGTTGAAAGGGTTGACATGGTTGCTGCTCCTATTCGGTGAGCTCGGGGCCCTCGCCGGGCACGTATGCCTCGGCGCCCTCGACTCGGTTGATGCAGATGGTTCCGAAGATCTCGTCCTGGCTCAGCGTGAGCGAACCGCGCTTTGCGAGCTCTAACATGGCCAGGAAGGTGACGACGAGTTGCTCGGTGGTGGCGTCGCCGTCCAACAGCTCGCGGAAGGTGCAGGTTTGGTGCGCCATGGTAAAGCGGTCGACTGAGGCCACGGTCAGGTCGAGCGGTACGCGATGCGGCGCCACATGCTCGGCCTCCAGCAGGAAGGTCTGGCGCTTGCCGTCCAGGTCGGCACAGATGACGGCGAGGCCGCGCAGGGTGATGCCGGCCAGGTAGTCGGGCATAAGGCCCAAAAACTCGGGGTCGGGGCCGGCCACACGCGGGTGCATGCGGCTTTCGGCCTTCATGCGGGCACCGAGGGCCGCAGCCGCACCCTTAAACTGCTTGTAGGCAATCAGACGCTGAATCAGGACCTCGCGCAGGGCGTCGCCGTCGAGCGCGCTGAGTTCCTCGAGGTCTTCGTCGAACTCGCCATCGTCGTCATCAATTTTACGCGGGGCCTCCTGCGGCACCAGAGAGGCGGCCTTGATGTCCAGAAGGGTTGCCGCGACCAGCAGAAAGTCGCTCGCCACGTCCAGGTCCAGCGCCTCGATGCGCTCAGCCTCGGCAAGGTACTGCTCGGCCACCTCGCTGATGGAGATAGCGCCGATATCTACTTTTTGGCGGGTTACCAGCTGCAGCAGCAGGTCGAACGGTCCGCTGTAGACCTGCGTCGACACGCGATACGACATCTTCGACCTCCTTTGACGGCGCCTTCGCGGCGCGGTTTGGGTGCATGTTACGACCGTTTTGCACGGTCGACCTGTAAGTTTACCCTAGATGCCGGCGATTGCGAAGTTGAGCAGCTGCTCAGCAAGCGGATACACGGTAACGTCGAAATAGCGGCCGATCACGTCGATGCCGGTCCACATGGGCAGCAGGTACAGCACCAGGATGAGGATGGGCATAGCGTATTGCTGCAGACGATAATAGTTGTTGAGCGCCTTGCCTTTGAGGAACGGCACGATGATCGACGAGCCGTCGAGCGGCGGGATCGGGATAAGATTAAAGAACGCGAGCGACAGGTTGACCACGATAAACGTGGCGCCGAAGTTCATGATCTGCGACGCCAGGGCAAAGGACATGCTGGTGTAGAGGCTGCCGTACGTTGCGTGCATGAGGGCGGCCGCGAGGCACGCGAGTGCGATGTTCGACGCGGGGCCGGCCGCGCTCACCAGGACCTCGTCGCGCTTGGGGTGCTTGAGGTTGTTGAGGTAGACGGGCACGGGTTTGGCGAAGGCGAACACTGGGCCGCCGGCCGCGAGCATGAGCAGCGGCAGGATGATGGTGCCAAACGGGTCGATATGGTTAAGCGGGTTGAGCGACACGCGGCCGCGCGAACGGGCCGTCTTGTCGCCGAGCGCCCAGGCCGCGGCGGCGTGTGCGCTCTCGTGGATCACGATGCCCACGATGACGGCAACGGCGCTGGCGAGCAGGTTCATGAGGTAGCTGCTGGACATGGCGCTCCCCTAGCGGACGCGACGCGAGGCGCGCGTGAGCAGGTAATCGGCCACAAACAAAATGACGGCCACGATAGCGTAATCCAGGCGGAACACACCGCCAAAGGGCGACGTGATGACGCCGTAGCCGGCGATGGCGCTCGGCAGGGCGCGCGAAAGCTCGACGACAAAGCCCACGATCTGCAGCTTGGCGGTGAGGCCGCTAAAACACAGCAGCACGGTCATCGCGCTCATAAAGATGCCGCAGATGCGACAGGCGATGGCGATGATGCTCATCGCCACGGCAGCGGCTTTACGAGAGTTCACGCGCGGTCTCCTCTTCGATCTGGGTGGAAAGCTCCAGCCATTCGTCTTCGAGCTTGGGCAGCTCTTGCTTAAGGCCGTTATATTCCCCCAGCGCGGCGTTGAACTTGTCTTGATCGGCATAAAGCTCTTCGCTCGCCATCAATTCCATAAGCTCGTCATAGCGGGCGCGCTTTTTGTCGAGCTCGGCCTCGATCTTCTTGAGCTGGTTACGCACGCCCTTGAGCTTTTTGTTGAGCGCAGCGCGGGCTTGGGCCTCGGCGCGCTTTTGCTCCTTGGTCTTTTTGCCCTCGGCAGGCTTGGGGCCCGCGGCGGGGGTGTTGGCCTGGGCAGCGCTGGCCTTGGTGGACTTGGTCGTGGCCGGCGCGCTCTCCGTGGACGCCTCGGCGGCGGCGCGGGCCGCGAGGTCCTCACGCTTGTAGAGGTAGTAGTCGTAGTCGCCGTCGTAGACCGTGACCTTGCCATCGCGGATGTCGATCACGCGGTTGGCCACGGCGCGCACCAGGTGCTCGTCGTGGCTGATCAGCACGATGGTACCGGGGAAGTTTTGCAGGGCGTTCTCGAGCATGTCCACCGAGTCGATGTCTAGGTGGTTGGTGGGCTCGTCCAGGCACAGGAGCGCCTCGGGGGCCACGAGCATCTTGGCCAGGGCCAGACGCGCTTTTTCGCCGCCGGAGAGGACGCGAACCTGCTTCTCGATGGAATCGTTGTCGCTAAACAGGAAGGCGCCCAGTAGGCTGCGCTGCTGCGGCACGGTCCACTTGGGCGTGACGGTGTCGATCTCTTGCAGGACGGTGTTGGACTCGGTCATGCCCTCGAGCGCGTGCTGGGCGTAGTAGGCCACGCCCACGTTGGTGCCCAGTTCGCGGGTGCCGGTGGTGGGTGGCTCCAGGCCGGCGAGGATCTTCATGAGCGTGGACTTGCCGGCGCCGTTGGGGCCGACGAGCGCCACGTGCTCGCCGCGGTAGAGCTTGAGGTCGATGTCGCTGTAAATGTGCTTATCGCCGTATGACTTGGAGACGCCCTCGAGGCCCACGACCATGTCGCCGGAGCGCGGCGGGTCGGGGAACTTAAAGTCGATGTGCTTGTGGCCCTCGGGCAGGATGACGAGCTCCTTTTTGATCTGCTCGATCTTGCGGATGCGCTCCTGGGCCTGGGCGGCCTTGGTGGGCTTGTAGCGGAACTTGTCGACGAAGACCTGCATGTGGGCGATGTCGCGCTCCTGGGCGGCTCGCTTGGCGCGCATCTGCTCCAGGTTGTCCTCGCGCTGCTTGAGGTAGCTGCTGTAGTTGCCGGTGTAGGTGGTCACGCGGCGGTTCTCGAGCGCGGCGACGTGGTCGACGCAGGCGTCCATGAAGGCACGGTCGTGACTGACGATGAGGACGGCGCCGTCGTAGTTGGCAATAAAGCCGCGCAGCCACTGGACGCTTTCGAGGTCCAGGTGGTTAGTAGGCTCGTCCAGAAGCAGCAGGTCGGGGTGGCGCAGGAAGAGCTTGGCAAGCGCGATGCGCATCTGCCAGCCGCCCGAGAACTCGGAGCACGGGCGCTCAAAGTCGGTGACCTTAAAGCCCAGGCCGGACAGGATTTTGCGGGCGTTGCTCTCGAGCTCGTAGCCGCCCAGGTGCTCAAAGCGGTCC
>JBKTBE010000083.1:0-7129 GCA_046883645.1 Collinsella sp. | reverse complement strand
ATAACGACGCTAGCAGAGCAGTTGGGGATCAGACCGACAAGCGCCGAGCCCAGGACGGCGAGCGTTTCGTTGCCGCGCAGGAACTGCTCGATTGCGGACTCGCCAAAGGTCTCGAGCACGGCGACCAGAATCAGCGTCACCAGGAAAATAAATACCGACACCTGCACGGTGTGCGAGATCGCGCTGCGGATGATCGACAGAACGGGCGCGCCCTCGTGGGAGTGGCTGTGGCCGTGGTGGTGCTCGTGCTCGTCCGCGTGACCATGGTCGTGGCTGTGTTCGTGACCGTGCCCATGTCCGCGCTCGTCCTCATCCTCGTCACAACCACAATGGTCGCGCTCACACAGCTCATGGATGTGATCGGCGCTCACGCCCGCCTCGGCCACCTCGTCAATGATGTCGCCCCCGGTATGGTCGTCGTGGGCGCAGTTCACATGAGCCGGATTGGCAGCGGTCCCCAGTACGGTACGGCGAATCGCCGCATGCGCGCGGGCATTACGACGAAGGCCGCGGATAGCCGCATCCACGATAAAGCCCGTGACCAGCGCGATCAGCGCCTTCGAAGCCAAAAGCATCGCCATGGTCTGCACGGGAACCCGCTCGGCAAGCAGCAGCGGCAACATCTCGTCGGAGGTCGAGAGGAACACGGCGACTAGCGTGCCCAGCGTCACAACACGGCCGGCGAACAGCGTCGCCGCCATGGCCGAAAACCCGCACTGTGGCACCATGCCCAGCAACGAGCCAACCACGGGGCCGGCGGCGCCCGCGCGCTTGATGGCGCCGTTGACGCGGTCGCCCGCAACATGCTCGAGCGTCTCGAGGGCAAGATACGTCACCAACAAGAACGGCACCAGCGAGAGCGTGTCTTTGCCGGCGTCGAGCAGAATATCAATCAGTAAATCCATGACGGATGGAACCTTTCGTGTCTTTCGGCAGCATTGTAAAAGTCCTAGCGGTCAACTAGGGTATTGTAGTTGTCCCGGGCGCGGTGCCAATAGTTGCCCATGGTAAACTATCATCTCGCCACAACTCAGTAACCCCGAGCCGCGCAACGCGGCCCGTCCAAGGAGCAGCATATGAATGTTTCGCAAGCACTCGAATACGAGCGCCAGCCGTTTATCCCCATGTTTATCTACGGCGACCACGGCGCCATGGAATCTGAGCGTCAGAAGGGCGAGGAGGCCCTCAAGGTGCTCGAGACCGAGTACTTTACCGCCGAGGGTGACCCCGGCTTCGACTTTGCCACCGTGCGCGACCTGGCCGACCGCAACCGCGACCTGTGCGACCAGATTGGCGAGGCACGCCTACGCAACGTGACGCCCGCGACGCTCTCGCGCGGCCTGTCCGACGCCGACACCTGCGCCGCCATCGGCAAGATGCAAAAGCGTACCGCCGCATCGGTCATGCGCGAGATCCGCGGTGACCGCGACGCACTCGGCGTGGCCTATGCCCGCAAGCCCATCCAAGGCACGGTGCTGGGCATCGACATCGAGACCACCGGTCGCGCGCCCGAGCGCGGCTACATCATCAACGTGGGCTGGGAGATCATGGATCTCGCCAGCGACGCTGTGCCGCATGACGCCGAGGCACACTACTGCGGCCTGCCCGACATCTACCGCGGCGAGGATGTGCCGCTATCGAACATCCATCACATCACCTGGGACGACATCGACGGCAAAAAGCCGTTCCGCGAGAACAAGGAGCTGCAGAAGCAGCTGCTCAAGCTCATGAAGAAGCATCCCTATATGGCGCACAACGCCGCCTTCGAGGACAGCTGGTTCAAAATTCATCTGGACGGTTACGCCGAGGCACGCCGCACAGGCAAGATTATCGTCATCGACTCGCGCCAGATCTGCCGCAGCCTGGACGCCGACGTGCGCTCGCTCCCCCGCGAGTCCGCACCCGCTGCGCTCGAGAACTGGGCGCGCCGACGCGGCACCCTCGCCGCCGACGCCAACGAGCAGCATCTGGGCTTGGACGACACCGACCTCATGCTCCGCACGGTACAGGCCGAGTTCAACCTCAAGAACCTGTTCGCGAAATAGCAACACCTGCGACAAACGCTGCTTACTCACGAGCGGCCTCGCAGCGGGAAACACCGCAGCGGGGCCGCCCTACGTTCCACAGATAGATCTGCCATCACAAATTCTGAACCCCCATTTTGAACGAATCGGCCAATTCCCGACACGTAATTCGTTGTCGGATGGTGATGCATCGGTATCAAATGTGCAGCAATTGAGTATTTATATGCCATAGCTAAGCTGCGAAAACTTTTATTTAGGGCATACCAACCCATAATTGCGTCAAGCTTTTGGACAGCATTTGGTTAGACCTCTAAAACGGCTTTTCCACTCAGCGCCATCAACACGGCATTAGCTGACACGATATATACCATGAGTATCGTATTGTCACATACCACTGCAAAAGCGGTCTACCAGGCCGCGTATTCGGCGTCTGCGAAAGACACCGAGCCCTGTAACCCTGCCGCGATTTACGGATCATGTCCCACCGGAACGCTCCTTGACGCAGCCGCAGAATGGCTCACCAAACATGATGTTTCCCTCGACGCAAATGATTCCCTCGAGGTGATGGTGTTTGATCGCAGGAATGCGCGCTACGCAATGAACTGTCAATGCCACGTTACGTCAAAACGATTCTCGAACTCACGCTTTATAGAGCTCAAAGATGGCATCTTCATTGTTGGCGTTGAGCTTTGCGCGCTTCAGGCCGCCACCTATCTCCCTTTTCGCGAACTGGTGGAGTACTACTTTGAATTGTGCGGCGTTTACTCCCTTGGAGCCGGCTCTTCCACCTCGCATAACGAGCATTTCGCGCTCACCTCGACCGAGAGGTTAAAACAGTTCTTTAATTCCATTACCAGATGCGACGGTCTGGCCCTTGCCCGAAAGGCGATCCAATGTGTGCGCGACGGATGCCGGTCTCCTATGGAAACGGCCTTTGTCATGATGCTAACGCTGCCTAAAAGCGAAGGAGGACTTGGTATTAAGGGAATTGAGACCGATTACGAGGTGCAGGTCACCGCTGCCGCAAAGAATCTCACGAGACGCAAAAAGTTCTTTATGGATGCATATCTAAAGAAATCTCGCACAGACATTGAATACAACGGTTTTTATCATGACGCGGAAGAAGACCGCGCCATCGATGAGGAGCGCAAGAATGCGCTTGCGTCCATGGGATACGGAATCATCACCGTCAGTCGTTATTCCTTTATGCATGCCAGCGCTTTTGTTAGGGTCATGGAAGCAATCCAGCGGAAAGAGGGCGTACGCCCCTCGCGTCTGCCAAAAGACTTTCAAATCATGCAAGAGGACCTGAGACAGTTTGTACTCAGAAGGCTTATAGAAGAGAAAAAGCGAATTCAGAAGCAGCTCCGCCAGGATTCCGAAGATCGTCAACGAATCGACCTCGAAAAAGCAACACTCGAAGGCATCACGCTGGATGACCCGACAATTAATGAAGTTCCGGCAATCGATGACATGCAGACAGTCGAATCCGACAGCCCATCATTTGCCCAAACAAGCAGCCTCGCGCCCGAGGGCAGGATCTTCGGGGCCGGAAGCTAGACCGGCTAACAAGGTGGGCACCTTAGCGACGTGCAAAATTGCGAGTATTCAGCAGGGTCGGCCCTCCAGCACCCACAAGTTAATCCAAATGAGAAACAAAAAGGCTCTGTTAGACCAGGATTGACATGCCGACCTGCCGGCTAACTCGCCGTCTCCCCGTCGGGCGCCGGCATCTTGACCCTCATCTCGAACGGCATCCCGCCCTCCCGGACGAGCGCCCTGAGGAACGCGTTGACGGCGGTGGACATGGACAGGCCGAGCTCGTCCAGGATGGCCGTGGCCTCCTTCTTGACCTCCGGGTCGATGCGGATCGTCGTGGCCGGCATGTTCGACGGCATGGCCTCACCCCTCCTCGTGTATCGCGGTGCGACCATTCTACCGCCTCTATGCGGCGGGCGCGGCCCAGTAGTCCATGTAGGGCGGCTCCACGTTGAACATGTCGCGGACGCGGCTCCTGCAGACGCCGTGCGCGAGCTGCCGCGCGACCGTGCGCCCGGCGGCGCCGGAATCGGTCGCCATGAAGGTTCGGCACCACCTGAACCAGGCGAGGTAGGCATCGAGGTGCTTCGTCGACACGCCCTTGAACGGCTCCATGAAGGCGCCGAGGAGCGAGTGGACGGTGTTGATCCGGTTGATGGTTCCCCCGGAGCGGTCCTTGGGGTCGTAGGCCGCGTGCGCGGCGACCTCGAGTTCCGCGAGGACATTGACGTAGACGGCCGCCCTGTCGGTCGCGACGACCGAGCCGGCCGCGATGCGGCCCCTCAGCGCGTCCATGGCGCGCTCCCTCGAAAGGGCGCCCCGCCCCGTGACCTCGAGGAACGTCTCGTTCGAGTCGTTCACGCCGGTCATGACGCAGATCCGCTCGCGCGACAGCCCGCGCCTGTGCACCTGCTTGCCGCGGTGCCGGGAGGGGCGCGGCATCGTGAACGACCCCTTCGCGTGGTTGCCCTTGAACGACTCGGGGAAGTAGGTCTCGTCGAGCTCGCAGCCGCAGCCCCGCTCGACCCTGAACGAGGGGGAGTAGGCCGAGAGGCACTCGATCAGCCTGTGGCGCATGGTGTAGGCGGTCTTGAGGCAGACGCGGCAGCGCCTCGCGCACTCGCGCAGGGGCAGCATGAGCACGAAGCACTCGGCGTAGGCCATCCAGGTCTCCTTCGGGAGCCTGCTCGTCCCCAGGATGCGCTCGCTGCCCATGCCGAAGGTCCTGCCGCAGCCCCGGCAGAGGTAGCGCTGCTCGCCGTTCTTCGATTTGCCCTTCTTCACGACCGCGGCGGACCCGCAGCGCGGGCAGCGTTCGATTTCGCAGGCGGAGCCGGCCGCGTCGTCGAACGCCGCCGCGCGGATCACGTCCCTGACGGACTCGATAGCGCGGCGGCGCTCGGTCTTGCTGAGGTTCGCCATGCCCTTCTTGAAGTTGAGGACCAGGTCTTCGGCGTTCATGCTGCCCCCATCATCGCGGTCTACGGGGTCAAAGATATGGCACCGTGGGGACACATGTATGTCAATCCTGGTCTAACAGAGCCAACAAAAACGCTATCGAACGAGAACGTTAGGCAACATTTGAGGAAGACCTTGTCTGTTTGCCGCCCTTGGATAACTCTTGAGCGGCTTTATTTGGCCTGGAATAGATTAACGGACCCCCTATAGTTGCAGAATACTCCAATTTTTGCACGGCGCGGGGGCATCCACCCCGGCATCGGCTATCAAAACCGCTCAGTCCGGAATCTCGTCCACTATTCCCCATCATTTTGTGCGACGAATTACCTGAACGTCATTGACATATGAACATGCGCTCATATAATCGGAAGTAAGTTATATGAGCGCATGTTCATATGAAAGGATATTGCAATGAGCAGCCACGCTGATGAAACAAAGACTGGCATCGAGGCCACCGAGCCGATCGTCCCCACCACCTGCTCGCCCGAGGACCTTCCCGACGAGGAGCTTCTCTACGACCTTGCCGACCTGTTCAAGGTCTTCAGCGACACCACGCGCATCAAGATTCTCTATGCCCTCATGGGTCGCGAGCTCTGCGTGGCTGACATCGCCGAAGCGACCGCGACCTCGCAGTCTGCGGTGTCGCACCAGCTGCGCACGCTTAAGCAGTCGCACCTGGTCAAGTTCCGCCGCGACGGCCGCAACATTCTCTACTCGCTTGCCGACGATCACGTCTACACCATGCTTAACCAGGGCATGAGCCATATCTGCGAATAGCAATCAACCACGGTATCAGCGCGGCCGGCACCCAGACCGCTAACACAGGGAAAGGAACCCACCATGAAAAAGCAGTTCAAGCTCGACGAGATCGATTGCGCCAACTGCGCGCGTGAACTTCAGGACGAGCTGGCTAAGCTCGATGGCGTCAAGTCCGTTTCGGTCAACTTTATGACCCAGAAGCTGACGCTCGAGGCTGACGACGCCGAGTTCGACGAGGTCCTGGACCGCGTCGTTGAGTTCACCGCCGACGCCGAGCCGGACTGCGAAATCATTCTCTAACTCGCGCATACGTTGACCTGTAAGGCCGCGCTTGCCGCGGCCTTTGCTCGCGAAATTATATGAGCAAGTGTTCATACACTCAAATGGGAGGTTTGAATCATGGCAGCCGCCGATCCCAAAAAGAAAAAGAAGAAGCGCAAGAAGAAAGAGTCCCTTGAGCACAAGCGCAACCGCATCCTGGTAGCACTGGGCATTTTTGCCGTTGTTTATGCCCTCGACGAGCTCGGCGCCCTCACTATCGCATTTGGGGAGCCTGGCAACATCTACGCCAGCTTCGCGCTGTTCCTCGTGCCGTTTTTGATTGCCGGATACGACGTACTGCAAAAGGCATTCAATAACATCCGCCGCGGCAAGGCCTTCGACGAGAGTTTCCTTATGGCAGTCGCGACCATCGGCGCGTTTGCCATGGTGCTCTTCCCCGATACCGACCCGCACATGGCCGAAGGCGCCGCCGTCATGCTGTTCTACCAGGTCGGCGAGCTGTTCCAGGCATACGCTGTGGGCAAGAGCCGCAAGTCGATCAGTGCCATGATGGACATCGCGCCCGACTACGCTAACGTCGAGCAGCCCGACGGCACGCTCGAGCAAGTCTTCCCCGATGACATCGCCGTCGGCACCGTCATCGTCGTCAAGCCTGGCGAGCGCGTGCCCATCGACGGCATCATCGTCGAAGGCGAGACACAGCTCGATACCGCCGCCCTTACTGGCGAGTCAGTCCCCCGTCCGGCCAAAACCGGAGACGATATCATCAGCGGTTGCATCAACATGACGGGCCTCATCCACGTGCGCACCACCAAGCCCTTTGGCGAGTCCACCGTCGCGCGCGTCCTGGAACTCGTGGAGAATGCCAGCGAAAAGAAGGCGCGCACCGAGAACTTCATCACGCGCTTCGCCCGCGTCTACACGCCCGCCGTCACCGGCGCGGCCGCGGTACTCGCGCTCGGCGGCGGTTTGGTCACCGGCGCCTGGTCCGACTGGATCCTGCGCGGCCTGACCTTCCTGGTCGTCAGCTGCCCGTGTGCGCTCGTGATCAGCGTGCCGCTCAGTTT
>JBKTBE010000082.1:0-7203 GCA_046883645.1 Collinsella sp. | reverse complement strand
CTCTTACCAACCGCCGTCGGACCGACGATCGCAACGGCGGAAAGACCTGCCCCGGGAGAAACCATTAGCGCGGCTCGCCCACAACGGAGCCGGACAAATACCAGGTCTTGGCAACGTCAACGTCAACATCAACGATCTTGCCAACAAGCTGATCGATGCTGTAACCCTCGGGAATAGGCGCATGCACGGTCTGATTCTTGGGACTCTTGCCCAGCAGGACCGCGTCGTTCTTTTTACTCGTTCCCTCAATGAGCGCCGGCACCACAGTATGAAGCTCGCCCTGGTTATACTCGTGTGCCGTGGTCTCGATAACCTTAACCAGGCGGTTGAAACGCTCGAGAATAACCTCATGCGGCGTAGGATCGTCAATCTCGGCGGCCGGGGTACCGGCGCGCTTGGAATAGATGAAGGTATAGGCCTGAGCATAGCGGACCGTCTCAGCAAGTGAGAGCGTCTGCTCAAAGTCTTCTTCAGTCTCGCCCGGAAAGCCAACGATAATGTCGGTCGAGAGCGCGATGTCGGGCATGCGGTTGCGAATGCGATCGACAAGGCCAAGATAGTCCTCGCGTGTATAACGGCGATTCATCTCTTTGAGGATCCGTGTCGAGCCCGACTGAACTGCCAGGTGCAGCTGCGGCATAACGGCAGGCGTCTCTGCCATAGCGTCGATAGTCTCGGGCAACAGGTCTTTGGGGTGCGAGGAAGTAAAGAAAATACGCTCTACACCCGTATCGCCCACGGCACGCAAAAGGTCGGCAAAGCGCGGCTTGCCAAACAGATCGCGACCATAGGAGTTGACGTTTTGACCCAGAAGCGTGACCTCACGCACGCCCTGGCGCACTAGACCGGTGACCTCGTCGACAATCTCCTCGAAAGGGCGGCTCTTTTCGCGACCGCGCACATACGGCACGATGCAATAGGTGCAGAAATTATTGCAGCCTGTCATGATGGGCACCCAGGCGTGATACTGGGTCTCGCGATGCCACGGCATGCTCATGGCATCCGTATCCTCATGCTCGTTGGTGCGGATATGACGCTTACCATCAAGGAACGCCTCGGCAATGAGCTCGGCCACATGTGCGATGGAATGCGTGCCAAAGATAACATTGACGTTATCGACGTTGGTGAGCAGGCCCTCACCATCACGCTGCGCGATACAGCCACCCACGGCAACCACGCGCTTGCCCGAAGGCGAAGGCGGCAGGCTTTTGCAGGAATTGCACTGACCGTACAGGCGAGTATCGGCGGCCTCGCGCACGCAGCATGTCATGAAGACAACAATATCGGCATGCGCGGGATCGAGCGCCATGAGGCAGCCATACGAATCAAGCAGACCGCTCACACGCTCGGAGTCGTGCTGATTCATCTGGCAGCCAAAGGTGCGGATAAAGTAGGTTTTACCGGCAAGAATATCGCGTACGGAACGCTGGTCCATGTGCATAAGTCCTAACGATGGGGAGCGAAACAAGGCAAGCAGAAGCTATGCCACAGGCTTAACATCATCCATGACGACGTTATCCATAGCAGCTCGATTGATCTGGTGAACGTAGATAGAAAGGCGGATGGCCGTGCGCGACTCCCCGTTAATGAGGATGTCGGAGAACACGGGCGCGCAGGAAATATCAAAACCGGTTGGAATCAAAAAACCGCGCGCGATAGCCACGGCCTTAATGGCCTGGTTGACGGCACCGGCGCCGACACACTGGATGTTGACGGGTACACCATCCTTGACCATGCCGGCGATGGCGCCGGCAACGGACGCGGGCGATGATTTGCTTGATACCTTCAGGCAATCCATGAAGAAACTCCTGCGTTTAAAAGTACGTTTTAACTGCAATAACTGTATCGTACCGAGTGGACTCGGTAAAGGCACTATTCCTCTTTGGCAAGATCGAAGGTCACGGTGATTCGATCACGCGAAACACGAATCTTTGGGTCGCCGCAAAGGTTGAGATAGTACCGGGCGGCAAGGTCATTAAAGTCGCGCTCCACAGCACGCGAAAACTGTGCCATGTCATCCTTGGCAATACGTAGCCCGCGACGATCCTTCGCGAGATCGACAGGAGCCGGCGCATGCGAGGACGAATCACGCTCGCGCAGCAGACGCGCGGTCACACCGCGAACGGGCTTAATCTGCCCTGCCAAAATGCGATGGGCCGTGCGCTCAGACATCTCAAGACCCAAACCCGAACAGATACGGATAAAGTCCTCGGCATCAGAGGCAAGGCCTAAACGGTCGACAACCGGAAGCTCGCTCTCGTCATCAATAAACAGGAGACGCGACGTATCGAGCCGACTTGACGCCTGAGCATAAAGGGTCGCGGCAATCTCAGACGGAGAACCAAGATAGACATCGCAACCACGCAACTCCTCGAGCGCAAACTCACAAGCAGCGCGAATAATATTATGCGGGCCGCGAGCACAGACATAACGTCCGTCCTCGTCCTTCACGGCCTGAGGCCAGCTGGACTGGTCGGCGCGCTCGCCAAGGCGGTCGGTAGCGACGCTCACCTTAAAGACCGAGCCAAGGTCAACATCCGACGCGACAACGCGTGCCTCGTCGGTGTTCTGCTTAATCGAGAACAATGCCATGCCTCGACCGTGAACGCCCCAACGATCCATCTTCATGCTCTCGAGCTTGGAGGTAACGCGGGCATCGAAGATGCGCTCCTGCATATCCTGCGGCACGCCCGAGCCGTTATCCAGAAAGACAAGCGTACGGACGCCATCTTCCTTGGTCGTGGCGAGATAGACCTTGTCGGCGCCGGCATCACGTGCGTTGCGCAGCATTTCAATGACAATATCCTCGACATGCTGAATGTCGTGCTTTGCCTGGCGCCGTTCAGCCTCCGAAACGCGGAGGCGGACATACCCCTCGCCAAGGTTCTCCTCGACGCGAAGGTTGCCCTCCCCCGACATCGACGCGATAAATGAGATGAGCTCGTTCGCGTCGTTCATGTTATTTAGCGATATCGACAGCGCGGCTCTCGCGAATCACGACGACGCGCACCTGACCGGGATACTCCATCTCTTCCTCGATCTGATGGGCGATGTCATGAGCCAAAACCGTGGACTGAGCATCGGAAATCTTGTCCGGCTGAACCATGACGTGGACCTCGCGACCAGCCTGCATGGCATAGGTACGCTCGACGCCTTCATGGGAGTTGGCAATCTCCTCGAGCTTCTCAAGACGCTTGATGTAGTTCTCGGCCGATTCGCGACGGGCACCGGGGCGAGAGGCAGAAACGGCATCGGCAGCCTGGACCAGAACATCGAGCACCGTGTTGGGGTCGACGTCGGCGTGGTGAGCCTCGATAGCGTGAACGATAACGGGCTTCTCGCCATAACGGCGGGCGAGCTCGGCGCCGATAACGGCATGCGGGCCCTCGACGTCATGGTCGATAGCCTTGCCAAGATCGTGCAGCAGGCCGGCACGCTTGGCGGTCACAACGTCCAGGCCAAGCTCGGAAGCCATCACGCCGCACAGGTCGGAAACCTCAAGGGAATGCTGGAGCACGTTCTGACCAAACGAGGTGCGGTAGCGAAGAGCACCCAGGGTCTTAACGATCTCGGGATGCAGATCGTGGATACCGGTATCGAAGGCAGCCTGTTCGCCAGCCTCGCGCACGCGCTGCTGAACCAAGTCGGCGGCCTTGTGATACATCTCCTCGATGCGGGCAGGATGAATGCGTCCGTCAGCAATAAGGTTCTCGAGGGCGACGCGGGCGGTCTCGCGACGGACCGGATCGAAGCTCGAAAGCACGACGGTCTCAGGCGTGTCGTCGATAACAAGGTTGACGCCGGAAACCTGCTCGAAGGTGCGGATGTTGCGACCCTCGCGGCCGATGATGCGACCCTTCAGGTCGTCAGACGGAATATGCACGGAGGTAACGGTGACCTCGGCGGTGTGGTCGGCGGCACAGCGTTGAATAGCCAGGGACAAAATCTCCTGAGCGGTCTTGTGGCACTCAGCGCGAACCTGCTGCTCGGACTCGCGGATGATCGTGGCGGCCTCGTGGGTAACCTCGCCGCGAACCTTGTCGAGGAGCTCCTTGTGAGCGTCCTCGCGGGTCAGGTCGGCGATGCGCTCGAGCTCAGAGGTCTGCTTGGCGCAGAGCTCCTCAAGCTCGCGGGAGCGCTTCTCGACCTGGCCAGCCTGGCTGGACAGCTGGTGCTCACGCTTATCGAGGGCATCGTTGCGGCGATCGAGGGACTCCTCGCGCTGCATCACACGGTTCTCGAGCGTACGAATCTCGTTCTTACGCTGCTTGTCCTCGGCCTCGGCAGCTTGCTTGTTCTTGATAATCTCTTCTTTAGCCTCGAGTAGAGCCTCTTTTTTGAGGGTCTCGGCCTGACGCTTTGCATCACCGATGAGGGACTCAGCCTGTGCGTGAGCCGACTGGATCTTTTCGTCGGCCTCGTGAAGACTACCCTGCTTGGCGGTGCGCATGTAGGCAATGGCGGCGATGGCACCCAAAACAATGCCAACGAGCGCTGCGATGATAGGCATGCTCACTCCTTTTTATGGATTCGTTACACAACAAAGCGAACCGTCCTTACGAACGGCTCGCGACATTTGAGTAATATGGGCGCAGCTTATGCGGGTCGGATACTGATAAACATATAAACAAACTCATCAAAGATGAGCACATATCACAAAGCAAATGACAGTGTTTATCGTACGTTGAACCGTAACAACTGTCAAATAAATGGACTCGGTACGGCGACTAAAACGCGGTGAACGGCGGGTACGCAAAACGCATGCGTCAAGCATGTGTCTAAACTGCACATTCCTCACGTTCGGCATCGAGACGCGCCTTAACGGCATCGGCGGCGATGTGGTACGAAAAGCCCTTGCCCATCAAAAACCGGACGAGCTTTTCGAATCCACGTGTCTCGGGAACACGACGCTTCGCGAGTAGAGCCGATGCGCGAGCCAAGTCGTCATCCGCGGCAAAATAATTCTCGGGATAGCCGGGGATATCATCGAGTACGACATGGCGGCGCTTGAGCTCGGTCTCAATCTTGCGCTGTCCCCAGCCGCGTCGTTTGCGTTCCTCGATAAAGTACGAGCAAAAGCGGTTCTCATCTAAAAAGCGATACTCAGTGGCACGCTCGACGGCAAAATCAATTGCGGGCTGGCGAAATCCGTAACGAGCCAGCTTGTCACGGACCTCACCCGTGGCATGGTCGCGGCGCGACAGCATCTCAGTCACCATGGTAAGCGCGCATTTACGCTCAATGAGCTGTACCGCTTCGCGAAACTCATCCCAATCGCAGGGAAGATCGGGGCGATTTTTAAGAAACAGGCGCGCAACACGAACAGGAATCCAGATGGATCGTTCAAAACCACCCTCGAGCTCGCAGTCGATATGTGCACAAGGCTTTTTTGATGCATACCCACTCGAGAACGAGGAGGTCGCCTTCTTATCGGGAAAGACGACCGTGGCCTCGGTCACCGTATACGACATGAGGGCATCCGTTACTCGTCGTCATCATCGAGCATCGCGGAGCCATCGATGGCGTAAAGCTCATCGAACTCCTCAGTTTCGGGCTGATCGGTCAGCTCGACCTCGGACGGAGCATCGTCATCGAATTCAAGGCCGCAGGCGAGGCGAACCTTATGCTCGATCTCGTCAGCACAATCGGGGTGCTCGCGCAGGAAGGTCTTAGCGGCCTCGCGACCATTACCGAGCTTGTCCTCACCGTAAGCAAACCAAGAGCCCATCTTTTTGCAGATACCGCACTCGACGGCCATGTCAAGAATCGAGCCCTCCTTAGAGATGCCCGTGCCGTACATGATGTCGAACTCGGCAGAGCGGAACGGAGCGGCCACCTTGTTCTTAACGACCTTGGCACGCACGCGATTGCCGATGACCTCGTCCTTGAGCTTGATGCTGTCGATGCGGCGAATATCGATGCGCACCGACGAGAAGAACTTGAGGGCACGGCCGCCCGTCGTAGTCTCGGGGTTGCCGAACATGACGCCGATCTTCTCGCGCAGCTGGTTAATGAAGATGCAGGTCGTTTTAGATTTGGCAAGCGAGCCTGCGAGCTTACGGAGCGCCTGGCTCATCAGACGGGCTTGAAGGCCGACCGTAGTGTCGCCGATCTCGCCCTCGATCTCGGCACGCGGAGTCAAAGCGGCGACAGAGTCGACGACAATGGCGTCGATGGCGCCAGAGCGAACGAGCATGTCGACGATCTCGAGCGCCTGCTCGCCCGTATCGGGCTGGGAAATGAGGACCTCATCGATGTCCACGCCGATACGCGCGGCATACGTGGGATCGAGCGCGTGCTCGGCATCGATAAATGCCACGACGCCGCCCATAGCCTGGGCCTCTGCCAAAATCTCGAGCGAAAGCGTTGTCTTACCGGAGGACTCGGGGCCGTAAATCTCGACGATACGTCCGCGCGGCACGCCGCCGATGCCCAGAGCGGCATCGAGGGCCAGGGCGCCCGTGGGAATGGCCTCGACCTCGAGCTCGGGACCACCGTCACCGTACCTCATGATGGAACCCTGGCCGAATTTCTTCTCGATCTCGGCCTTGGTGGTGGCGATCATCTCATCGCGCTCTTTACCCGTCGTGCGAGCATGAACGGTACGTACGGGACCTGAATTCTTGGCCATGAATAGCCCTCCTCTTAACAACCTGCATCGATAATAAACGAACGGCTGTTCGTGGTCAACCGTTCAGATAAATCATATGCAGCCGACCTTTCCAAAACCCAACCAAACGCCGACCAAAAACTGACCAAAAACTTGACCGCAGGTGAACCAAGCAAGGCATGACGAGCAAGATTACAACTACTACCTGCACAAAGATCAAATTCGCCGGAGGTCCCTATCTCCACAATTAAGGGGCCCGGAGGCCCCTTAAAACACGTCTATTCCATAGAATCGAGCACACAGACAATGCGACCCAGTGCCTCCGCGACCGCATGGGCACGAACACACGAACGATCGCCCTCATAGTGACAACGAATGGAGTCCACGACCGGCACTCCCCCATCGGCCGAGCGATACGCCCAGCCAATATAAAAGGTTCCAGCCGGATCGTCTTCGGTGCCTCCACCGGGACCGGCATAGCCCGTCGCGCTCACGGCAATATCGCTCTGATACAGCTCCAGCGAACCGGCAGCCATCTCTCGCGCCGTCTGATACGACACCGCGGTATAGTGGTCGAGCGTCTCGTGCTTAAC
>JBKTBE010000081.1:0-7289 GCA_046883645.1 Collinsella sp. | reverse complement strand
GCTCATGGCCGGCCAGCTGCTGCTGCCGAGCGTGGCGCTCGCCGCCGACTGGGTCAACGTGGGCGGCACGCAGTACGACGCGGGAACCGCTGCCGGCGACGAGGCGGGAACCTGGTCCTGGGATGGCGCCGACGACATGAAGCTCAACGGCTACGACGGCGCCGGCATCAGTGCTCAGGGCAACCTCAATATCGGCGTGACGGGCACCAACACCGTAACGGCCGATTCCTTGCGGAGCGCTATCGAGGTCAAGGACGGCAACCTTGCCATCACGGGGGAGGGAACCCTCAACGCGACGGCCGAACCACAGAAGAGCAGGAGCGCTGTTAAGGTCGAGTGCGGTAGCCTCGCCATCTCGGGCGACGTGACTCTCAACGCGACGGCCGGGACCGATACGATAGCGGTTTCGGGGGACGGCAAGACCGGCGGCGACATGGACATCCGCGGTGCCAACGTTAACGTGACGGCAACGAACAAAGCGCCTCATACCATCGGCATTCACACGCGGGCAGGCAACATAACCATTAACGAGGGCGCCGACGTCCACGTCGAGGCGGAGGCGAATGGGGGGCTCAACGCCGTTGCAGTCTATGCCGAAAACATCTCCTCCGAGCATGGAGGGTGCATCGCGGTGGATAACGCAAAATTAGATGCGGCGGCGCGCAATGGATGCAGTGTGTCGGTCGCCCTGTATTCGTCCGGGGGTAAGGATACATATTTGAGTGTTACCAACGGAGCGGATGTTACGCTCGTGGCGAGTGATAGGGCCGACGTTTTGGATGGTGTTTGGATGCGCGCGGGGGACGGCGTGTCGCGGGTGCTCGTCGAGAATTCGAGCCTTATAGTTCGATGCGGTGACGGAACTGGCCACAGTCGTAAACATGGCTACGGAATATATTCCCAGTCCGGCTCCCAGTCCGCCATCCCTCGAATTGACATCATTAATTCAAATGTTGAGGTGTCGGGTAATGCGGCGGCAATCTACGCTGTCAATCAAGGTGATGCAGCCTCTTGTCTCTCAATTGATGGCGGATCGGTAGTTACGACTCCCGCCGGCGGCACTGTGCGAGAAACTACGGGAAACGGACTCGTCATCGGTGTTCCCGGGTCGTCTGTCATCCAGGACATTAGAACTTCCGACGAGGTCGCCCGCAGCGTGGTAATCAGCTCCGGAGATGCGGTCGAACCCGAGCCCACCCCGCAGCCTGAGCCCACCCCGGCCCCCACGCCACAGCCGGGCGGCGGCAGCGGGACCGCCGTGCCGTCCGTGACGCCGACTCAGGCGAGTTTCACGGCTGCTGCCTCCAAGCCGGCCGCGAAGGCCACCGCTGCCCAGAAGTCCGTGGGCACTCTGGCCGCCACGGGCGACAACGCCGCGACGGCGGCCGCCGCCCTTGGCATCGCCGGCGCAACCGTTGCCGCTGCCGGCATCGTCGCAACCAAGTGCCGCAAGCGCTAGGCTTTTGGTGGCAGCGCCCATTCTCGGCTTTTACAAAATCTCAATCTGTAACACCAAACCTGATAGTTGGGCTCTAGGTGTTACAGATTGAGACGAACTGTTCAGCCGCTAACCTAACGTCTCGATCTGTAACACGTAGCGAGGAATTTGGTCTCTAACTGTTACAGATTGAGACAAACGTCGGAATCGGTTCGCCGACCAGGCCCCCAACCACCACAAAGGTGCCTGTCCCCATCGTGGTGGTCGGGCGGTCGGCATAGAAAAAGTCCCCGCCGGGCGTGTGCCCGACGGGGACTTTGCCGTTTGATGGCTAGCGCTGAGGGTGATTACTCGCCCAGCAGGCTCTTGGTGATGGAAGCGGCGGCCTTCTTGCCGGCGCCCATCGCCAGAATGACCGTAGCGGCACCGGTGACGATGTCGCCGCCGGCCCAGATGCGGGGATCGGTGGTCTGGCCGGTCTCCTCGTCGGCGACGATGTAGCCCCACTTGTTGAGCTCCATCTTGCCGCCGATCTTCTTTGCGAAGGGGTTGGCATTGGTGCCGATAGCCGAGATCGCGACGTCGCAGGGGATCTCCTCGATGGCGCCCTCGATGGGTACCGGGCGGCGACGGCCGGACTCGTCAGGCTCGCCGAGTTCCATCTTCTGGACCTTGACGGCGCACACGGAGCCGTCCTCGCCAGCGACAAACTCGAGCGGGGAGACGAGCGGCAGAACCTCGACGCCTTCGGCCTTAGCATGGTGCAGCTCGGCGCGACGGCAGGGCATCTCGTCCTCGGTACGACGGTAGGCGATGATGGCATGCTCGGCGCCCAGGCGCTTGGCGGTACGGACGGCGTCCATAGCCACGTTGCCGCCGCCAAAGACGACGACGTTCTTGCCGTGCTTGGTGGGGGTGTCGTACTCGGGGAACTTGTTGGCCTTCATCAGGTTCACGCGGGTGAGGTACTCGTTCGCGAAGAAGACGTTGGGCAGGTTCTCGCCGGGGACGTTGAGGAACTTGGGCAGGCCAGCGCCGGTCGCCACGTAGATGGCGTCGAAGCCCTGCTCGAACAGCTCCTCGGCCGTGGCCATGTTACCCACGACGGAGTTGTACTCAAACTTGACGCCCATGTCCTCCAGGCCGTCAATCTCGCGCTTGACGACTGCCTTGGGCAGACGGAACTCGGGGATGCCGTAGACCAGCACGCCGCCGCCGGTGAAGAAAGCCTCGAAGACGGTGACGTCAAAGCCGTTGCGGGCGAGCTCGCCGGCGCAGGTGATGCCGGACGGGCCGGAGCCGACGACGGCGACCTTCTTGCCGTTCTTGGGGGCCATCTTGGGCGTGGAGGCGAGCTCGGGGCGGTCACCCAGGAAGCGCTCGAGCTGGCCGATGGCCACGGGCTCGGACTTCTTACCACGGATGCACTTGCCCTCGCACTGGTTCTCCTGCGGGCAGACGCGGCCGCAGATGGCGGGAAGCATGGAGTCCTCGCGGATGGTATCGAGAGCGCCGCCGAAGTCCTTCGCGCGGATCTGCTCGATAAAGCGGGGGATGTTGATGTTGACGGGGCAGCCCTCAACACAGAACGGCTTCTTGCAGTTGAGGCAGCGCTCGGCCTCGGCCAGCGCCATCTCCTCGGTGAAGCCCTTGTCGACGGGGCGGAAGTCGCAGGCGCGCTCGGCAGCCGGCTCCTCGTTATCGGGGGTGCGGGGCGACTTCATATCGGCAACGAAACGACCGTTAACTAGTGGCATGCGCAGCTCTTTTCCTCATAGGCCTTGAGGGACTCGCCCTCTTCGGAACGGTAAGCGGCCTGGCGGGCACGAAGGTCATCCCAGTCGACCAGGGTGGCATCGAAGTCGGGGCCGTCGACGCAAGCAAACTTGGTCACGCCGCCCACCTCGACGCGGCAGCAGCCGCACATGCCGGTGCCGTCAACCATGATGGGGTTGAGCGACGCGGTGATGGGGGTGTCGTACTTCTGGGCGGTGAGGGTCGAGAACTTCATCATCGGAACGGGGCCGACGCAGAAGACCTGGCTCACGGCCTTGTCCTGCAGCAGACGCTCCAGCGGAGCGGTGACAACGCCCTGCTCGCCGTAGGAGCCGTCGTCAGTGGTGATGTGGATGTGGTCCTCGTCGAGGAGCTCGCGGAACTGGTCCTCCATGAGCAGGAGGTCCTTGGTGCGGGCGCCCATGATGGCGTGCACCTCGTGGCCGGTCTCGACCAGGTGCTTGGCGACCGGGAAGGCAATTGCCAGGCCGACGCCGCCGCCAATGACGGCGCAGGGGCCCTCGGCCATCTCGGTGGGAACGCCCAGCGGGCCCACGACGTCGCGCAGCGACTCGCCGGCCTCGTAGGTGGAAAGCATCTCGGTGGTCTTGCCGATCACCATGAAGATGAACTCGACCCAGCCCTCGTCACCGTTCCAGCCGGCCAGGGTAAACGGGACGCGCTCGCCCGTCTCGTTGGCGCGAACCATGAGGAACTGTCCAGCGTGCGCATGCTTGGCGATTGCAGGCGCCTCGATGCGGAACTTGAACACCTTCTCCGAGAACTGCGTCTTCTCCAGGATCTTATACATAGAACCCCTCTCTTGTTAGGGCTGCCGAACCGTGCCTCCACGGAAATGGACGGTAGCCCGAGTAAAACCGTACGCGCACAGGCGTTGTGCAGACATACGGTGCAAATTATACCCTCATGGACATGCTGTTTACGTGTGTCTTCGGCGGTTGGGAGCAGGGTTTATCCACTTTGGCCTACCAAAGGGGGAGAGGTTTATTTTGGTCGGTTTTATCAGGTAAAACGGCAAAGGGGGCCGGCCTCGGGTTGTGATGAGGCCGGCCCCCTTGGGGCGCTATGTGTGTATGGCAGTGCGGGGTTTATTGCGATGCAGCCACCACGGCATTTCCGTAGATAAAACCTGCCAAAATAAACCTGTCCCTAAATAGTAGGTTTTAGTGCTTGCCGTTGGCGGAAGCGGCGCCGTTTACGTGATCGCGGGCGTAGATTACGCCGTGGACGATGGCCAGGCCGGCGGCGTCGGCCGCGCGGGCGCAGGTGTCCTGGAAGTCCTCGGCCTCGCGGGCGCGCAACTGCTTAAGTACGTAGTCGGCGACGGCCATCTTGCCGGGAGGGTTGCCGATGCCGGTGCGGATGCGGCTGAAGTCGCGGCTGCCCATCTTATCGATGATGGAACGCAGGCCGTTGTGGCCAGCATGGCCGCCGCCCACCTTAACACGCACGTCGCCGGCGGGAATGTCGAGCTCGTCGTGGATTACGAGCAGCTCCTCGGCCTTGATCTTGTACTCGCGGCAGAGCTTGGAGATGGGCCCGCCCGAGGTGTTCATGTACGACTGCGGCTTGACCAGTACAATCTGGCGCTTACCGCCCTCTTCCTCGGGATCGTTGATGTTGATGAGCGCGACCTCGGCGCCTGCTTGGTTTTTCCAGTACGTGACGCCGGCCTGACGGGCCAGCTCGTCGATTGCTTTGAAACCAGCGTTGTGACGGGTCTCGGCATATTCCTCGCCAGGGTTGCCAAGTCCGGCAACCATGCGAATCTTAAGCGGCTGTGCAGCTGCCATGTTCATCCTTTCGTTGATTTGTCGCCTGCTATGGTGAGCGACCCCGTTGCTGCTGTCAAATGGCGGGTGATTGAGGCTGTATGAGGGCGTTTGGGCAGTCGTCAGAAGCCGGGGTGGACAGTTAGTTCAGATTTGTATAAACCAAGAGGTCTTTGACTGTCAAAATTGGGACCGCGGAACTGCCACGGCGCTTTGGGGAGCACATTTTGCGCTATTTCAGATCTTTCGAGTCTTCAAATGAGGTGACTGGCGCCGGGATGGCGGCAAACTACCTCGATATTAGCCGTCTTTTTATACAAATCTGAACTAACTGTCCAGCCATGCTAGGTAACACTGGGTAAAAGTCTTTTAGACCGGCGCGAGGCCGATTCCGGCCCGCAGGGCGTTGAGCCAGGCAGCCTGACGCTTGCGATAACCCTTGATGCGCTAGCGGAATCGAACCCCCGCAAGTCGATGCATCGTCTGGGCGAAGGCTTCGAGTGCAACAAGGTCCTTCATTTGGTCACGATTGATAACCAGGACGTGGATACCCATGGCTTTAAGGCCATTGTTGCGATTGCCATCGTGGATGCGGGCGTTTTGAAGCTCATGTCCAATTCCGTTGTATTCGTTGTCGATTCCGGCGGCCGGGCAATATAAGTCGCAGATGGCGTAGGGGATGCCCGAGGACATGTTGACCGCAAGGGTGTCGAAATCGACACGATAGTTGAGCAGCAGGCCCCCCATGGGCAAACTGCAACACCCGAATCCGCCAAAGCGCATGGGCGCGCCCAGGACGGCGAACATCAATGATTCCGCTGGGGATGCGGATCCGGCCCGGGCGAGTTTGACAGCCGTACGAAACGAGGCGTAGGAACTACTTTTGGCAAACCGTGCGACTGCCTCGAGTTCTTCGATGGTTGTAGCGGGTTCGCATCTATAGTGTGCCTGTTCGTAGCGTGTTTCGGCTGGCTTTTCGGGTGTCGGTTGGTCGCCCTGGCAATCGAGGTCGTCCATCGCTTCGAAGCTGTTGGCCTTGGGCCACGTGTCGTCGTAGGCGATGGGGTAAGTTGCCTCGGGCGGAAGTGAGTAGGTTCCGAGCAGCTCCATAAGGAGCATCAAGGTTTTGGCGACTGATTCATTTTTGGAACAAAGCATGGCTGTCATGGCAGGAGACGTTGCGTAGATGTCGGCCTCGACGTGCATAATTGCACCTTCAGGAAGAGGAGTGGAGAGAATATGCTGAAGAAGTCGCTTGTCGGGGCGCCTGTTGTCTTCGTTTGAAACGAGAAGATCGAGCAGTTCGGAATCATCTTCATTCCAGGCGTCGAGTATCGAAAGTGCGCCAAAGTCTATCGCGTCATTGTTGGGAATGCAGCCAGCCAAGGCCTGTGCTTGCTGTTCGCTATCAACGGAGTCCCAGGGTAGGGCAGAGTACGCCCGTCGTGCGCGACGAATTGCGCGGAGGGCGGAGAGATGTGAAATCACGGTCGTCATAGCTATAACGTACTAAGTTGGCGGCAGAATGCGACCGCCATACCGTTCTTTTCGCTCAGCGGGGCGCTGTGCGCCATGAACGGCTGGGTGTTATGAAATCGGTGGAATCGGTTGAGGGGATTGCAGGAAATTGAGCTCTGCCGCGAAGGTTGACGATAGCTACTGGACAGTTAGTTCAGATACGTATAAGACGGCGGGCGTTCGAGGCGTTTCTAAGGGCTTTCTAGGGCGATTTGAGGGTAAATATGCGGCGGTCGTACTCGAAAGCGATGAGCTTTGGGCAGTATGGCGTTCGCCGGGGAGCTCAGAACGGCCTTTGGAGCTTTAAAAAAATACGTATCTGAACTAATTGTCCAGGGAAGGTTGTCGAGGGGTAGAAAAAGGGTCGGAAGCGAGCTTCCGACCCTTTAAAAACACCAAAGATGATGAGATGCACGCTGGATTACAGCGCGAAGTCGCCGCCGACGAGCGTGGAGACGGGCTCCTCGTGGTAAACGGCGGAGATGGCCTGAGCGAACTCCTCGGCGACCGAGATGGTCTTGATCTTGCCGCCGACCTCGACGGGAATGGCGTCGGTGACGAGGCACTCGACGATCGGGGCGTCGTTCAGACGCTCGATGGCCGGACCGGAGAAGATGCCGTGGGTGGCGCATACGTAGATGTCGCCGGCGCCCATAGCCTTGAGCTCCTTGACGTTGGCGCACAGGGTGCCTGCGGTGTCGATCATGTCGTCGTTGATGATGCAGGTCTTGCCCTTGATGTCACCGATGATGCCCATGACCTCG
>JBKTBE010000080.1:0-7293 GCA_046883645.1 Collinsella sp. | reverse complement strand
AGGAGAAGGCTCCCGAGCTCGCCATCGATGGCGACCTGCAGCTCGACGCCGCCATCGTTCCCACCGTCGCCCAGCTCAAGGCCCCCGGCTCCTCCGTTGCCGGCAAGGCCAACGTGCTTGTGTTCCCCGATCTCGAGGCCGGCAACATCGGCTACAAGCTGGTCCAGCGCTTCGCCGGCGCCGACGCTTACGGCCCCATCCTGCAGGGCATCGCCAAGCCGGTCAACGACCTTTCGCGCGGCTGCTCTGCCGACGACATCGTGGGTGTCGTAGCCATCACCGCCGTCCAGGCTCAGATGGCTGAGTAGCGTACGCATCGCCCGAAGGCCGTACGGGCTAACCCCTGAAAACGTCCTCGACCAATGAAACGCCCCCGTTCTGCTCCTTCGGAGCTACGAACGGGGGCGTTTCTGGTCTGCGGAGTGTTTTCAGGGGTTAGCCCGTACGGCCTTCTACCGCCACGTAGCAATCAGGGTATTTGGGGTGGACGGCGGCTTGGCTACGAGCTGGCGCTGAAAAACTGAATGGATGAGTGCCGTTGCTGGAGGGTCAAACGATGCAGATATGGTCACTTTGGGACCGAAATGTTGGCTGCGGTCTGATGTCTGGCCCACCGGAAAGTGTGTCCCGGTTTGAAGGCGGATTGTGGGATGCAGCTTCCGCTTGGGGCCTGTTTGGGAAACCGTGGGACGGAATTATGCTTTATTGTGGGTCGCACTTTCCGCAACGTGCCTCAACCGGAAAGCGTGTCCCAGTATTTGCGCTCGAAATGGGATGGGGTTTCCGCCGTCCGCCTGCTAGTAAAAAAGGCCTCCGGAGCTGTTGCTCTGGAGGCCTTTCGTTTACTTGCAAATGCGTGCGTTAGTTGTTCTTGGTCAGACGCTCGACGTCGTGGGCGATCATGTATTCCTCGTCGGTGGGGATGACCATGACCGTGACGGCGGAACCGGCGGCGCTGATGACCTGCGGGCCGTTGCCCACGGCTTCGCGGTTCTTGTTGTTGTCGATGCGCACGCCCAGCCACTCAAAGCAGTCGCAGAAGGCCTTGCGGATCGACCAGTCGTTCTCGCCGATGCCGGCGGTAAAGGTGATGGTATCCACGCCCGCCATGGAGGCGATCATGGAACCGGCCTGCTGCATGGCCTTGTAGGCGAACATGTCGAAGGCGAGCAGGCAACGCTCGTCGCCCTCGGAAGCGCGCGTGCGAATGTCGCGGGCGTCGTTGGAGATGCCCGAGATGGCAAGCAGACCGGACTGCTTGTTCATCATGTCGTCGACTTCCTGATAGCTGTAGTCACCCTCGCGCTGCAGGTAGCACACGGTGGCCGGGTCGATGGAACCGCAACGGGTACCCATCATCAGGCCGTCGAGCGGCGTGAGACCCATCGTGGTGTCGCGGCATATGCCGTCCTCGATAGCGGCGAGCGAGGCGCCGTTGCCCAGGTGGCACGAAAGCAGACGGTGGCAGCGCGTACCCAGAATCTCCTTGGCCATCATCCACTCGTAACGGTGGCTCGTGCCGTGGGCTCCGTACTTGCGCACGTGGTACTTGTCGCACACGTCCCTGGGCAGGGCGTAGGTGTAGGCGACTTCGGGCATCGTCATATGGAACGACGTGTCGAAGACGGCCACGTTGGGCAGCTCAGGATACTTCTCGCGGCAATATTCGATTGCCGCGGCCTCGCCGTAATTGTGCAGCGGAGCGAGCGGGGCCACCTCAAGGATCTTAGCCATGACCTCATCGTCGACGACCGCGGAATCATCGAAGTGCCAGCCGCCCTGAACGATACGATGGCCAATGCCATCAATCGTAAAGTCGGTCTTCTCGAGCTCCTCGAGCACGCGAGCGATAGCAGAGCGATGATCGGGGAAAGGGACCTCCTCGGTCTGCTTGGCGCCACCGTTCTCGGAGTGGCCAAAGATGCCCATGTCCGAACCGATACGTTCGCAGTTGCCCTTGGCGAAAACCTCGCGGGTATCGGTATCCAAAAGCTGATATTTAAGGCTTGAGCTGCCGGCGTTGACAACAAGTACGTTCATGAGACTCCTTTGCAGTGCAATACGGTCGACGCAGACCCCTTAAGGCGGCCGCATGTTAATAAGAAGTTATCACAACTTAATAAATAACTATCAGGCATATCGCCCAACGAGCGCAAAAGAGGGGCTGAACGGCACTTGGTCGTCCAGCCCCTCCCCTCTTGCAATTACTTGCCGTTGACGATGCGCTCGACGTCGGAAGCGATCATGAACTCCTCGTCCGTGGGGATGACAAAGATCTTGACCTTGGAATCCTTGGCAGACAGGCACCAAGCGCCGTCGCCACGCAGGGCGTTACGGGCATGGTCCATCTTGACGCCCATAAAGGCCAGACGGTCGGCAACGCCGGCGCGAACGGCCGGAGCGTGCTCACCGATGCCGGCGGTGAAGACCAGCGTGTCCATGCCGCACATGGAAGTGGCCATCTCGGCAGCCTTGGCGGCAATCTTGTAGACGAACATGTCGAAGGCGAGCTGAGCCTCGGGGTCGCCAGCGGCGGCGAGCTCCTCGACGTTGCGGCAGTCGTTGGTCTTGCCACCGGTCACAGCCAAAAGACCGGACTTCTTGTTCATCATCTCGTCGACCTCGTCGAAGGTGTAGCCACCCTCGCGCTGCAGGTAGCACACGGTAGCCGGGTCAATGGAGCCGCAGCGGGTGCCCATCATGACGCCGTCGAGCGGGGTGAGGCCCATGGTGGTATCCATGCACTTGCCGTCCTCGATGGCGCACAGGGAGGCACCAGAGCCGATGTGGCACACGACGACCTTGCGGGCCTCGCCGTTGGTCATCTCGGCGACCTTCTTGGAGATGTAGCGATAGCTGGTGCCGTGGGCGCCGTACTTACGGATGTGCAGCTTGTCGCAAACATCCTTGGGCAGGGCGTAAGTCTTGGCGACCTCGGGCATGTTGAAGTGGAAAGCGGTGTCGTAGACCGTGACGTTGGGCAGATCGGGATACTGCTCCAGGCAGTACTCGATAACGTTGGCCTCGGGGTTGTTGTGCAGCGGCGCCAGCGGGGCAACCTCGCGGATCTTGGCGAGGACGTCCTCGTCGACGAGGGAGGAATCACCAAAGTACCAGCCGCCCTGAACGATACGGTGACCAATACCCTCGATCTTGACGCCGTTGGCCTCGAGGTCCTTCAGGACGACCTCGATGGCGACCTTGTGGTCGGGGAACTCGATGTTCTCGGTCACCTTCTTGGAACCGTTGGCAGCGTGGGTGAAGGTACCGCCGGTAAAGCAGACGCGCTCGCAGGAGCCCTTTGCGGACACCTTGTGGGACTTGGTATCGATGACCTGATACTTAAGGGTCGAAGATCCTGCGTTGACGACCAGAACGTTCATGTGTCTCCCTACTAACAGGCGGTGTGGCGCCGCCAGGTTACATACGTTTCAATAATAAACCCAAACGCCCTTGCGCTCGGGTTTATTGCGTTGATATATAAGTTATCGATGTCCAAATACTCACGGCCTTTGACTTGTAAGACGAAAGAGCGCGGGGATATACACCAAGGAAGAAATCCCGAGCGCAACAAGCAATACGACTCGAATGCCTGCAACGCTACTCAACACAGCGTTGAGCAGATAGAAAAGAACGGCACCCACCGCCACCATCTGGCTTTGAACCGAAATCAGTGAACAGCGCATCGAAGAATCGGCAGCATTTTGAAAAACTGAGTATTTGATTGGGGCAAACAACGAGTACGCAACCGTCTGCAGCACATAGAACACGGGCAGCAAATTAGCCGGAGTAAGGGGAATCAAAAACAGGGCAGCCAGGGAAAGGCGCACAATGCCGCAAATACGCGCAAAACGGCCCTTGTCGACATGAGCAATCACATTGGGCACAATAAGCCCCATGGAGGCCGAGGCAAGGAGCTGGACCGCAATGGTCACACCCGAAGCGACGGCATTCATTCCGCGACCCGCAAGCAGCAGTGAGAAAAAGTCTTCCAGGGCGACAAAAGCAAACGCCTGAGAACAGTCCATGATGAACGCCGAACGAAGAATGCGATTGTACGCAATAGCGGCTCCGATCGTCTTCGGGCTAATTCCACGCTCAGGTGTCGCCGTAGTGCCCCCTCTTCGCATCTCAGGAATGCAGACAACGACAACCAACGTCAACACCATTGCGATGATATCTGCCGAAAGACCAATGAGATATGCACCGACAAACGAAATGAAACCGCCCGCACAAGCGGAGATGGCATAAGAGGCATAGAAAACAAATCGCTCAACGACATTAAGTCTTACGAGCTGGTCCTGAGAGACACTGTCAATGTAAATTGCTTCTATGGATCCGCTCACACATGCAACGGCAAAACCCTTGAGAGCAAACGCGCCGATTAAAAGCAGAGGAGAACGGACGAAAAGCAGGGCGGCGTAGTATCCAAGCATTCCCACGACGCCAACGAGACCGCTTGTCTTTCGTCCAAACCTATCAGCAATATAGCCAGTGGGAACTTCAAGGATGAACTTGCTCACTTGATATGCAATCATCATGCTAGAAATCGCCACCATCGAGAATCCGACAAATTCAAGGTAAACCGTCAGAAAATACAAAATGGTGCTGAAGTTCGACAGAAAAACGAACGTCATATAAAGCAAAACCGTACGGTTTTTCATACTCCGCCCTCCAAGAGTCAGCAATCTAAATCGGAATCTTGGAAAAGCATGAGGGCAGAGCCGTCAGTCATGTGTTACAAGGCGTCAACATTCACTTGACGCCACGAGGCCAAATGGCCTCACGAAGCAAGGTGACGCAATAGGTGAAGAAATACCGTCTGGTGTCGATCGGTCCAGGCATTTTGTCGATAGCAAAAGTAGATGGGCAAGGCTACGTCATGCGAGCCTTCAATGGAACACTCGCTCACTTCCAGTCCATCTGATGCGAGAGAAGAGCCAGAAAAGCTCAATATCAATCCCCCGGCTTGAAGAAACTCAGTCTGCGCCCTGTTTCCGTATTCGACATCGCGAAAGCGGAAATTAACCAGCTGGGCTTCGGGGCATTGATTGATTGCATTGAGACAGGGTGACAAATTAATGGGAACAGCGAGCCTGCCGCCTAGTAACTCACGAACGGTCATAGCATCCACAGATTGATGACCCGCTGGGCACGAAAGAACCTTGAGCTCCTTTTCACCCAAGTATTTCGAAGAAAGGACGCTGTCCCTTGGTTCCTCAAATGAGATGGCCGCATCCGAAATGCCAAGCACAAGTGATTCAAAGCATGTGGCCGTTGGCTGATGCCAAACATCAAGGTGAATCTGAGGGTGCGAGCTTTCAAACGAGTCGTACCAGTTTTCGGAAAAAAGACGCCCTCGCCCGTGAAGACAGGGGGCGTAAAGACGAAAGTGACCGTCGGGCGAAACGCCGCCGTTCCCCGATTGGGTGTACTTTTTGAGATCGTCGACTTGTGCCAGGATCACGCGTGCACGACGCGCAAATTCTCTGCCCGCCGGAGACAAAACAGCCTCCCCCGCCGATCGGTCGAGCAAAACAATCTGATACTCAGATTCCAACTTTTTGATTGCCGACGAAACGGCCTGTGGGCTCACGTGAACGGCGCGAGCCGCTTTGCGCACGCCGCCGTAGTTCGCTACCGCTTGAAGGTATTCGAGTTGAGAAAGCTGCATAGGTTACTCCAAAGGCAGCCAAGGCGACAGGCTGTGCGTCCTCAGATGAGGTTCTCGCCCAGGTTCTTGCCGCCGAGGACGTGCATGTGGAAGTGCATGACGGTCTGGCCGGCGTTGACGCCCTTGTTGGAGATGACGCGGAAACCGTCCTCCAAGCCCTTGGCCTTAGCGACCTCCTGGATGGCGTGAGCCATGGCGCCCATGGTCTCGGCCGGTACGTTGTCGGCGATGTCACTGTAGTGTTTCTTGGGAATCACGAGCGTATGGACCGGCGCCTGGGGATTGAGGTCGTCGAAGGCGATGACCTGGTCGTCCTCATAGACAACGGTCGAGGGGATCTCGTGGTTGGCAATTTTGCAGAAGATGCAATCGCACATGGTTGGTTCCTTTCTCACAGACCAAGGCAATTATATTTGGTCGGGATGGTTAGAACGAGAGGTTGTCGTCGGTGTTGGCGGCCTCGCCGTCGGCGAGCACGTCGTTGCCGTCGACATCCTTAAGGAGCACCGAGACCTTCTGCTCGGCATCGGACAGGCGGGTGCGCAGGCTTTTTAGAAGCTCAACGCCGCGGGTATAGCTCTCGAGCGACTCCTCGAGCTCCATATCGCCCGACTCCAAGCTGCGGATGATGAGCTCCAGTTCCTGCGAGGCCTGCTTGTACGTAAGCTGCTCGACCGGGGTCTTCTCTGCCATATCTGTTTCCTTTCCTAAAGGTTTTCGCTATGAAACGCGGACTACTCGACTGTATCGACCGTTGCCGCCACGTTGCCGTCTGCCATGCGCACGCGAATGGCGTCGCCGGGCTTAAAGGTCTTGGCACTCGTAGCCACCCCATCATCGCTGTACGCGATGGAATAGCCACGGGCAAGCACCTTGAGCGGCGACAGGGCATCGAGCGACGCGGCAGCTCGGCCCAGGTCGGACGCGGGCTTGCCGAGCATCGTACGTCCCTGATGCTCCAGACGGGAACTCGCAAGCGTGAGCGCATGGCGTTTGCCATCGAGCCCCGAGGTGCTTGCAACCAGACGCTCGGGCAAGCGTTCAAAGTTGGAGCGGAATGTCCCGACCGAGCGTACTATGGCACCCGACAGGCGATCGGCGGTCAGCGCAAGCTCCGATTCGCGACGCTCGACCATAAATGTGGGGTCGTTGAGGCACGGGCGGCATGCAGCCGCATCGAGCGCATCGCCCAAGCGCGCCGTATAGGTATCCCAGGCACGCCGACCACGCTGATCGAGCATCTCCAGATCGACCTGATCCGACCCGATCATCGAAGCCATCGCAGCACCTAGGCGCTGACGGCGCGTCTCGAGCACATCCGCCAGCTCTGTCATAGCCGGTGCCACGGATTCTGCCGCCGCCGTGGGCGTGGAAGCGCGACGGTCGCTCACCATGTCGCAGATCGAGGTATCGGGCTCATGGCCAATGCCCGTCACCACAGGCACGGGGCAAGCCGCTACCGCACGGGCAAGGTCCTCGTCGTTGAAGGTCATGAGGTCCTCGAAGGAACCGCCGCCGCGCACGAGCAAAATGCAATCGAGCGCGGGCGTGATGGCAGCGGCGCGGCGCAGACCCTCAATAAGCTCCGCCGGCGCGCCCTCGCCTTGGACCTTGGCACC
>JBKTBE010000008.1:0-49540 GCA_046883645.1 Collinsella sp. | reverse complement strand
CGTCATGACCGGCGCTGACATGTCAAAGTCGCTCGAAGACCCTACGGCCTACGGACTCCACCGCCTGGTCGATGGCAAGGTTTCCGGCATCGCCATGCCGGTATGGAACTGGGGCCGTTACTACGAGCTCATCGTTCGCAGCCTTCTGCACGGCACGTGGGACGAGACCAGCGATGACAACCAAGTGCGCGCCGTCAACTACTGGTACGGCATGAGCTCCGGCGTTATCGACATCCGTTACGCTCCGGGCCTACCCTACCAGACGCGCAAACTCGTGCAGTTGCTCCGCAACGGCATTGTCGAGGGATCCATCAACCCCTTTGGCGGCGAGCTCCACAGTCAGAACGGCGTGGTACAGATCGAAGGCTTCCCTCCGCTGCCGAGCACGCAGATTGTCGAGATGAATTGGCTGGCGGATAACGTGGTAGGCACCATTCCGCAGCTCGACGATGAGCCGAAAGTCCCTGCCCTATGAAAATCCTTGCCATAGCCGATACCGAAGAACGATGCCTTTGGGAGTGCTTTCGCAAGGAACGCTTTGAGGGCGTCGACCTGATTTTGTCCGCCGGCGATCTGGACCCGGACTATCTTGAGTTTTTGGTTACGGTCATCAACAAACCGCTCATCTACGTGCGTGGCAATCACGATGACCGCTACGCACGTCATGCACCGGGCGGATGTATCTGCGTAGAAGACAGCGTGTACACGTACCGAGGGATTCGCATTGCGGGCCTTGGCGGGTCCATGCGTTATCGCGACGGCGCCAACATGTACACCGAACGCGAGATGTCCAAGCGTATGCGTAAGCTGTCGCGTAAGGTTAGGATGGTCGGCGGGTGCGACATTCTGCTTACCCATGCGCCCGCCGCCGGTATGGGTGATCTGGACGATCTACCGCATCGAGGGTTTGAGTGCTTTAACACGGCGCTTGAGTCCTGGGGAGCCGACTACATGGTGCATGGGCATGTACACCAAAGCTACGGTTACGATTTTCAGCGCGAGCGGCAGCATGTGTGTGGAACGACGATCATCAACGCCTGCGGCTATACGCAGTTTGAGCTCGACCAGACGCGCTACCCCATCCGTGGCTGGCAGGCAGCCTGGCTCAACTCGCAAACCATGCGCCGCGAGCTCAAGCGCCACGAGGCCATTGAGTCCTCTACCGCCAGAACGCCCTGGTAACCACCTTTAAGGCTTGACGCTGCGCCGGCCCCAAGCACCCCATCTCGCCCCTCAAACCGTCGCTCGCGTACCAAAGTACGCGTCGCTCCTCTTTCGGGGCGACCTGGGGCACTTGGAACCGGCTCGCTGCGATGCCATAACATTGACGCCAAAGTGCCAAAACCACCACAAAGGTGCCTGTCCCCTTTGTGGTGGTTTTGACCCGAGATAGCAAGAAACCCGGTCCTGCACAAGGCAGAACCGGGTTTCTTTAGCAATGCTTGCTTTGCTCAGGCAGTAACTAGCAGTTACTCAGCCAGGAAGTCACGCTGGACAGCGGGATCGACCTTGACGCCAGGGCCCATGGTGGAAGACACGGAGATGGACTTGACGTACTTGCCCTTAGCAGAAGAGGGCTTGACGCGCAGGATCTCGGTGTACAGGGCAGCGTAGTTCTCGACGAGCTGCTGCTCAGAGAAGGACTTCTTGCCCAGGGGCACGTGGCAGATGCCGTAGCGGTCGGCACGATACTCAACGCGGCCGGCCTTGAGCTCGGAGACCATCTTGGCGACGTCCATGGTCACGGTACCGAGCTTAGGGTTCGGCATAAGGCCACGGGGACCAAGGATCTTACCGATGCGGCCAACCTTGGCCATCATGTTCGGCGTAGCGATAGCGGCGTCGAAGTTGATCTCGCCCTTCTGGATCTGGGCGATGAGCTCGTCGGAACCGATGATGTCGGCGCCGGCAGCCTCGGCCTCGCGGGCCTTCTCGCCCTCGGCGAAGACGGCAACACGAACGGTCTTGCCGGTGCCGTGGGGCAGGGAGATGGAACCACGGATGTTCTGGTCAGCCTTACGAGTATCGATGCCCAGACGGAAGTGGGCCTCGACGGTCTCGTCGAACTTGGCGGTGTCGAGCTCCTTGATGAGCTTGGCAGCCTGAAGGGGGGTGTAGAGCGTGGCGCGGTCGATCTTCTCGGCAGCGGCGTTATAGCTCTTACCATGCTTAGCCATGTGCATTACCTCCTGTGGTTAAACGGGCGTGAGCCCTCCCACATCGTATCGTGTGCCCTATTGCACACATTTAACGGGCGCCCCGGTCGGAGCACCCGTCGTTACCATAAGAAATCGCTACTCAGCGATGGTGACGCCCATGGAACGGGCGGTACCGGCGATGATCTTCTTGGCGGCGTCAATGTCGTTGGCATTGAGGTCCGGCATCTTGATCTCGGCGATCTTGGTGAGCTGCTCCTGGGAGAGCTGACCAACCTTGTCAGCCTGGGGCTTAGCGGAACCAGACTTGAGGTTCAGCTCCTTCTTGATGAGGTGAGCCGCCGGCGGGGTCTTGGTGATGAAGGAGAAGGACTTATCCTCGTAGACAGAGATCTCAACGGGGATGATGTCGCCCTTCTTGTCCTGCGTCTCGGCGTTAAAGGCCTGGCAGAACTGCATGATGTTCACGCCAGCAGCGCCCAGGGCGGGGCCGACGGGAGGAGCGGGGTTAGCTGCACCAGCAGGAATCTGGAGCTTAATGACGTTGGCAACCTTCTTCTCAGCCATGGTCATTCCTTTCGAATCACGAGTGTGAAGTACTTGCTATATCGTAAGCACGCACGTGTTAGAAGCACTCCTGAGATGAGCAGTCACAGAAGAAGCACGCTCGCGCGAACGGACGAAAACTTAAGCGATGACAGCGACCTGGTTAAAGTCGAGCTCGACCGGCGTCTCGCGACCAAAGATCATCAGCGTGACCTTGAGCTTGCCAGCCTCGGTGTTAACCTCGGAGACCTTGCCATCAAAGTCGGTAAGCGGGCCATCGGTGACGCGGACGGACGTGCCGACCTGAATATCAACCGAGGTGCGCTTGGGCGAATCGCCCTTACCGGGACGACGAGTCATCTTATTGTACTCATCGCGGGAAAGCGGTGCGGGCTTACCGTTGCCGCCCAGGAAACCGGTGACGCCGGGCGTGTTGCGAACACACGTCCAAGCATCGTCATCCATCTCCATGCGGACCAAGACATAACCCGGGAAGATCTTGGAATCCTTGGTCTCGCGCTTGCCACCCTCTTTAATCTCGGTGACGCGCTCCATAGGAATCTCGATATCAAAGATACGGTCCTGCATGCCCATGGTCTCGATACGATGCTCGAGATCGGACTTTACGCGGTTCTCGTATCCGGAGTAAGTGTGAACGACGTACCAACGCTTAGACATGGTTTAGCCCCTCAATCCAGAGAACAGAGCAAGAGCCTCGCCAAAGCCAGCATCGAGCAGAGCGATGACGACGCCGACGACGACCAGAGAAGCGCAAACGACGACCGAGTAGTTCACGAGCTCCTTCTTATCGGGCCACGTGACACGCTTCATCTCGGACTTGACCGAAGCGAAATACTTCTTGGTGCGGGCGAAGAAACCAGGCTTCTCGTTCTTCTTGGACTTCGCAGCCTTCTCGTTCTTCTTGGCAACGGCCTTCTTGGCCTCAACCTTGGAGTTGGCGGCAGCGCTGTTGGCAGGTGCCGGCTGCTGAGCCTTCTTCTTGTTCTTCTTGTTGGCCATTTGGGTTACCTCCGCGCAATGCGCTTATACATGAGTAAACCGTAAGCCCCCAAGTGGGAGCTTACGGAATAATGACTGGCACGCCAGGAAGGACTCGAACCCTCAACACTCGGTTTTGGAGACCGATGCTCTACCAATTGAACTACTGGCGTATGTGACTAGAGACTAGCGAGTCTCTTTGTGCAGCGTGTGGTGACGGCACCAGGGGCAATACTTCTTGATCTCCATACGATCAGGCATGGTCGACTTGTTCTTGGTGGTCGTATAGTTGCGGCGCTTGCACTCAGTGCACGCAAGAGTAACTAGAGTACGCATGTATCCTGAACCTTTCATTTCCGCCCCGTACGGGCACGAGTTGTTACTTTATCAGCTCCACGTAAGTGCTGTCAATGAAAACCTCGAGTCAATTGGTTCTCGGTGGATCCATTCATATTTGGAACACATCAATGAAGCCATCGAGAGCTAATCGACGGTGCATCCAGGACCATTATCGATCCTCTTGACACCAGCAACGGCTCAATATCCATTGCAGAAAAGAACCCGGCACCCATATAAGTGCCGGGTTCTCTAAGTCAGCTATATCAAAGAGCTAATTTACTCAATGATCGTGGAGACGATGCCCGAACCGACGGTGTGGCCACCCTCGCGGATAGCGAAGCGCAGGCCCTCCTCCATGGCGATCGGGTGGATGAGCTCGCCGGTGATGGTGATGTGGTCACCAGGCATGGCCATCTCGGTGCCCTCGGGTAGACGGACGGAACCGGTCACGTCAGTGGTACGGAAGTAGAACTGAGGACGGTAACCATCGAAGAACGGGGTGTGACGGCCACCCTCGTCCTTGGTCAGGACGTAGATCTCACCGGTGAACTTGGTGTGAGGGGTAACGGAACCCGGCTTGCACAGAACCTGGCCGCGCTCGATCTCCTCGCGCTTGATGCCGCGGAGCAGCAGGCCGACGTTGTCGCCAGCCTCGCAGAAGTCCATGGACTTACGGAACATCTCGATGCCGGTGCAGACCGTGGACTTGGTCTCCTTGATGCCGACGATCTCGACGTTGTCGTTGAGCTTGAGCTCGCCGCGCTCGACACGACCGGTGGCGACGGTACCACGACCGGAAATGGTCATGACGTCCTCGACGGCCATGAGGAAGGGCTTCTCGTTGTCGCGCTCAGGCGTGGGGATGTACTCGTCAACGGCATTCATGAGCTCGCGGATGGAGTCCATCCACTTCTCCTCGCCGTTGAGGGCGCCGAGGGCGGAGCCGCGGACGATCGGCAGATCGTCGCCCGGGAACTCGTACTCGGAGAGCAGGTCGCGGGTCTCCATCTCGACGAGGTCGATGAGCTCGTCGTCGTCGACCATGTCGCACTTGTTCAGGAAAACGACGATGTAAGGAACGCCGACCTGACGGGCGAGCAGGATGTGCTCGCGGGTCTGGGCCATCGGGCCGTCGGTGGCGGCGATAACCAGGATAGCGCCGTCCATCTGGGCAGCACCGGAGATCATGTTCTTGACGTAGTCGGCGTGGCCGGGGCAGTCAACGTGAGCGTAGTGGCGGCTGGCAGTCTCGTACTCGACGTGGGAGACGGAGATCGTGATGCCGCGCTCGCGCTCCTCGGGAGCCTTGTCGATGTTCTCGAAGGCGGTGAAGTCGGCCTTGCAGCCCTCAGTCTCAGACAGAGTCTTGGTGATGGCGGCGGTCAGGGTCGTCTTACCGTGGTCAACGTGACCGATGGTGCCGATGTTAACATGCGGCTTAGTGCGCTCAAACTTTTCCTTGGCCATGAAGCCCTCCTTCTGGAAAAGGTTGCTCCCTTTTGGAGCAAGTCCCTACTTAACTTAAGCGGCCTCCTCGTTTCCTCGGAAGCCGCCATAGTTACCTGGTAGCGGTGACTGGATTCGAACCAGTGACAACACGGGTATGAACCGTGCGCTCTGACCAACTGAGCTACACCGCCAGATGGAGCCTGCAACCAGACTTGAACTGGTGACCTCTTCGTTACCAACGAAGTGCTCTACCGACTGAGCTATACAGGCACTTGACGGGTGGGAGCTATAGGATTCGAACCTATGTAGGCAGAGCCAACGGGTTTACAGCCCGTCCCCATTAACCACTCGGGCAAACTCCCAATCGTTCAAGTATCCGCAGGTCCTTTGGTCTTTTGGACCGCCGCCCCCGCGAACGAAAAAGATAATACGATGCAACCTTGGGGGCTGTCAACGAAAACCTCTAGATACACGGTTCCGGGCGTATCTATATAGTCGTGACCTGCGGTTTTGTTGAGTTTGGATATGAAGGACGGTGGTTTTGGATACTGAGGTGACGTTTCCCGAGGTAACACTTTGGTGTAGTGGAGTACACCTTCAGGATCGAACTTCGATAACAGCCTATTTGCACCTATATATAGGTCGAGATCGGGCTTCCGCGGCAGATTCGAGCGTGGATTTTCTTCCGTTTGAAATCGAGCGTGGATAATCTCCCACTTTTGTCGTACCCCCAAGGCCAAAGTGACAGATTATCCACGCTCATTCACTAGGCAGGAGATTTTCCACGCTCGTTCGTCCGATAATCCACGCTCGACCAGGATGACTGGGATAGGTCCGGCCTTTGTCTCGATCTGTAACATTTAGAGAACATTTTCTCCCCTATCTGTTACAGGTCGAGATATTACGCAGAGACCTCCGCTTACGTCTCATTCTGTAACAGGAAGAACGGTTTTCAGCTTCTTCGTGTTACAGAATGAGACAAACCGAAAACGAGATGGGCACCAACCCGATGACACACCACCTAAAATCAGAACCACCCTTAAAAAGGGTGGTTTGCTCTTAGGGTATAACCCACGGGCCCCGGGCTCGCGTCTAAAGGCGCGGGCCCGGACTTCGTCCAGGCCTAGTGCATCTTGACCCGTGGCGCGCCGGTCGAACCGGCGGGGTCACCCCCTCTTGAAGGGGTCCTCGTACTCCTTCACGCTCAGCTTGTCCAGCGCGATGTCGTGGGACTCCTGCTCCCTGATGTACTTGGCGATCGTCGCCTCGTTCAGGCCGACGGTGGACACGTAGTAGCCCTCCGCCCAGAACTTCCTGTTGCCGAACTTGTACTTGAGGTTGGCGTGCCTGTCGAATATCATCAGCGAGCTCTTCCCCTTCAGGTAGCCCATGACGCTCGCGACGCTGTACTTCGGCGGGATCGCCAGCAGCACGTGCACGTGGTCGGGCATCAGGTGCCCCTCGATTATCTCGATCCCCTTGTACTCGCACAGCTTCCTGAGGATCTCCCCTATGTCGCTCCTGATTTGGTTGTAGATCACTTTGCGCCTATACTTCGGCGTGAACACGATGTGGTACTTGCACATCCACTTCGTGTGGGAAAGGCTGTAGGCCTTCTGGGCCATGGCGACCACCCCTTCGACTCGAATTCTTGACGGCCTGAACAATCGTCAATATCGGTCGGAGGGGTGGCTTTGTAAAGCCGTTTGTCTCCACCCGCGTAGCGGGTGGTTTAAAGCTGGCCGCTGCGCGGCCAGCAGACTAAAGTCTTGAATGAAACGGGCCCTGTCCCCACAAGGGGACAGGGCCCGAAACTCTCATGGAGCCAGTGACAGGAATCGAACCTGCAACCCACTGATTACAAATCAGTTGCGCTACCGTTGCGCCACACTGGCACACTTGGCGCTTTCGCGCGAAGCCAGTTAAGAATAAAGGAAATGAGGACGGGGCGCAACAGGCCCTTCACCCGACCACATCTCAAAACTATTCGCTAAAACGAATAGTTTTAATTACAATTGTTATATATAAAACTATTCGTTCTAACGAAGGGTTTCGCGATGCTTACTACCAAGGAAGCCGCCGAGCTGCTCGGCATCACTCCGCGCAGGGTGCAGGAGCTCATAAAAAACGGAGCACTTGAGGCCCGCAAGGCTTCTGGTGTATGGCTCATCGACAAAGACAGCGTCGACACGCGACTCCGCTCCGTGACCAAAACAGGGGGACGTCCCCGCCGCGGCCACGGTAAGAACGAGATCGCGTTCACCCTCATGAACCGCACGCACGAAGTCGCTCAGCTGATCTACAGCACATCGCGAAAAGACTTTACCCACATCGGCGCCGACATCGATTACGCCCACGCCCCTATTGGAGTATTTGGCCCTAATAGCCCCATATCGCTCGACTCCTTCCGCATCTGGTGGCGCGGCCGCGGTATTCCGCTCGCACGCATTGGGCTAGCCTCCCTGCTTGCAGAAGCCGCAGTCGATGTTCCCGATGAACTCGTACAGCGAAATCTTGGCCTCTCCCTATCCGACCAGTATTGGATTAGACCCCAAGGTTCCGGTCTCGCGTGGGAAGATATTAACTTCTTCAATAACGCCTTTGATGACGTCTCGCTGTCCATTGCGCCCTTTGCCCCAGAGGGAAAAGCGGCTGCCGCAAAGCCCGATAACACGTCGGACGGCAATCTTCAAAAGTACTGGACGTGCGAGGGCGGGCGTCGAATTCTGCATAAGGCAGGAGCGCACCTGAACCAGGAACCTTATAACGAGCTGGTGGCGACCGCGCTCCACCGTCGCATCCTAAACGCCTGCGATTATGTGCCTTACTCACTCGAGGGCACGGGCACTTCCGCCCTGAGCATATGCGATGTCTTCTTAACTGATGAAGAAGAGTATGTCCCTGCGTTCTATGTAAACCAGCACGCAAACGCAGATGAACGACTAACCGACTACGAGCGATACGTAGCAAACTGCGAGGAGCTCGGGGTGGCAGGCGTCAAGGATGCCCTTGACCGCATGATCGCGTGCGACGACATCATCGCCAACTACGATCGTCATTGGCGCAACTTCGGCCTCGTGCGAAACGTCAACTCACTGGCCTGCAGACCAGCCCCCATCTTCGATTCGGGCTCATCGCTCTGGTGCAACATATCTCTAGAGGAGCTTAGGGCAGGAGAGCACAGTTTTGCCAGCGCGCAGTTCCATTCAAGTCCCGCGAAACAAATGTTGCTTGTTGAGGATATGAGCTGGTTTGACGGGGGCAAACTCGATGGTTTTGTCGACGAGGCAATCGAGATTCTGTCTAAAAACGATGCCCTAGCAGCGAGACTGCCTTATCTAAAAGAGGCGTTAACGTGGCGCCTCGAAAGAATGATCGACATCGCTGAATGGAGTTAGCAAGGCAGCATTGCCCCGCCAACTCCCCTACCGTCCGCGCAGGGCCTTGAGCTTGGCCAGGGCATCGGGACTCAGGCGGCTGCCCAGAGTCATCTTGATTTGCGGAGCTTCCTCTGCCTCGTGAACGTCGTTATCGATCTGTTTGATCTCGTCCACCAGCATACGGCTCGAGATGCGCGTGACGCCCTTGCCCATGACGACAGCCTGGATCGTGCCGTCGCTCGATACCACGGAGCACGCGCGGCCTTCCTCACGTGCCTCGATGCAGAGCTTCTGCACCACGGTATCGGCCGAAACACCCGTCGGCGAAAACTCGATGCGCACACCGCGGGCCGGCAGGTTGGGGCGCTCGCTGGAGATATTGCCCGCGCCGTCAAATACGATCACAGCCTCGTAGCGGCCCTGGGCAAACGCAGCTACGTCATTAATGAGCGCCGTGCGCGCCATATCGTGAACGTCGCTGGAATACGGATCGTCAGAATGGTCGTACACGAGCTTTTCGTAGCGCGGCGTGCAGTGGATCACGTTGTAACCGTCGACCACCAGCAGCTCGGGCTTGTTGGAGTGCACCGTCGAGACCGGGTCGGCGATGGCCTGCGCAAACGCATTGCCGCCCACGCCATAGGTCGCGGCCGAAACAATCGGCTTGGCCGAACCCTCGCCAAAGCGCTTGGCCTTGGACTTGGCACGGTTCTTTTTGGACATGCGCTACTCCTCCCCCATGAGCTCGCCAGCGTTGCGGCGCAGCCACTCAAAGCACAGCGCCGTGGTCGCCTGGGCAACATTGAGGCTCTCGGTCATGCCGCGCTGGGGAAGCTTGGTCAAAAAGTCGCATTTCTCGAGCACCAGGCGCGAGATGCCGTCGCCCTCGGAGCCCATGACGAGCGCCACGCGGCCCTCGAAGGGAGCATCCCAGCAACCGCCTTCGGCGTGCTCAGAGGCACCGCCCACCCAAAAGCCAGCGGCCTTAAGATCGTCGAGTGCACGGGCGATGTTGGGCACCTGCGCGATAGGCAGATGCATGACGGCGCCGGCTGAAGTCTTGTAGCTGCCCACGGTCACGCCGGCGGCGCGCTTGTTGGCGATGATGACGCCGGCCGCGCCCACAACCTCGGCGGAGCGCACGATGGCACCGAAGTTGCCGTCGTCAGTCACATGGTCGAGCACCACGACAAGTGCCGGGCCCTCGCCTGCGCGGTCGAGAATATCGGCGACATCGGCATAGGGGAAGTTGCCAACCTCGAGCGCAATGCCCTGGTGAGCGCCATGGCTCGACAGCGCATCGAGCTGCGCGCGCGGCACATACTTAATGCGGATGCCCGCAGCGTTGAGGCCGTCGACCAGGCGCGACAAGGCGGCATCGCGCTCCCCGCCCTCGGCAATGAGCGCGCACTTGATGGGAAAACCAGTGCGTAGCGCCTCGGCGGCAGCACGACGACCTTCGATAAACTCGCCCTTGGGAGCCTGAACGTTGTCGCGGCCACGCTCGCGCTGCGGACGCGCTGCTTGGGTGCGCTCGCGCTGCCCCTTGGAAGCGGCAGCGCGGTCGTTACGGCGAATCGGACGCGAGCCAGAAGCAGCCTGCTTGCCTCCACGCGGTGCACGCTTGCGATTGTCGGCCATAAAGCGACCTCCTAAATACAACTATCAAACGAAACAAAATAAACGACCGCCCATGAATATTAATTCGGGCGGTCGGTACGGGTTTTCCAAGTGCCCAAGATTGCCGTGAAAGAGGAGCGACGCGTACTTGAGTACGCGAGCGACGGTTTGAACGGCAAGGTCGGGCGCTTGGGAAACCCGAAGGGATTAGAGGGTCTTAATACGGGTGCCCGCGGCCGTATCCTCAATGGTGAGGCCCAGGTCCTTGAGCTGGTCGCGGATGGCGTCGGCCAGATCCCAGTTCTTGGCGGCACGGGCCTCGGCGCGGGCCTCGAGAATCTTGGCAGCAGCCTCGTCCACGTCGTCGCCCGTGTAGGCGACCAGGCCGGCGGCAACGCCTAGCAGACCCAGCGGCAGCTCTACCTTGGGCTCGGGGAGCTCAACGCCAAACGTATCGAGCAGCTCGGCCAGCGTGTCGGCGGCGGCAAGCGCGGCGGCCTTGTCGGCAGCATCGCCCGCCTGCTCCAGGTACTGGTTGCACTCGGTCACAAAGCCAAAGACGGCACCCATGGCACCGGCGGTGTTAAAGTCGTCGTCCATGCACTCCTTAAAGGCGGCGCGGGTCTCGGCGGCCTTGGCGGCAAACGCCTCGGATGCTGCCTCATCGGCATCGGCCGTCGCATGGTTCGCGGCCCAGCGCAGGTTCTCGACCGTACCGGCGATACGCGTGAGCGAGTTCTCGGCACCCTCCAGGCGCTCCCAAGAAAAGTCGAGCGGCGAGCGATAGCTCGTCTGCAGCATCAGCAGGCGCAGGGCGGCGGCGGAGTGCTGCTCGAGGACCTCGGCCAGCGTAAAGAAGTTGCCGAGCGACTTGGACATCTTCTCGCCGTCTACCAGCAGCATGCCCGTGTGCATCCAGGTGTTGGAGAAGCCCTGGTGCCAGGCGCAGGTGGCCTGGGCGCACTCGTTCTCGTGATGCGGGAAGGCAAGGTCGGAGCCACCGCCGTGGATGTCAATCGGGGTGCCCAGGTAGCGATGCACCATGGCGGCGCACTCGGTGTGCCCCGGGCAACCCTCGCCCCAGGGCCGGCCAGCTGGGCTCGCCGGGCTTAGCGGCCTCCACAGGGCAAAGTCGAGCGGGTCGTTCTTGTCCTCGTTCTCCTCGATGCGCGCGCCAACCATAAGGTCGTCGATGTTGCGGCCCGAGACCTGACCATAGTTGGGATCGCTGCGCACGGCAAAGTACACGTCGCCGTTATCGGCGGCGTAGGCGTGGCCCTGCTCGATGAGCGTCTTGATCATGGCGATCATGGGGCCGATCTCCTTGGTGGCGCGAGGACGCACATCGGGATCGAGCACGTTGGCGGCGCGCATGACGCCGATGAACTTGTCCGAGAACTCCGTCGCGACCTCGGCGGCAGTGCGGCCCTGCTCGTTGGCGCGCTTGATGATCTTGTCATCGACATCGGTGAGGTTCTGGGCGAACGTGACCTCGTAGCCGCTCGCGATGAGCCAGCGACGAATCACGTCAAAGCTGATGAACGTGCGGGCATTGCCGATGTGAATGTTGTCGTAGACCGTGGGGCCGCACACGTACATGCGGACCTTGCCGGACTCGATGGGCTGGAACTCTTCCTTTTTATGGGTAGCGCTGTTGTAGATACGCATTCGTTACTCCTTAACGGTTTTCTGTAGCAGGCAGACGGCCCAGGCGCCGATTCCCTCGCCCTGGCCTTCCCAACCGAGCTTTTCGGTCGTAGTGGCGGCGACGCCCACGTTTTCGACGTCAACGCCCAGGGCATGGGCAAGGTTGGCGCGCATGGCATCGCGGTGCGGGGTGATCTTGGGTTGTTGACAGGCAATGGTGCAATCGGCATCGACAAACTCGAAGCCCAGCTCGCGCGCATAGCCCATCACGCGAGCGAGCAGCACCATCGAATCAGCACCCTCATAGGCGGGGTCGGTATCGGGGAATAGCTTGCCGATGTCTCCCCCGCGGCAGGCGCCCAGAATGGCGTCGGCCAAGGCGTGCGCGAGCACATCGGCATCCGAGTGGCCCAGCAGGCCGCGCTCGTAGGGAATGTCGACACCGCCGATGATACATCGACGCCCCTCCACCAGACGGTGGACGTCGTAGCCATGGCCAATGCGCAGGTTACTGAACATGGGGAAGGTCCTCTCCCTCGGCCATGCGGCCAAGCAGAATCGCGGTTACGGGACGCAGGTCCTCGGGCACCGTCACCTTAAGGTTATCGCGCGGGCTCTGGACGCAGCGGACGCGCCCACCCATGCGCTCGACCAGCGACGAATCATCGGTGCCGATAAAGCCCTCGGCAATGGCTGCAGCATGGGCGCGCTTCATAGCATCGACGCTAAAGATCTGCGGCGTCTGTGCGGCCCAGTAGAGCTCACGCGGCGGCGTCTCGACGATATTGTCGCCATCGACGATCTTGAGCGTGTCGATCGCGGGCTGGCCGCACACGACACCGTCGAGCGAGCGGTCGCTCACGAGCACGTCGATAGCGTGGTCGATGGCCTCGGTCGTAATGAGCGGACGGGCGCCGTCGTGGATAGCGACATATTCGAAACCCGCCGGCACCGCGTGCACGCCGGCGCGGGTGGAATCCTGACGAGTATCGCCGGCATCGGCAAAGCTGATGGGCGTGTCATAGTCAAACGGGTCGATAGCCAAGCGGCGCATCTCGGCACGGCGCTCGGCAGGGCAAACCACGACGATGTGGCCGACCTTATCGCTACGGTCAAACGCGCGGATGGACCAGCTCATAAGCGGACGGCCCGCTACATTGACGAGCTGCTTGCCGCCGGGGTTACCAAAGCGCTGGCCGCTGCCACCGGCAACGACCACGGCGCATACGGGCGCCATTATGCGTTCCCCTGTTTGGTGCCCTTCATGCGGTACAGGGAGTCCGCAAGAATGGCAGGGTTGTTAACGCCAAAGTCGCCCAGGCGCTCCGGATCCTCGCTGATGTCATCCATGAGCTCCTGCAGCGAGCCGTACTCGTCGACGATCTTCTCGGCCACGCCGTCGCGCACGACGGACACGCGCGAAAGCGTGCGCAGGCCCAGCGGCGTCATGACGGAGTCCTCGTCCAGGTCGTCATAGCCCAGAACCGCCGCCACATGCTGCGGGTCGGACAGGTCCTTAGGCGTCATGCGGCTCAGCTCGGCGCGAATCTTCTCGGCGTTTGCCTCGGAGGAATCGCTTGCGTAGTCGCGGATCATCAAGTCGTATTCGGTATCCATGCTGGAGCCCGCGAGCTGCTCGAGCTGCATCTGCACGAGCTTGCCCTGGTTACCCAGCTTGACGATGCAATCCTTAAGCTCGGTCTTTGCCTGTTGCATGATCTCGAAACTCGAGAAGATGCCGGTGATGTCGGCGAGCGTGACGTAGTCGTCGAGCTCAAGGGCCGTCAGGCGCAGCAGGGAGCGATCGAGCGACTGACGGGTAGTCTGGAGCGTGGCGACGAGCTGGTTGACCGAGCTCATGATGGTGGTGACGGGCTGGATCTCGTAGCTCTTGCCGTGGACGTACACGTTGACGACGGCACGACGAGCCGAAACCGAGATCACGATGGCGTCGGTGAGCACCGACATGCGAGCGGCAGTACGGTGACGCATGCCCGTCTCACTCGTGGCGAGCGAGGGATCGGGATTGAGGTGGAAGTTGGCGCGCAGGATCTGGGTGAGGTCACCATCGATAACGATGGCGCCGTCCATCTTGGAAAGCTCGAACAGGCGGTTCGAGGTAAACGAAATGTTGAGCGGGAAGCCGTCGTTACCGGCGGCGAGCACGTTTTCAGTGTCGCCGACGCAGATAAGGGCACCCAGGTGACCGGCAATGATCATGTCGAGGGCGGTGCGGATCGGCTGGCCAGGTGCCGTCAGGCGAATGGCCTGTTCCATACGCTTTTGCAGCTCGTTCTTATCCAAGGCATCGCTCCCATCGTATACGCTCCATAAACGTCAATAAGTTTCTCACGGTTTGCCCCTGTGACGCCCGCAAAATCCGATGCTTACAGAATGAGCGAACACAGCTGAGAGCCCCAATCCAAATGAGCTGCTTATGTGGTAGCATCGGGATTCGCATAAATGAGGGAGTAGTCGCGTGATCGGGTTCGCCTCCGGTGGCGCGGCAAGTCAACACACTGGCCGATGCGGCCTGGCTTGCCTTAATGAACGAGACTCGTGGCTGTGCGCGCAACGCGTACGCCACGAGTCTTTTTTGTTACTCCCCCAAGAGGTACACGCGGGCCCGCCCGCAGAGAGGGAGCCAGACTATGGGACTCGCAGAGCTCGTGTTGCTCGCCGTTGGCCTTTCGATGGACGCCTTTGCCGTATCCATCTGCAAGGGCCTTGGCATGAAGAAGATCAACCTTAAGGTCGCCGTAGTGCTCGGCCTGTTCTTTGGCGGCTTCCAGGCAGGCATGCCCGTGATCGGATGGGCGCTTGGCAGTCAATTCATGAGCATCATCGGCCCCATCGACCACTGGATCGCCTTTATCCTGCTCGCCTTCATCGGCGGCAAAATGTTGTGGGAGGCCTTTACCGAAGACGAGGATGAAGGCGACGGCAAGGATGCCGAAAAGATTGACCTGGGCGAGTACCTGATCCTCGCCATCGCCACCTCGATTGACGCCCTGGCCGTGGGTATCTCGTTCGCCGCGCTTTCCGTCGACATCGTTCCCGCCGTGTCGCTCATAGGCATCACGACCTTCATCTTCTCCGTTGCCGGCGTGGCGATTGGCCGCATCTTTGGCGCGCGCTACGAAAAGCCCGCCACCATCGTGGGCGGCGTTGTGCTCATCCTCATCGGCCTCAAGATTTTGCTGGAGCACCTAGGGATTTTAGTGCTGTAAAACACCCTTCAAAACTAAACGTCCGTATAAGGCCTCATGCAGAGTTTTGCATGAGGCCTTTTCATGCAGACTTTTGCATGTCATACTAGGATGCAAAAGCCTGCACGTTAGGAGATAGCCGTGGATATCCTTCCCATCACCACACCACGCCAAGCTGGCATCTACGTGCGCCAGGCACGCGAGACTCAGGGTCTCACCCGTGCCACCCTCGCCAAAAAGGCCGGTGTTTCGGAGCGCCTGCTTGCATCGCTCGAGCTAGGAGACGCCACCGGCATTCGACTCGACAAGCTGCTGGCGATTTTCGACGCTCTTGAACTGGCGCTCGCAGCACAAGGGGATATAAGCGAAACGAAAAATGAGCACCCAGTCGACGCCCCGCATGCTGATCAACCTTGCAGCACCTCCAGACGCCATCACGCTCAACGTCTTCATCATCGCAACCGTCGCAGCACAACCATTCCGGCTCTTGCAGATACCCCCCTTACGTCCGAGCTCTACGACAGGGCCTTCGCCGATTTCGCCATGTCCAATCTCGGAGTCTCGATTGCCGCAAACGCATCTAGCCAAACCATGCCCGAAGGGAAATAGCCAATGGCCAGAACATCACTTCGGACCATTATTTGCGGCGTGCCTGCTGGAACGCTCGCGCAAGATGAGAACGGTCTTATCAGCTTTACCTACGATCATGACTATGACGGGCCAGCCCTATCGACCAACATACCCGTATCGAATCGCACATACGGACAACAGGTCATGAATCCGTACCTGTTTGGCCTTCTACCCGACAGCGAGGACCAACGAAAAGCGATTGCCGCCGAATTCGACGTTAGGCCCAACAATCCCGTTGCGTTGCTCAGCCATATCGGACTCGACTGTCCGGGCGGAGTGCAGTTTTGTGCCGAAGAAGATGCCGACGCCGTCCTGCATCGCGCTGGCGAATACCGCCCTATAGACGACCACGAAATTGCTCTTCGTCTCAAGTCGATCAGAGATGACCGCGATGCATCGTGGATGGGTCTAGATGAAAGTTGGTCACTTGGAGGCAACCAGGGCAAGTTCGCGCTCGCGTTCATAAACGACCGCTGGTGCGAATGCATGGGCTCCTCGCCCACGACGCATATTTTCAAAAATGGCGTTATCGGATTTAAACTCGAGGCTCTCAATGAGTTTGTCTGCATGAAAAGCGCCCAGCGCGCCGGCATCGCAACGGCAAACGTCGAATATCGTATGTTTGAGGACGAACCTGCCCTCATTGTTGAGCGCTATGACCGCGTGAAAGTCAAAGACGGAACGATCAGGCGCCTACATCAAGAAGACCTCTGTCAGGCACTTGGGGTGATGCCCGCCCAAAAGTACACGGCAGACGGCGGCCCGACCACACGCGACATTCAAGAGCTCCTCGTAAATACGAGCCACCATCAACTTAACCTGTATCTGTTTACGCAGATACTTTTCTTTAACGCCATCATCGGCGCACCGGATGCGCACGCGAAAAACTATTCCCTGCTCCTTGGAAACGACGGCGCAGCCATGATGGCTCGAATGTACGATGTCGCGTCGGGTTTGGCGTATGAGCGCATGCGCCGCCGGGCGCGCCTTGCCATGAGCGTTGGCGGCGAAAATCGTGTGGGGTGCATCGGTCCAGGCGCTATCCGCCGATACCACGGTATGGGCGACCCCACGCTGGAGGCGACGCTCACCGATGCCGGGCTATCCGAGAAGTTTTGCTTTGCGACCATGATGGACCTCGCCTACGAGGTACCCATTTGCATGGAAGAGGTCATGGACGAATACGCCGACCTGCCCGGCATGGCGGACCTGCGCGAGCATATGCTCGGCCCCGTCCGCGAAAACTGCCAGCGCGCCCTCGACCTCATCAGGGCAGAAATGGACTAGGTGGCCGTAATTTCGCAATTATCAAACAAAAGAGAGGGGGCACCCGTCGCAAAAGACCGGGTGCCCCCTCTCATAATGTCATTTGCAATCCGCTAGCACGTGACTCGGACTGCTGCTAGCGCAACCTTTACGCAGCGAGGCGCTTGAGGACGTCGATGAGCAGCTCGTAGAAGCGCTCGGCAGAAGCAAGCTCCATGCTCTCGTCCGGAGTGTGGACATCGGAGAGCGTCGGGCCCACGGCGATGGCGTCCAGGCCGTGCAGGGCCTCGGCAAACAGGCCGCACTCAAGGCCGGCGTGAATGGACTCGATGCGCAGCTCGGAGCCAAAGAGCTCGCGATAGCTCTCGACAAAGACGTCGCGGACCGGCGAATGCTCGGCATAGCTCCAGCCGGGATACTCGAACTCAAACTTGGCGTCGAAGCCCAGGACATCGGCAAGCGTCTGCAGGCGGTCCTTGAACTCGTTCTGCAGCGAGGTGATCGAGGAGCGCGGGGACAGCATGATCTTGACCTCGTCGTCAGAAGTGGCAACCACACCGATGTTGGAGGAAACCTCGACAGAACCGTCGGTGGCGACGTTGCGGCGAATCACGCCGTTAGGGGCAAGACGCAGGGCGCGGATGAGGGCAAGCGCGGACTTCTGGTCCATGGCCTCGACCTCGGCGTCATCGGCAATCTCGACGGTGCAAGTAAAGCCGGGGTCGAAGACCTCGAGCTCGGCAGTGACGTCGGCGATGATGCCTTTGCAATCTGGGCCGCAGGCCTCGGCGGCAGCGTGGTCGGCGTAGACCAGAACAGCCTTGCACTCACGGTTGATGGCGTTGTCCTTAGTGCCGCCGTTAAAGCTGACGATGGCGGGCTCGCCAGCGACCATCAGGCGGTCGATGATGCGGGCCATGATGAGGTTGCCGTTGCCGCGCTCTAGGTGGATATCGCTGCCGGAGTGACCGCCCAGCAGGCCGGAGATGTCGAGCGTGAGGGTGCTACCGGTCTTGTGCTCGCGCGCGATCGGGCAGGTGTAGGTAACGACGACACCGCCGGCGCAGCTGACGGTGGCAACGCCCTCTTCCTCGGAGTCAAGGTTAATCATGGTGCGGGCGCTAATCTGGGACTTGTCGAGCGTCTCGGCGCCGACCAGGCCAGTCTCCTCGTCGGTGGTGAATACGCACTCGAGGGCAGGGTGAACGATCGAATCGTCATCGAGAACAGTGAGCATCAGAGCGACGGCGATACCGTTGTCGGCGCCCAGGGTGGTGCCGTTGGCGGTGAGGACGCCGTCCTTGACGACCAGGTCGATACCATCGGTCGTAAAGTCGTGCTCAACGGAGCCCAACTTGTCGCACACCATATCGATGTGGCCCTGTAGCATCACGGTCGGGGCATTCTCGGCGCCGGCAGATGCGGGCTTGCGAATGATGACGTTGTAGACCTCGTCCTGATACACATCGAGACCGCGCTCCTTGGCAAACGCGACCAGGAAATCGCTGATGCCCTTCTCGTTGCCAGACCCACGGGGGATCGCGCTGACCTCCTCAAAGAAATGGAACAGCTGGGCGGGCTCGTAGCCGGTAATCTTGTAGTCCATGGTGCCTCCTTGGCGCAACTGGTTAGACAGTAAGACATGCGACTTGTATATTCCCAGACTTTGCGTGCATAAACCAGTCGAAAACGCCGAGCGCCCTCGCATCATCGGCTAACGGTGAGGAAACGCCACTTTATCAAGGTAAAGCAAGCTAGACGGACCGTGCAGAGAGAACGTTGGACCCCCCAACCAACCTCAACGCCTGTTGAACATTAATGCATACACCATTGGTATGTTTAATAAGATTCTTGTCCTCCGTCACGACGTAATCGGCATCAATGCGATTGGCGACGCCCAGCATCAGGTCGTCCTCAAAGTCATTGTGGTGGTACTTGAACACAAAGGAGTCGAAGACCTCGTCTGCACCGACCGGGGCGATGAGGGCTAGCTCGCGCATCTGTCGAACGCATGCCCAGGCCGTTTCGTCTGCCGCCGCAATGGCGTTATCGCTCAGTGAGCCAGTCTTTCTTCGGCACTCCTGCTTGATTGCCGCCGAGACAAGATATGAAACGTCTTTGACCGAAAGCGACGAGGCAAACAGAGCAATCCGCTCCGAGGCGTCGGCAATCTCGATCAGATGGACGACATTTGCCGTACGGTCGGACCTGCCGGAAAAATAATCCATCCATACGTTGGTATCGATTAACAGCTTGAGGACGCCTTCTGTGCTCATAGTTCCACCCACTCGGGATAGCGCTCCGCCATGGCCTCCTCATAGAGGTCGTCATAGTCTCCCGAGAACTCAGGGATGGGGATGCCGTATTTGAGGCACGAATCGCGAACGATATGGCTGCCTTGCGCGGCCCTTGACTCCATGCGCCGGGGCTCCACTCCGTCAGAAACCGGAGCCGCCGCGTCTCCCTTCGAGGGCATGCGTCCGTTAACGACCAGATACTCCCAAAGTGTCCGAACGGCTTGTGACGGCGTCATGCCAATATGAGTCAGGACGGCGTCTCCCGCCTCTTTGAGCTGGCGATCTATACGCACGTTCATCTGAACTGGCCGCGTGTCGAGTATTGACGTAGGCATATCAGCTCCTTTGCTATACTATATCTCGATTTTAGTATAGCACGGCAGATTGAAGCGCATTTCAATAGAAATGAGGGCGCTTCCTTATCGGAAACGCCCCCCGTTATACAAGGTATGTTTAATCCCTACAGCGCGCCGGAACCGGCTTGCATCATGCCGCCGGGGCCCGAGCTCACGCCACTGCTCACAGGCGCGGCGTTTCCGGTGTGCGGCGCCGCCGGAGCGGTATCGCCCCCGAGTGCACCCGCCGGACGCGGCGCCGGAATCTCACCCGTGCCGTGGCTAAAGACAAACTTGCCGTCGACCACGTCGCACAGGACGGTATCGCCCTCGCCCCACTCGCCAGCCAGCAGTTCCTCGGACAGCGGATCCTCGATGAGCTTTTGGATGGCACGACGCAGCGGACGCGCGCCGTTGGTGAGGTCGGTACCCTCCGCCACAATCTTGTCGTAGGCCGCATCGGTGAGCTTGATGTTCATGCCGTTTGCGATCAGACGCTGACGCAGGTCATCCACCAGCAGGTGAGCGATCTTGGTCAGGTTCTCGCCCGAGAGCTTCTGGAACACCACAATGTCGTCGATACGGTTGAGCAGCTCGGGGCGGAACAGGCGCTTGAGCTCGCCCATCGCGCGGCCCTTGATCTCACTCGACGTGAGACCCTGCTCGCCGGTAGTGCCAAAGCCAACGCTCGCATCCTGTGCGATCTCGCGGGCGCCCACGTTGGACGTCATGATGATCACGGTGTTGCGGAAGTCGACCGTCTTGCCTTGGCTATCGGTCAGACGACCCTCCTCCAGCACCTGCAACAGAATGTTGAAGATGTCGGGGTGTGCCTTCTCGATCTCGTCGAACAGCACAACCGAGTACGGGTGACGGCGCACAGCCTTGGTGAGCTGGCCGCCCTCGTCATGGCCCACGTAACCCGGAGGGCTACCGATGAGCTTGGAGACCTCGAACTCGCTGCCGAACTCCGACATGTCAAAGCTGATGAGCGCGTCCTTGCTGCCAAAAAGGTACTCGGCGAGCGTCTTGGCGAGCTCAGTCTTGCCCGTGCCGGTGGGGCCCAGGAAGATAAAGCTACCGCCGGGGCGACGCGGGTCCTTGAGCGGCGAGCGGCTGCGGCGCACGGCCTTGGCGACGGCCTCGACGGCCTCGTCCTGGCCGATAATGCGGGTCTTGAGCACGCTTTCGGTCTGCAGCAGGCGACGGCTCTCGCTCTCGGTGAGCGAGGAAACCGGCACGCCAGAGGTCACGGACACGATGTCGGCAATCTGACTCACGTCGATGGTGAGCGGGCTGGCGTCGAGCTCGGCGGTCCAGGCGGCCTTGGCTTCGGCGAGTTCAATCTCGGCGGCCTTCTGCTGCTCGGTGATCTCGGCGGCCTTGTTCATGTCATCGCTCTCGGTGGCCTCCTGCGCGGCGGCCTTGAGCTCCTCTATGCGATGCTCAGCCTCACGCACCGGCTCGGGCGCGCGATTCGCGGCGATGCGAGCGCGGGCACCGGCCTCGTCGATGAGGTCGATGGCCTTATCGGGCAGGAAGCGATCCTGGATGTAGCGGTTGGAAAGGTTCGCGGCGGCCTCGATAGCACCCTGCGTATAGCGCACATGGTGGTGCTCCTCGTAGCGCGGCTTGAGCGCGGTCAGGATCTTGACCGTGTCCTCGACGCTCGGCTCCTCGACATCGATGGTCTGGAAGCGACGCTCGAAGGCCGGGTCCTTGGTGAGGTACTTGCGGAATTCCTCGGCCGTGGTGGCGCCAATAATCTGGAAGGCACCGCGCGCAAGCACGGGCTTGAGCATGGAGCTCGCGTCGATGGAGCCCTCGGCAGAACCGGCACCGATGATGGTGTGCATCTCGTCAATAAACAGGATGACGTCGTCGGCTTCGGTGGCCTCCTGGATCACGTTCTTGAGGCGCTCCTCAAACTCGCCGCGATACTTGGCGCCCGCAACGAGACCCGGCAGGTCGAGCGTCCAGATATTCTGGTTCATGAGGTTCTCGGGCACGTTGCCGGCTGCTATCTGCTGAGCCAGGCCCTCGACGATGGCCGTCTTGCCCACGCCGGGGTCGCCCAGAATGAGCGGGTTGTTCTTGGTGCGGCGCGAAAGGATCTCCATCATGCGCTGGACTTCCTTTTCGCGGCCAATCACGGGATCGAGCTCGCCGTCGCGCGCCTTCTGCGTGAGGTTGGTCGCGAACTGCTTAAGCGTATCGGTGCCACTCCCCTTTTGCTGAGAGGCATCCGAGCCGCTAAAGAACGGCAGGCCCGCACCGGGACGCCCGGCACCGGCACCGGCGAGCGGACGCTTCTTGTCCTGGTCCTTGGCGGTGAGTTTCTCGATAGCCTTTTTGATGGAGGCGGACGACACGCCCAGGCGCATGAGGATGTCCATGGCCATGCCGTTGCCCTCTTCGACGATGCCGATCAGCAAGTGCTCGGTCGAAACGTAGGTCTGGTTGTTCTCGCGTGCCACGCGGAAGGAGCGCTCCATCACGCTGATGACGAGCGGCGTAAAGGCGAGCTTGGCAGCCTCGGTCTCCTCGCTGGGCTCGGGAACCGTGGTCTGGACCTCTTTGAGGGTATCCATGATGTCATCGTAGGAGATATCGAGCGAGCGCAGCGCCTCGGCAGCGATGCCCTCGTCCTCCTTGGCAAGTGCGAGCAGCAGGTGCTCGGTACCCACCTTATTTGAGTGAAGATCGAGCGCTTCTTGCTTGGCCATGGACATGACCTTGCGCGCGCGATCGGTAAAACGGTCTAACATGCTAGTTCCTCTTAGACGAGCTAGTTTTTTTCAAACGCAAAGCGCCACTCGTGGCGGCGCTTTGGTCTCTTTACCCATATGGAGTATATGTTAACCGCTGGGGCCTTTTCCGCATGCAGCCATACGACAACGTCTACAAAAAAGGAATCGCCGGGTGCGGCGGGCGCTCTAGGTTAGAGGCTGTTGCCTAGCAGGCAGGCTCGGCGTCCATGCTCTCGGCAACGTCATTGACGGCATCGGCAACGGAAGCGCCAGGCATGCGCACGAGCTCCATATGCCGCTCTTCAAAGACGGTTCCCATGGGGAAGGCGCGGCGGAAGACAAAGCGAGCAACCGGACCAGCCACTAGCAGGTTCCAAGGCAGGGCCATGATAAAGTTGCGCGGAATGTTGACGAGCCACATCATCGGCAGCGCCTGCAAATTGGCAAGCGGGCCGCCGGGCATATGGAACAGGCCTTCGCACGCGCCGTAGAGCGACATGATGATAACCATGGGAACAACCATGCAGGAGCTGACGGCGAGCGTCATGGCAAGCGGCGAGCTCTTGCCCGGCGTGACCAGGAATTTAAAGGCGAAGCCCTTAGCAAGGGGGCTGGCAACAAACCAGTCGCAGCACATGGCAAAAACGTAGGCAACGGGGAAGCCGAGCCACGCGGCGGCAACAACCTCGCCGTTGATGGCCCCATGCTGCAGGGCAACGTTGTAGATGCTCATCCAGAGCACCATGCAAAAGCACATGATAAAGGTGAACAGCAGGCTCTCTCGTTTGTTGATAGGCATAAAGGGCATGGTCCTTTCTGTGTTACGCCGCGGCACCACGCAACAAAAACGGGCGGGCGAGATGGAGCTGTTGGGACTTCATCTCGCCCGCCCGCGGTACGTGCGTCTGCGACTACTTATGTGGTGAAACCAGCCTAGCACGAAAAGCACGTGCTTCGTAAGCGTTGAGTTTATGAAGATGCAGGGCACCAATAATCCCCCGACCCCATAAGTTGCGGTGGAATACGGACTGTTTTGACCCTTTAAGCAGCAATTCAGTCTCTATTTCACCGCAACTCATTTGGTGCAAAGTGACCTGTCCTCCTTGCACCAATTAGCTGGTGTGGCGCCAGCGAGGGTCGGTGAGTGTACGTGCCACACCCAGACCAACGGGCAAAAACGCCACGATGAGCACTGCACGCACAAACCAACCGAGCATATTGACCGTATCGAAGGTGCACATGTAGTACATCGAGCGATACAGATACAGGCCCGGCACCATAATGACAATTGATGGCACCGTGAGGGCGATACGTGGGTAGGTGAGCTTGACTTCGGCCAAGCTTGCCAGCAGTCCCGATACCAGCGCGCCGATAAACGCTGCCGCCTCGGGAGGCATACCTACGCTCAGGCCCAGAAAGGGAAACAGCGTCGGCGCATCGACGAGCGTAAGGCGCAAGGTATTAGACACGGCGCCGATGAGCCCTGCCGCCGCTGCCATCTTTACCGGACTGTTGAACATAACCGAGAAGCCGAATACGCCAACGAAGCTCATCACCACGCGCAGGAGCGTAAGGGCAAGCGGCGAAAGGCCGAGCGGGGCAAAATCATCCGGTGCCAGCCCCACACACTCGGCAACCATCCAGCCCACAAGGGTCGCCATCACAATAATCGACACGGCATACGAAAGACGCTCAATGCCGCTTCGCATATCGAGCTTAGCGATGTCGAGGCCTGCCGTAATGAGGGGAAAGCCGGGAATCACAAAGAGCATGGCGCCGATATAGCCTTCTTGGTGCGACATTGCCCCCGGTACGACCTGGCCAAGGCCGAGCAATGCCAGCAGATACGAAACGCAAGCGAGCGCAACGCCCGTCGTCAGCGCGCTAAACTGGCCAAGACCCTGCTTGAGAATATGGGAGCGAGCAAAGTTGCCGACACCAGCGCCTACGAATGCGCAGGCCATCTCGATAGGGCCGCCGCCGAGCAAAAAGACGAAGGCGCCGCAAGCACAGGCTGCCGCAAGGCCCTGTTGCCAAGGAGAGTAATCGGGTTTTGAGCTCTCAACGGTCTTGAGCATCTCGTGGTATTCGTGCACGGTAAACCGGCGCCCATACGTCTCGATTTCCTTTAAGAAGCTCTCCATCATCCAAATGCGATGGGTATTGACGCCCGTTGTGGGCAGGCTGACAACCTCGTTAAAGCAGTGGCCATCTTCGATGCAGGTGCACTCAAACGACAGGAGACTCAGATCGACGTGAATCGTGACGCCGAGCACGGCAGCAACACGATTCATGGTATCGCGCACGCGCCAGGCACCTGTTCCGCTTGCCAGCATAAGCATGCCGGTGCGGCAGATGATGGATGACTTATCGGTGAGTGGCGCATCGACGGCAAGCTCATCGCCTGCCGTCACGATCTGGTGCCAGTCAGTTTTCATATGGAGCGCGCCGGCACGAACGCCGTGGTGCATGGGGGCTCTCGAAAGCAGCGAGTCAAGGCGCGAAGGCTGTGGGGGCTCCACTGATTCACCCTCAACCTCATCAGCCTCTTCATCGACCAGATCAAAGGAATCAAGCGGCGCCGGCTCGCGACGGTCGATCAGCTCCTCGTCCTCATCATCAAAGTAGTTGAACTGATCGAGCATGTCCTCTTCAATCGCGCGCTCGCTCGCGTCGTCCATATAGACGCTCCCTTCCTACCGACTAACCCCCATCCTAGGCAGCAACGGCTAAAGGAAACATAAAAGAGGCGGCTGTCATGCGAACCATGTGCGCAATAGCCATTGAGTAGTCGTTTAAGAACGTCCCCAATGACTACATCGATGTTCTAAGTGTCAACCAAGTCAACGCCGCAGATAGAGGACGGACAGCGAGCGACGTCCAGGGCGAACAAGTTGGCATGAAAAAGGCAAGGCATAGACCTTCTGGTCATGCCTTGCCTTTTGAATGACAAATTGTCGCCCTGGGCGTCGCGCAGCGTCGGCTGGTCCGCCGTTCGGTAGAACGGCGGAACCAATTAGTACATCTTTGCGCCGGCGGGGATGGAGGCGTCGAGCTGGATCAGGTTGAGGCGCTCCTCGCCCTCCTCCTCGTGGACAGCGCTGATCAGCATGCCGCAGCTGGGGATACCCATCATCTTGCGCGGAGGCAGGTTGGTGATGGCGAGCAGGGTCTTGCCGACCAGGTCCTCGGGCTCGTAGTAATCGTGAATGCCGGAGAGGATGGTACGGTCGGTGCCGGTGCCGTCATCGAGCGTGAAGTTCAGCAGCTTCTTGGACTTCTTGACGGCCTCGCATGCCTTGACCTTCACGGCACGGAAATCGCTCTTGGAGAAGGTGTCGAAGTCGACGAACTCCTCGAACAGCGGCTCAACGGCGATCTTGGAGTAGTCGAGCGTGGGCTTGAGCGACTTGACGAACGGGCTCGCGGCATTGCCGGCCTCGGCGGCCTTAGCGGCAGCAGCGCCGGACTGGAAGCCCTTCTCGGGCTTCATGTGCGGGAACAGCAGGACGTCGCGGATGGAAGCCTGGTTGGTGAGCAGCATGACCACGCGGTCGATACCGATGCCGATGCCACCCGCAGGAGGCATACCGTACTCGAGGGCGCGCACGTAGTCCTCGTCGTACTCCATGGCCTCATCGTCGCCGCCAGCCTTCTCGGCCATCTGGGCGGCAAAACGCTCGGCCTGGTCGACCGGGTCGTTGAGCTCGGAGAACGCGTTGGCGTACTCGTGACCGGCGATGACCAGCTCAAAGCGGTGCGTCAGGCGCGGGTCGTCCTCAAAGCGCTTGGCCAGCGGGCTGACCTCGATGGGGTAATCGCACACGAAGGTGGGGTTGACGATGGTGTCCTCGCCCAGCTCGTCGTAGATCTCGGCGATGATCTTGCCGGCGGTCCACTCGGGCTTGACCTCCAGACCCTTCTCACGTGCGGCAGCGGCGAGCTCCTCGACCGGCGTGTCGATAGTGACCTGCTTGCCGAGCACGTCGGAGACGATGTCGGTCATGGGACGGCTGGCCCACTCACCAGAAAGGTCGATGGTCTGGCCCTGGTACTCGATGACCTCGGGGTTGCCGATGGCTTTGTTAGCCGCCTTAATGACACCCTGGGCGAGCGCCTTCATGCCCTCGAGGTCGGAGAAGGCACGGTAGGCCTCCATCGTGGTGAACTCGGGGTTGTGGGTAAGGTCCATGCCCTCGTTACGGAAGATGCGGCCGATCTCGAACACGCGCTCAAAACCACCGACGATGCAGCGCTTGAGGTGCAGCTCGGTGGCAATACGCAGGTAGCACTCCTGATCGAGCGCGTTGAAGTGCGTGATGAACGGCTTGGCAGTAGCACCGCCCTGGATGGTCTGCAAGATGGGGGTCTCGACCTCCATGTAGCCGTCGGACTCCATAAAGCGACGGAAGGTGGAGAGAATCTGCGAACGCTTACGGAAGGTCTCGCGAACGTCGTCGTTGGCGATCAGGTCGACATAGCGCTGGCGATAGCGGGTCTCCTTGTCGGAAAGACCGTGGAACTTCTCGGGCAGCGGACGAACAGCCTTGGCAAGCAGGGTCGCGCTCTTAGGGGCAACGGAAAGCTGGCCGCGCTGGGTGCGCACGACCACGCCGGTCACGCCCAGGATGTCGCCCAGGTCGAGGGCCTTGAGCGTATTCCAAGCAGCCTCGTCCATGTCGTTGATGCGGCAGAACAGTTGAATCTCGGCAGTCGCATCGCGCACGACGATGAACATGATCTTGCCCTGGCCGCGCTTGGCGACCACGCGGCCGCCGATCTTCACGACGTCCTCGGTATCCTCGCCATCGGCAAGGTCGGCGTACTTAGTCTCGATATCGGCGACGTAGTCCTCAAGCTCAGAGTGCTCGGGATAGGGGTTCTGGCCCGCCTCGAACAGGGCGGCGCGCTTGGCCAGGCGGGTGGCGCGCTCGTCGTTGAGCGTCGATGCCTGATCGGCGGCGTTCTGGTTCTCTGCCATAAGTTAGCTCCTCAAACTAAAACGCTCCCCAGGATTCGGTCCCAGGGAGCGAAAACATACCTTTACGCGGGACCGTGGTCTAGCGTGCGATCTTGGCGATGGTGTAGACGCGGGTCTTGCCAGAAGGCGTAACGACCTCGACGGAGTCGCCCTCACCGTGACCGATGATGGCGTGGCCGACCGGAGACTCGTTGGAGATCTTGTGCTCGAGCGAGTTGGTCTCGGTGGTACCGACGAGCGTGACTTCCATGACCTCACCGTTGGGATCGATCAACGAAACGGTGGAACCGATGGAGACGGTCAGATCACCCGTGGTGGCAGCAACCTGGGCGTTGGCGAGAATGGCCTGAATCTCGGCGATACGAGCGGCGTTCTGGGCCTGCTTGTCCTTGGCGGCATCGTACTCGGAGTTCTCCGAAAGGTCGCCGAACGCACGGGCTTCCTTGATGTCCTCGACGATCTCCTTGGCGTAATCGCCCTCACGCCAAGCGAGCTCCTCGACGAGCTTCTGGCGGCCCTCAGCGGTCAGTACGATCTGGCTTGCGTCCATACGGATATCTCCCCAACTATGATGTAACGATCAACTGTCAACAAAACGAAAAAGACCGGCTAGCCTGCGGGCAAGCCGGTCAGGTGCTCACCCCAAAGGGATGGGACTACTCTGCGTCCGCGTCGCTGTCCTCTGCCTGCTTCTTCTTGGCAGCAGCGAGCTTGGCCTCGAGCTCAGCGATCTCCTTGTCCTCCTCGGACTGCTCGACCACGACCTCCTCGGCCTGCTTGGTCTCGGCCTTATCGTCGCCCTCCATACCCTCACGGATATTCTTGACGGTAGAGCCGAGGGACTTGCCGAGCTTCGGCAGGTTCTTGGGCCCGAAGATAATCAGGACAACGACGAGAATAATGATGAGCTCAGGAGCCCTCAGTCCAAACATGTAGACCTCCACAATACAGCGAGACAAGCTCGAATGAGTATACCGCGGGTATCGCGGTATCACAACACTAGCTAAAAAAAGGGACCGCAAGAAGCGGTCCCTCCTCATGCTCTGGTCGGGTTGACTGGATTTGAACCAGCGACCCCTGCGTCCCGAACGCAGTGCTCTACCAAACTGAGCCACAACCCGTTAGCTCGACTATAGTAACAAAGATTTTCGCCGCGTGCTAGAGAAATTTTTATTTCTTTGGCGCGTCGATTTGAACCGTGTTGGGAATAAGCTCAGTCGCACAGGCCCACCAGCCATTTTGCTGGGCAGCATCGGCAAGCCTTTCGGCCGTGGCAGCGGTGTCGCAAATGGCAAACGAGCAGGCACCCGATCCGCACACATCTACAGCAACGGTTCCGTCCTGTTTACGCAGCCAGTCGAGGACCGTTTGAATCTGCGACTCCATCTGTGCAGAAATGACACCCAGGTTGTTATGGATGAGTGCATATGCCGTCTCGGCATCACCAGCACGCAAGGCAGAAGCTATCGCGCCGGGCTTGTCCGCAGGCGCCGGGGCCTCGTCAAAACGTCGATAGGCTTCAATTGTCGAAACACTTGCCTCGCGCGGCTTGACCAGCACGACGGGCGTCGCGGGCAGCGCGGGGTACTCAGTTGCCAGCACGTCTCCCCCACCTACGTAGAACGCAGGACTCGCGTGCAAAAAGAACGGGACGTCAGCACCAATGCCCCGCGCAATATCGTCGAGCGCTGGGTCGGTGCGATCAATGCCCCAGAGCTCCGCCAAGGCGACAATGACCGCGGCCGCATCCGTCGAGGGGCCGCCCAAGCCGGCGCACAATGGAATGCGCTTCTCAATCGTCACGCAGATGTTTGCCTCGCGACCATAATGCTCGGCCATAGCAACCGCAGCCCGATACGCCGTATTCTTTTGCATGGGAAAATCTGATGCCGGAACCGTCTGGACAGTCAGCGCCTGCGCCGGCGTGACCGTCACGGTATCGGAAAGACCGACGGCTGCCATCAGGGAATCGACCCTGTGGTAGCCGCGGTCATCGCGCTCGGTATGAACCCCCAGGTAGAGGTTAATCTTTGCCGGCGCGGAAAGAGTCAGAGACCGATCGGTCACCGTTAGTGCTCCTCGAGCTGATTGCCGAGCGGGGTAAAGATATGCTCGCCGCTCTCGGGGTCGAACAGCTCGACCTGACCGGTGAGGACATCGATATACTGGTAGGACTGACGCGACTTGCGGCCACGACGCTCGTCAACCTCGACGATAAAGACGGCGGGGTGGACGCTCTTGATGGTGCCCATGCGCTCGACAACGCGGGTGCGGCCCATGTTGGCCTTCACCTTGACGCGATCGCCCACCATATCGGTCAGCTTCTCGTGGATGTCGTCGACGTGATTGACTTCCATCTCTTCCATGAACAGGGCCTCCAGAAGGTGCAATTCAAAAAGGGGATAATACCCCTAAGATAGACAAAACTCTAATACTATAGCACCCTGTTGTGGCCATACGCAAGTAGCTAAATAACCCGGTCCCAAATTGACTACTTACAGACTATCGGTGTCCAGGACGATGGTGAATGGACCGTCGTTGACCAAGTCGACTTTCATATCGGCGCCGAAGATGCCATGTGCTACGTGTTCGACATCTTGACGAACAAGCGTCAGGAAGTACTCGTAGAGCTCGTTGGCGACATCGGGGGCGCCGGCATCCGTAAACGATGGGCGGCGACCGTGGCGGCAGTCGGCGAACAGCGTGAACTGCGACACCACGAGCACCTCGCCGTCGACATCGGCAAGCGCCAAGTTGGTCTTGCCGTTCTCGTCCTCGTTGATGCGCAGCCCGCGGAGCTTGCCCCACAGCTTATCGGCCTCGGCACGCGTATCGCCATGGCCCACACCCAGCAGCACCAGGTAGCCGCGTCCAATGCGGCCCACGCACTCGCCGTCGACCGTCACGCCGGCGTTGAGTACGCGCTGCACCACCGCGCGCACGGCCTACTCCTCGCCCGTCAGCTTGGCGGACAGATGCTCGAGCGCATGGAATCGATGGCTGATGGCGTTTTTCTCATCCGCCGTGAGCTCGGCCATGGTCTTGCCCGGCGTGTCGACCGGCAGGAACAGCGGGTCATAGCCAAAGCCGTGATCGCCGCGGCCCTCGTGCGCGATAACGCCCTCGCAAGCGCCCTCGCCATAGGTGACCAAGCCGTCCGTGTCGATGAGCGCAACGACGCTCATAAAGCGTGCGGTGCGGTCCTCATCTGCCACGCCTTCCAGGTTAACGAGAAGCTTGGCGTTGTTGGCGGCATCGTCTCCGTGCACGCCCGCATAGCGCGCGCTATACACACCGGGCTCACCGTCCAGCGCGTCGACGACCAAGCCCGAATCGTCGGCAATGGCCATAAGGCCCGTCTCCTCAACCGCAGCCTGCGCCTTGATGATGGCGTTCTCCAAAAACGTCGTGCCGTTTTCCTCGGGATCGTCAAAATCACCCAGCTGGCCGAGCGCCACAAAGCGCACCTCGGGCATGACCTTGCCCAGAATGGCCTCGATCTCGGTGAGCTTATGGGCGTTGCCTGTTGCCACGACGATAGTCGCCGCCGGGTCGAGGGTGTCGATGTCAATCTTCTCAAGTGCCATAGCTGGCCTCCTTGTCTCTATAGCAATGCCGTGTTGAGGACGACGAGGACCTCGGCCTCTCTCCCCTCTCAATCAACGGCAGTCTTATACTTCGACGTTTTCCCAGATAAAACCTACCAAAATAAACCTGTCCCTTTTTGGCAGGTTAGACGATGGCTTGGCGCTGAAGCTCGATGAGCTCGGCGATACCCTTGTCGCCCAGGTCGAGCAGGGCGTTGAGGCGCTTGCGGTCGAAGGGCGCCTGCTCGCCGGTACCCTGGAGCTCGATCATCTCACCGGTGTCGGTGGCGACGAGGTTCATGTCGACCTCGGCATGGCTGTCCTCGGAATAATCGAGGTCAAGCAGCGTATTGCCGTCGACAACGCCCATGGAGATGGCAGCCACCTGGCCGGTAAGCGGGATGCGATCGATCTTGCCCGCCTCGACCCACATGGCGAGGGCGTCGTGCAGCGCCACCCAGGCGCCGGTGATGCTCGCTGTACGCGTGCCGCCATCGGCCTGAATCACATCGCAGTCGACGGTGACGGTGTACTCGCCGAGCGCCTTCATGTTGACGACGGTACGCAGGCTGCGGCCAATGAGGCGCTCGATCTCCATGGAGCGACCCTTGCGGTTGGCGTGCTCGCGCTTGCAGCGCTTGCCGGTCGACGCCGGCAGCATGGCGTATTCCGCGGTCACCCAGCCGGCCTTAGCTCCCTTTCGCCAGCCCGGCACGCCCTCCTCGATAGTGGCGGCGCACAGCACGCGCGTGTCGCCGAACTCGGCCAGGCACGAGCCGTGGGCGTGCTTCATGACGCCACGGGTGAGCTTAACGGGGCGCAACTCGTTGGCGGCGCGACCGTTGGCGCGGTTGACCTGCATGTACTCCATAGAAATATCCTTTCGGCAAAAGATGTGGCGAAGGCTTTGGCGGCTGCCTTACATCTATTTCAGCTCATCGATATCGATGTGTTCGATGCTCTTGAGCGGCTGACCAAAGATAAAGCTGCCCGCCACCGCAAACTCGGCAATGTTATCGGCCGTCGTGGCAAAACGATGCTGCGGCTCGGCGGCGTCGCCCGCCAGCTGCTCGCGGCGCGTGAGGATATCGGTCAGCTCGCGCGTGGTCTCCTCGGCGGAACTCACGACGCGCACCCCAGGCCCCAGCGCATGCCGGATAGGTCCCACCAACAGCGGAAAATGCGTACAGCCGAGCACCACGGTATCGATACCGTGGTCGCGCAGCGGCTCAACCGTGGCACCCACCAGCGCACGCACGGCAGGCGTATCGAAGATGTCCTCGTTCTCAAGCCACTGTTCCTGCAGATGTGCACCCGAGGCGAGCTCGTGTTCGACAACCTCGACAAAGCTCGAGGCAGGACAGCCGTATACATCGACGCCGGCATCTAGATCCTGAATGGCGCGCGTGTAGGCGCCCGAGCGAATGGTGAGGTTGGTGGCGAGCACGCCCACACGACGCGAGCGGGTGCTGTTGATTGCCGCACGGGCACCCGGCGCGATCACGCCGATCACGGGAACGTCGAGCACCTGCTGGGCCAGACGCAAGGCCGCAGCGGTCGCCGTGTTGCAGGCGATGACCATAATCTTGACGTCGTGCTTCGAAAGCCAACGACCCGCCTGCAACGCAAACGAGCGCACCTCATCCTCGGTGCGCGTGCCGTAGGGGCAGCGCTTGGTGTCGCCAAAGTAGTAGACGGACTCGTGCGGCAGCGCCGTCGCGATGGCGCGCGCAACCGTCAGACCGCCCAAACCAGAATCGAACACGCCAATCGGGCGCGTGTCGCCTGCCGGATTCTCGATATCGGACATTACCTCACCAGTCTCTCTCGAAAAGACATGTCCAAGTGCGGCGGCGCCGCGCTACGAACGCGCCGCGACCAGCAGCTCTGCCGTCGCCGCCCAACCGTCGACAATTTTGCCGCGCGTAACGAAAGCGTTCTCGCAAGCAGCCAGGAACTCGGGCGCGCCGGCGCTCGTCAGGCCATTCTCGACCAGGCAGAACGTGCCCACGTGATCGGCCATGTAGAAGTCGGACTCGGAGTCGCCGAGCGCCAACGTCTCCTCGCGCTCGATCCCCAGGTGCTCGCAGAAGTGCGCAATGGCGACGCCCTTGTTGAGACCCGCGGGGTTGATGTTGAATGCGCGACCGTCCTCGACGCGATCGAGCTCGAGCGTCGTCGGCTTGGACAGGTGAGTCAGATGGCCGTTGCAAGCCCAGATCAGACCGCAGCCGGCCTCGTCTAGGATGGCCTGGGCCTCATCGTCGGGCACATCGCCGCGCATGCCGACGGTGACCTCACGGTATTTGTAGCCGGTCGACATGTCGTTGTGATACTCGATCTTGTGCGGCCAGCGGGCAAGGATCTTCTCGCACACGCCGGTCTGCTCGATCACCTGGTGCGGAGTAAGGCCGCAGGCGGGGTCGTAAGGCATGTCGCCGGTCAGATACTCCCAATCGTTGGCTTTGAGGTCGTACATGACCAGGCCGCCCATCTCACCAATGTAGGAGTTGAGGCCGAGCACGCGCGCGTCCTCGTGGATCATGGTACGGTTGCGGCCCGAGGTGGGAACCACCTGAATACCAGCGCGAGCGAGCGCCACGACAGCCTCGACGAGTTTGGTCGAGGGGTTGCCGTCGTTGTCGCGCAGCACGCACGAGCCGGGCGCGAGCATCGTGGCATCCAGGTCGGTAAAGACGTACTTGACCTTGGCCAAGCGCTCGCGCATCTCGCCCGAAAGCTCGGCAACGGTCGGCAGGGTGTTGTGGGACATGGTTACTCCGTTTACGTAGAAGGGTTTGGACTTGGACGGCATGTTTTGATTGGGGGAACACGCTTATGGCGACAGCGTACTCAGGGCGCCGCCGCCATCATGGTTCATTAGTCAAACTGGGTAATATCGATCAGGCGATTGGCCAGCGAAAGGTCGCTCTCGATGGGCACGAACTCGTCGCCCACGTGCATGAGCTCCTCGTCACCCTTTGCCAGCAGCAAGACAATGGTGGGAGCATCGGGGTTGACGTACTCCTCGCGCGCCGCCTTGAACGCCGCATGCACAGCGGCTTCGCGATCGAGGATGATCTTGTTCGGCGTATCGTCGGGAACATGTTCGGCAAGCTCGCGACAGACCTTCATCGGGTCCTCGTGAGCTGGATCCTCGTTCGTAAAGATCATCAGGTCGGAATACGGCGCGGCCTCGCGTGGCAATTGCTCGCGGCGCTCCTGCGCCTTGCCGCCGGCAGCGCCAAACACCGCAATGACTGGACTAGCGGGAAACGCGCGCTTCACCGACGAGAAAAGCGAACGGAACGAAAGCTGGTTGTGCGCATAGTCGACGACGCAGATCACGCGGCCGTCCTTCGACTCCACGACCTCCATACGGCCCGGCACACGCAGTTTGGAGAGGCCCTTCTTGATGGCATCGATACCGATGCCGATCTCGCGCGCAGCGGCGATAGCGACCAGCGCGTTCTCCACGTTAAAGTCTCCCGCGATGCCCAGCAGGACCTTCTCCCCCGCCTCGGACTCGTCGGCACACAGGCCATGCAAGTTGAACTCGATGCTAAAGCCGACCATGCGTACGTCGCTCGCCCACAGGCTTGCCTCGGGATGCTCGACGCCAACGGTCACCAAGCACTCGGCCGTCGACGCTGCCTCCAGCACGCGGTCGACCTCTTCGGTGCCCAGATTCACCACGGCGGTCTTTGCCTGGTCAAAGATCCTGAGTTTGCTCTCAAAATAATCCTCAAACGTGGGGTGTTCGATCGGCGAGATATGGTCGCGGCCGATGTTGAGGAAGCACGCCACGTCAAACGGCAGATTCTCGACGCGTTGGTACTTGAGCGCCTGGCTCGAGACCTCCATGACCATGGACTGGCGACCGGACGTGCGGCAGTTGGCGATATGGCGCCAGACCTCGGGGGCCTCGGGCGTAGTATTGGTGCTCTCATAGCACTCGATGCCATCGTCGGTACTCACCGAGCCGATCATGCCGCAGGACTCGCCCGCCGCCTTGATGATGGACTGGAGCATAAAAGCGGCCGTGGTCTTTCCCTTGGTGCCGGTGATGCCCACGATCTTGACGTCGTGGTCGGGACGGTCGTAGACCTCCGGCGGCAACAGGGCCATGGCCGTGCGAACGCTGTCCACGACCAGCATCGCAGCACCGCTCTCCTGCGCCAGCGGCTCCAGAGACTCGACCAGCGACTCCTCGCACACAAATGCGACGGCGCCCGCATCGAGCGCCATGCGCAAAAACGCGGGCTTAAAGGCAGCACCTTTGCAGAAGAACACGTCACCTGCCGAGACCGCGCGCGAATCAAACGAGCAGCCGGTCACGGCACGCTCGTCAACCTGCTCCGATGCGCGCAGCTCGCCGCACACATCGAGAAGCTTGGCAAGCGTATCGACCGTGGTCACGGTCGCGGAATCCGAATGGTGCATCTTTCACCTTTCTCAGCCATTTGGCAGGGACGGTTTTATAGTAACTGAAACGCACCCACGCAAAAACGGCTCCCGGAGGAGCCGTTACGCGCAGGCGTTCGTAAGCCGAGGCTAGGCAGCCTGAACAGCGGGCTGGTCCTCGTCGATAAAGAAGCGCTTGTACCACACCAAGAACACGAGCGGCGTATAGATCTTGCGCTGGAAATCGCCCTTGCCCGCAAAGTGCAGATCGAGCAGGTGCATGAGCTCGTCGGTATCGAAGAACTCGCTTGCCCACGGCGCGGTGAAGTACTCCTTGACATAGTCGTACCACTTTTGCTCGCGCAGCCAGTAGACAATCGGCACCGGGAAGCCCACCTTGGGACGGGTGGCCCACTCATCGGGCAGCGACTTGTTGGCAGCGTGGCGGAGTACCTGTTTGTTGCCGTTCTCGTTGATGCGGTAGCGGTCGGGAATGTGCTCGGCGAACTCCATGACTTTGCGGTCCAGGAAGGGCACGCGCAGCTCCAGCGAGTGCGCCATGCACATCTTGTCGGCCTTGAGCAGAATGTCGCCCGGGAGCCACATGTTCATGTCCAGGTACTGCTTCTTGACCAGCTCGGGCTGACCCTTCACGCGCGCATAGATGGGAGCGGCAAGCTCGAAGGCGCCATCGCCGGTGTTGTACTCGGGCTTGAGCACGCCGTCGACCTCGCGCTCCGGCCATACCAGAGCCTGTCCCAGGAACGATTTCTCGGGGATCTCGGCACCCTTGACCAGGAAGTTATGTCCCTTGAAGTACGGCATATGCAGCGCCAGGTTACCGAGCGCGCGACGGATGGGCAGCGGCACCATCTTTTTGTACTTGCGGACCGGGACCGTGTCCTCGTAGTAGGCGTAGCCGCCAAAGAGCTCGTCGGCGCCTTCGCCCGAAAGCACGACGGTGACGTCCTTGCGGGCCATCTCGGCCAAGAACCACAGCGGCACGGAAGACAGGTTGGACTGCGGCTCGTCCATGTGATACTGGATGTCCTCGAGCGCACCGAAGAACTCGTCGGCGGTAATCATCTTGCGAACGTTTTCGACGCCGAGCTTATCGGAAAGCTCCTTGGCGTAGTTGGTCTCGTTGAAGTTCTTGTAGTCAAAGCCCACCGAGAAGGTCTTGTCGGGCATGAGGCAAGCGGCGATGTAGCTGGAGTCGACGCCACCAGAGAGGAACGACGCGACCTTGACGTCGGCGATGCGATGGGCCTCGACACTCTCGTGCACGACCTCGTCCAGCTCATCGACATACTCTTCGAACGGCTTCTCGACGGCAGAGTAATCGCAATCCCAGTAGCGCTCGATGTTCATCTTGCCGGTCGGGATATCGACGGTAAAGTAGTGCGCCGGCGGCAGCTTGTAGACACCCTCGAAGAAGGTCTCCTCAGTCGCCGAATACTGCAGCGTCATGTACGGACGCAGAGCCTTTTTGTTGACCGCCTTGTGGAAGTGCGGGTAGTCCAGGAAGCTCTTGATCTCGGAACCAAAGAGCACGCCCGGAGCGCCGTCGCCCGCATCGGCCATGGGATAGTAGTAGAGCGGCTTGATGCCAAAGATGTCGCGGGCGCCAAAAAGCTTGTTCTTCTTTTTGTCCCAGATGACGAAGGCGTACATACCGCGCAGACGATCGAGTACGGCCTCGCCCCACTCCTCGTAGCCGTGCAGGAGGCTCTCGGTGTCGGCGCCGCAGTGGAACTTGTAGCCCTTGGCCTCGAGCTCGGAACGGAGTTCTTGGAAGTTGTAGATCTCGCCGTTGAAGACAATGACGACGCTGCCGTCCTCATTGGCCATGGGCTGAGCGCCGGCCTCGGTCAGGTCGAGGATCGACAGGCGGCGGAAGCCCAGGGCAACGCGGCCGTCGATAAACTGACCGCCCATGTCGGGACCGCGATGGACGATGCGGTCCATCATCTTGGTGAGCACCTCGGATTGGCTATCCGTCCCACCGACAAAACCGACAAAACCGCACATATACTATCCCCTCTGCTGTTGCTGGGCATCAAATCGAATCAGTAGCTTTTGAGTATACCCGAGGGCGTAAAGAGGGGCGGAATGTTCAGGCAATCTCAACTGAATCAGCTCCGCTGTGACACGCGCCGGTTACCTTTAATGGATATGAGGTGAATGGGGCGATTGTTTTGCTATACTCTCTCCGCACGGGCGATTGGCGCAACGGTTAGCGCAGGTGCTTTACACGCACAAGGCTGGGGGTTCGAATCCCTCATCGCCCACCACCGAATTGGAAACGGTCCTCGCAAGGGGACCGTTTTTGTTTGGGCCCAGCGCATGGGATTCGAACCCGCCAGGGTGCGGAGCTGAGGAAACGCGAAGCGTTTTCCAGCGCAGCACGCGAGGGCCGTAGGCCCGAAGCGAAAGCGGGCGGCGCCAGCCGCACGCGGACATCCCTCATCGCCCACCACTGATTTGATAGGCTCCCAGCAATGGGAGCCTTTCTTTTTTGGGCCCATCGCAGAGGGATTCGAACCCGCCAGCACATCTATCGCAAAGGCCGTGGTCAAAAAATGGCAAAAATGAGTACTGCTACTTTGTTTGCAACATATAAAAAGATAGTATTTGCTTAAGTTACGCAACATATGTCCATTATAAGTACTAACAGTTGGATCAAAATCGTGCTTTCATCGCCATTTCGACTTGCTATCTGGCCTTATTAGTCCAAAATTGCTGCTACCAAATCGGTAACAGTACTCATATTTGATGTTTTTTGACCAGCAGGTCTCCCTGCCTTAGCAAATCTAAGGCAAAACGGGCTCCAGACCGCTGAATCATGCCGCATAGGGCACGTCCGCAGTCCGGAACCCGGTCCAAATTGAGTTATTGCGCCGCGTTAGCCCAAAACACCCGACAGGATCTCGATCAGACTGTCCACGTCGGCTTCCTCGCAGACGAGTGGCGGCAGGAAACGCAGCGTATGCGCACCCGTAGCGTTAATCACGGCACCGGCGGCCAGCGCGCGGGCAACAACATCATGCGCGTCGCCCGCGGCATCATCCAAATCACAGCCGAGCATCAAGCCGCGACCACGTACCTCGGTCACGTGCGGCAGCTTGGCGAGCTTTGCCTCCATATAGGCACCCACCTTGGCAGCATGGTCGGCATAATCGCCGCGCACAAGCGCGGAGAGCGTCGCGGCGCACGCCGCGACGGCCAAGCAGCTACCGCCAAAGGTCGAGCCGTGGTCGCCTGGCTTAAACACGTCGGCAATCTCCTTCTTTGCCACGACGGCACCCATGGGCACGCCATCGGCAATGCCCTTGGCAAGGCTCATGATGTCGGGCTCCACACCATAGGTTTGGAATGCAAACGGCTTGCCGGAGCGGAAGATGCCGCACTGGACCTCGTCGGCGATAAGCACGGCTCCCACTTCGTGTGCCAGGTCGCGCGCTGCCGCCATAAACTCCTCGGTCATAGGGTGCACGCCACTCTCACCCTGGATCGGTTCGAGCATTACAGCGCATATTTCACTGCCCAGCTGCTTAAAGATCGCACGCAGTTCATCGACATCGTTGGGCGTGCAGGCCACAAAGCCACCCGGCAGCGGGCGGAAGCTGTCCTGCAGCCAATCCTGCATGGTGGCGGCAATGGTCTCGAGCGTACGGCCGTGGAAGCCGCCGCGCATGCACACGATGGTGTTGCCGCCATTACCGGCACGCTTGGCGTACAGGCGCGCGAGCTTCATCGAGCCCTCGTTGGCCTCGGCGCCGGAATTGGCAAAGAACGTCTCCCACACCTGCTCGCCCGCAGCCGGGGCACCAAGAGCAGCTGCCGTGGTCTCATCGCCGGCGGCAATGACATCGGCAAGCACGCGCGCACCATCTACGTCGTCGTTAGCAAGCTTGGACAGCAGCGCCGCGACCTGTCCGCGCTGCTCAATGTAGAAGTAATTGGAGACATGCATGAGCTTTTTGGTCTGTGCCTCGAGCGCCGAGAGCACAGCCGGGTCGCCATGACCTAGGCTGCACACGCCGATGCCGGCAAGAAAGTCGAGGTACTCACGGCCATCGTCGCCGGTGAGCTTCATGCCGTGACCCTCGACAAACTCGACCGGAGAGCGGCCAAAGGTATGCATAACGTAATGGGATTCAAGCGATTGCTGAGCTGCAAGTGACATGGGATGCCTTTCGTTGGGCGCCAGCCGGCGCGGGGCTATGGGTGCAGGAATGGGGCGGCTGCGGGTCAGCTAGACCGTCTGAAGTTTCTCGACCTCGTCAAGGTTTTCGGTCAGACGCGCAGCAAACGTCGAAAGCGGATGCGGATGCGTATCGAACTCGTAAGCCGTCTCGGTGGAATGGATCACGGTGCCGACGCCGGCATCGGTCAGCAGCTCCAGGAGCAGCGAATGCGGCGTAGTACCGTTAATGATGTGGGCTCGGAACACGCCAGCGGTAAGCGCATCGACAGCCGCACGCAGCTTGGGAATCATGCCCTTATCGACCTCGTCGCCGTAGAGCATTTCGTTAACCTCGTCGAGTGTTAGGTTGGAGATAAGCGAGTCCTTGTCGCTAAAGTCCTTGTACAGGCCATCGACATCGGTCAAAAAGATCGCCTTATGCGCGTGGAGCGCCGCGGCAACGGCACCGGCGGCGGTATCGGCGTTGATGTTGAAGAAACCGCCGTCCTCCCCCGCCGCGACGGTAGCGATGACGGGGATGTACTCGCTATCGAGTAAGCGCTCGATATAGTCGGTGTTGACGTGCGTCACTTTGCCCACGCGACCGAGCTCGGGGTCGAGCGACTCGGCGATGAGCGTGCCGGCATCGCTGCCCGACACGCCCACGGCCAGGTTGCCGTGGTGGTTGATGGCAGCAACCAGCTCCTGGTTAACCTTGCCGCCCAGCACCTCGCGCACGATATCCATAGTCGCCGGCGTGGTCACGCGCTGGCCGTTCTTAAACTCGACGGGAATATCGTAATGGCTCAGCGCCTCGTTGATAGCCTTGCCGCCGCCGTGCACGATGACGGGGCGCATACCGATGATCTTGAGCAAAACGATGTCGCTCATCACGTCGCGGCGCAGCTGCTCATCAACCATGGCGGCTCCGCCATATTTGATAACAACCGTCTTGCCGGTCAGGTTCTTAATCCACGGCAGCGCTTCGAACAGCAGCTGCGCGGTTGCTTCGTTGGATTCGCTCGAACGACAATCGCGTGCGAATTTCATAATGTGCCTCGTCTTTCGTATCGTTATCGCGCCGTGCTCCGCTGTCCGCAATCGCGGCAAGATGCGCAGCGTGCCTGGAATCTAGGAACGGTAGTCGCCGTTGATGGAGATGTACTCATGCGTGAGGTCGCAGGTCCACACGGTCGTTGCCGCGTCGCCTGCGCCCAGGTCGGCCGAGACCACGATCTCGGACGCCTCGAAACGTCGTAGAGCCTCGTCCTCGTCAAAGGGAACAGTCAGACCGTCGCGACAGACAGGCATGCCCATCATGTCGATGGAAACGTCTTCCTGATTAAACTTCACGCCGCACTTGCCAAGCGCCATGGCAACGCGACCCCAGTTGCAGTCGTGGCCGGCGATGCAGGTCTTAACGAGCGGCGAGTTGGCAACGGCACGGGCGGCGATATCGGCTTCCTCGTCGTTCACGGCGCCGGTAACGTTGACCGTAACAAGCTTGGATGCGCCCTCACCATCGGCGGCGATATTGCGCGCCAGGCTCTCGCACACCTCGTGCACGGCAAATGCCAACTCGTCGAAGGCATCGGAGCCCTCGACGATAGGCTCGGCATCTGCGGCAGCGGCGCCGGAGGCAAGCATGATGCAGGTGTCGTTGGTCGAGGTGTCGGAATCGACCGTTACCTTGTTAAAGGTCTGCTTGACGGTCGAGAGCAGCAGGGCATGAAGTGCCGCAGGCTCGACGGGGGCATCGGTGGTGATAACTGCGATCATGGTGGCCATGTTGGGCATGATCATGCCCGAGCCCTTGCACATTCCGCCTACCGTATAGACATTGCCCGCATGACCCGCAGCCTCGCTGACATAGGACACGGCGTACTCCTTGGAGTGCGTGTCAGTCGTCATGATGGCGCGAGCGGCATCGGCGCCACCGTGGGCGGAGAGCGCCTCGTAGGCAGCAGGAATGGCGGTCTCAAACGTGTCGATCGGCAGAATCTGGCCAATCACACCCGTGGAGGCAACCAGAATCTGCTGGGGTTCGCAGCCGATGACCTGCGATGCGATGCTGCACGTCTCGCGCGCGCATGCAAGGCCGGTCTCACCCGTGGCGGCGTTGGCATTGCCAGAGTTGACCGAAACGCCGGCGATGACGCCATAGCCCTTGTCGGCACCGCCCAAGTTGGCACGGCTCACCTGCACGGGCGCCGCGCAAAAGCGATTGGTGGTAAACACGCCAGCACCGGGACAGGGTTTATCGGGCACGACGAGCGCGTAATCCAGACGCTCGGGGTTCTTGCGGAACCCAGCGTGGATGCCTGCGGCCTTAAAGCCGGCCGCTGCCGTAACGCCACCCTCGACGGCGCGAATCTTGATATCAATCAGGTCGGTATTCATCGTCTTTATGACTCCTTATGTCAAACAAAAAACGGACATCGGTTGGTGCGCCATGCCAGTCGTAATCATGAGACCAGCTTAAGAGTGGCGCCCCACTCGATGCCCGACTACCAAATCGTTAACAATCGAATGTGCTACACCGGGCACGCCACTGTGGGCAAGCCTCGTCGCTCGTCAAAGCCAAAGACGATATTGGCACACTGGACTGCTTGGCCCGCAGCGCCCTTGCACAGATTGTCGATAGCGCCCGTCGCCACCAGCACGCCCGCGCGTTTGTTGAGCGCAAGGCCAATCTGGGCGGCGTTGGTTCCAACGACCGAAGCCGTCTTGGGCTGCTGGCCGGCGTCGAGCACACGCACAAAGGTGCGTCCAGCGTAGAACTGCTTGTAATAGTCGACGACATCCTCAAGAGCCAGGGAGTCGATGACCTGCGGCGTGAGCGGCAGCGTCACCGTGGAGAGCAGGCCGCGCTTGAGCGGTGCCAGATGCGGGGTGAAGACGACGCGATCGGTCAGGCCAAGGATTTGCTCAATCTCGGGCGTGTGGCGATGCTTGCCCACGCCGTAGGCCTCCAAGTTCTCGTCAGCGCTGCAAAAATGCGTACGAGCGTTGCAGGACTTGCCGGCACCCGTCACACCGCTGATGGCATCAACGATCACGGGGCCGCTCTGGGCAACCCAGCCAGCGCGCACGGCGGGCGCGGCGGCAAGGCTCGTTGCGGTGGGATAGCAACCGGCGCAGGCGACCAGCACGGGTTTGCCGTCGGCATGGTCGGATGCGGCGGTCTCCAAGTCCCGGCAGAATAGCTCGGGCAGGCCAAAGGCACGGGTCTTGAGCAGCTCGGAGCTCGTATGCTCGGCGGCATACCACGTCTCAAAGACGGACGCGTCGTTCAGGCGGTAGTCGGCCGAAAGATCAAAGCAGGAGACGCCCGATGCAAGCAGCGCGGGCACCTGTGCCATGGCAGCCGTGTGCGGCACGGCAAGAAAAACCGCATCGCAGCTCTTAAGCTCGGGGGCGTCATGCGTGGTAAAAAGCAGATCGCTCACGCCAGCAAAGCTCGGATACACCGCGGACAGCGGCTGGCCGGCATCGGCGTTGGACGTAATGGCAACAAGTTCAAACTCGGGATGGCCGAGCACGAGGCGAATGAGCTCGGCTCCGGCATATCCAGCCGCGCCGACGATTCCAACCTTCAATGACATATCAGACTCCTTGTCTGCGATTTATGCACCGATGCGCATTTCGCAGTGGTCGTTATGAAGTGGGTTGAAACTTTAGCACCAAAAGATGCATGAACACGTAAATGGCTTGCATATTCATGCATTGAAACATTCCCGACACATTCGCTTGAAGGAATTGACAAATGGAGCGGGCCCCGTATTGACCGGCGCTCCTAACGGCACCGGGCAATACGGGGCCCGCCCATGCGAAAACCAAGTTGTTAGGATGAGCCAGCCGGCTAGAGCTCGACCGGCACCCATTCGTCGTGATTGCAGATAAAAGCCTCGGGATCCTCGACGCTAAAGAAGACGAGCGTGGGGTCGTTAGGCCCCTCATAGTGCTCGCCCAGGTGCTCTAGATGCTTCCACCCGGCTTCGCGCATTTCGTCTAAGGCCCGGTCATCCAAGCCGGCACGCCCGCGCAAGATGAGCCAGCCATGGCCCGGCCACCAACTCGTGGCCTCAAAGCGCTGGTTTTGCAGCAGCTCTTGCCACACATCTTTGGTGCGCGCTGTTACAAACCACAGCTTGCCATCCTGGATCTGCGCAAACGAAAACGGACGCACATGAGGCTGTCCGTCAACGCTCGTCGCCAAATACCATGCCGGCACCGACGTCAGATACTCCAACACCGTATTCAATCCGTCCATGTGTCCTCCTGACGCTAGTCTTTTTGGGTCGGGGCTGTTTTAGCTGACCTAGAGTTAAAGCTCCAGGCGCTCCTCGCTGCCGTCGATATCACAGAAGCGCGCGGCAATATTGCGGACCGAAAAGAAAGCAAGGCGGCCGTCGTTGGCACTCTCGTGTTCCTCGCCAATGCCCACCATGTGCTTAAAACCCGCTTGACGCACCTTGTCGCTCGCAACTGCGTCGTCCTCAAGTGCGGCTTCGCCGGTCAATACGATCCAACATTCCCCGGCTTCCAGCCCGATACCTCAAACTTGGGATTCGCACTCAGCTCCGCCCACACGTCCTTGTCGCGCGACGTGCAAAACCACAACTTACCGTCATCGACCATGGCAAACGAAAACGGCCTCACGCGAGGCTGATGCCCGTCACTTGCATCGGTCGTGGCCAGAAACCACGCCGGAATGCGCCTGAGATACGAACAGGCGCGCTCAAGCTGAGCCGTGCGGTCGTTGTCGGTCATAGGGACCCCTTTCTTGCGCTCGAATCGCGCCTAAACAAGTTGAAGGTTGATGACGATGACACACGCGAGCAGCAGCGCCGTCACCACCGCAGCCAGCGCATCCCCGCGGCGAAATGCAAGCGCATGCAGGCGCGTGCGGCCCTGCTCGCCGTGATAGCAGCGTGCATCCATGGCAGCAGACAGCGTCTCGGCATGGCGGAACACGCCCGTGAACAGCGGAATCGCCACACTGCCGAGCATACGCACGCCGCCGAGCGGGCCTCCCGTCACGCGTGCACCGCGGCTTGCCTGCGCGTCCGCCGTCTGCTTCATCTCGGTGGCAAACTGCGGCATAAAGCGTAGCGCGATACCCATGATCATGCCGAGCTCGTGCGCAGGAAGTCCCACACGCGCAAACGGCGCGAGCAGGCGCTCAAAGCCCGCGGTGAGGTCGAGCGTCGGCGTGGTGAGTGTAATGGCGCTCATGCCGGCCATCATCAACGTCAGGCGGCACGCCATAAAGGCGGCAGAACGCAGTGAGCCCTCGCTTATCTGCAGAAAGCCGAGCTGCCACAGGATGCGCCCACTCTGATCGGTAAACAAGTTGAGCACCGCGACCACGACGACGATTGCCAGCAGCGGCGCCATCGACGACAGAACGCGACGAACCGGCACCCGAGATACGGCATAGATCAGCACGACGAAAATTGCGACAGGGGCCAGTCCGCGGAAGCTGCTGACTGTGAGCGTCGTGATCAGAAACACAAAGCCCAAGAGCAACTTAGTTCGCGGGTCCAGGCGGTGGATCGCACTATCGCCGGGATAGTAGCTGCCAAACGAAAACACCTCCATTAGCAGCCCTCCTCTCGCGCGACCGTCTTGGAATTAGCAATGTCCGCGACGTTAGAAGGACCGCCCGAGCGACCGATTAGCAGGTCCACCAACTCGTCTGCCAGCGACTCAACCGTATAGAGGCCGTCAAAGCGCAGCGGCACGCCTGCCTTCGCAAGCGCCAGCGCCATGCGCTGGGCAGCGGGAACACCCAAGCCGATTGATTTAAGCTCATCCGCATGCGCAAAAACCTGAGCGGGCGTGCCCTCGGCAAACACCGCGCCCTCGTTCATCACGACAATACGGTCGCAGCAATTGGCCAGGTCATCCATGCTGTGCGAAACCATGACAACGGTCAGGCCCTCGCGATGGAGTCGATCGATAAGCTCAAGGAAATCCCTGCGCGCAGCCGGATCGAGCCCCGCCATGGGCTCATCGAGCACCAGGACTTCGGGCTCCATGGCGAGCACGCCGGCGAATGCCACACGCCGTTGCTGACCGCCCGAAAGCTCAAAGGGACTCTTGTCGCCGACCGTGGAAAGATCGAGGCCCACGCGCGAGAGCGATGACTCGACACGACGGTCGACTTCATCTTGCGGCAAGCCAAGGTTGTGCGGACCAAACGCCACGTCCTGCGCCACGGTTTCGGCAAACAGCTGACGCTCAGGATACTGAAACACCACGCCGACCTTGGCCTTAACCGCAGCGGCGTCTTTCTTGTTTGATAGGTCGAGCCCCAGCGCGCGAACGGATCCCTCCTGGGGGCGAATCAAACCGTTGAGATGCTGGACCAGCGTCGACTTACCCGAACCGGTATGACCTGCCAAGCCCAGGAACTCGCCGCGGCGCACCGTCAGCGATACATCGCGCAGCGCCCACGGGCTGCTGGGGTCGTTTCCCCAGAGAGCCTGTTTGTTCGATTTGCCCGCAGTGGCCGAGCGCTTGTGCCAGCGGTGGCGCTCGCGCGGACTGAGCGAATAACTGTACGAAACATGGGATAGTTCGATAACGGGCTCTGGTACGTTATCTTCGTTGTCTGCCGAAACCGTACCGCCAACGATTTCCGATTGGGGTGCGGAAGACTGCCCCACGGTGCCTGCCCCACTTCGCTCGGCATAAGTCTCCACAACCTCGGCAACCATATCCGCCTCGCGCACCTGCGCATGAACAGGCACGCCCTTCGCACGAAGCGCCATGCCCAAACGGCACGACTCTGGCATGTCAAGGTTGAGCTGAGCGAGTTCATTCGCCCGCGTCAGAATCTCCTCGGGCTTACCGAGCATGGCAACTCGTCCCGTCTGAAACACGGCGACACGATCGGCCTCGGCAGCCTCTTCCATAAAGTGCGTAATCATCACGATGGTCATGCCGCGATCGTGGAGTGCGCGGCACGCTTTCATAAGGCCCTTGCGTCCGCGCGGATCGAGCATCGAGGAAGCCTCGTCCAATATGAGCACGCGCGGTTCCATGGCGAGCACGCCGGCAAGCGCCACGCGCTGCTTTTGACCGCCCGAAAGCGCGTGGGTCTCATGGCGCTCAAAGCCCACCAGGCCCACACCCTTCAGCGCCTCGCGCACGCGCTGCGCAATTTGCGCCGATGGCACGCCTAGGTTTTCGGGACCAAACGCAACATCATCTTCGACAAGCGTTGCCACCAGCTGATCATCGGGATTCTGGAATACCATGCCCGCGGTCGAACGAATGTCGTAGACCAGCTCGGGGTCGGACGCATCCATGCCGTTGATGCGTACCGTGCCCGCATCGGGCTGCAGCAGCGCATTCAGATGCTTGGCAAGCGTCGACTTACCCGACCCATTGCCACCGAGGATGCAGAAAAACTCGCCGTCCTTAATGCTCAGATCGATGCCGTCAAGCGCCTGGGCGGCACCGTCATAGCTAAAGGAAACGCCCCGACACTCAATCATGCGCGGCCTTTGACCTGGTCCTTTTTAGGCGTGATGAGGTTGGAGACCGCCTTGTACACCGCAAGCGTCAATACCGAATTAAGCACGGTCTTGATAAGGTTGAACGGCAGCACGGCGGGAATCATGAGCGGAGCGATCACATCGACCGAGCCATACCAGAACCATACGCCAATAGTAAGGTTTGCGACCATAGACAGCGCCGTAGCGGCAATGACGCCGAGCGCCAGGCCAATCACGGTACCCTTGTAGGTGTGCATCTTCTGATAGACGATAGCCGCAGGCAGAATATAGCCCAGCGTGGCAACCAAGTTCATAAGCGCACCGACCCAATCGCCCGTGGTAAGCGCATGGATAACGATAGCCATAGCGGCAACAGCGGTACCGGCGCCGGGACCATACGCAAATCCACACACCATCGCCGGCACCAGCGACGGGTCATACGTCAAAAACGGCGCCGAAGGAAGGATGGGCAGCTGCACATACATAAACAGGGCGCCCAAGGCGCACATCAGCGCCATGGTAACGAGCTGTTTGGTGCTCCACCTATTCGTGTTCTCAAAATGGATATGCTGCGACTGTTCAGACATAAGATCACCTGCCTCTTTCATCCGGACTCTAACCGTTGGTACTGGGATCTCACCAGTTCAGCCGGCATGCGAACCAACACACGCACGGGTCGCGGACTCATCGGCTCGGTCGCAGGCACCTCGCCTGTACCACGGCGCCCCTTTGGCACCGCCCGATTTACCGCCAGTGGGGAATTCCACCCCGCCCTGAAACAGCAATTGCAAGTGTAGCACGAGCAGGTTCTCGCGCAAGTATGCCAAGGGTAATTTGTGGCGGAGATCAGTTGCCAAAGCAACCACGTTCCCCACCCATCCCAAAGCAACGCGCCTTTCGCGCAAAGCGCGAAACAGCGAAGGGGACACGCATCCCTATCGACCACATCCTTCTCCGCCCGCCGGCCTCAAGGCCGTAAACGCAGGGAATCCGGGGGCGGGACGGGGACTTCTCTCCGGAATATTCCGCAGGACGCAAAGAGGCTCCGCAGCGCGAAGCGCGATGCGGAGCCTCTTTGCATGTCCGAGGACGTTCCGGAGAGAAACCCCGTCACGCCCCCGGATTCCCGGTGGGAGTTCTAGACCTTGTCGGCCTTAGTACATACCGCCGCCCTGCTGACCAGCGGTGGCAGCAGCGATAGCGTCCTCAAGCTGAGTGTTCTTGGGCACATCGGAGACGGTAGCCTCGGTGATGAGAATCAGGCTGGCGACAGAAGCAGCGTTCTGCAGGGTGACGCGGCTGACCTTGACGGGGTCGAGGACGCCCATCTCGATCATGTCGCCCCACTCGCCGTTGGCAGAGTTGAGACCCTGACCAGCGGGCAGCTCGGCAACCTTGTCGACCACGACAGCGCCCTCAAAGCCAGCGTTCTTGGCGATGGTGGCGACCGGAGCGGTCAGAGCCTTCTTGACGATGTCGACGCCGATCTTCTCCTCGGGGTCGTCGATCTCGACAGCGTCGAGCGCAGGAGCAGCGTCCATGAAGGCGACGCCACCGCCGGCGACGATGCCCTCCTCGACAGCAGCGCGGGTAGCCTGCAGGGCATCCTCGACGCGGTGCTTGATCTCCTTGAGCTCGGACTCGGTAGCAGCGCCGACCTTGATGACGGCAACGCCACCGGAGAGCTTTGCCAAGCGCTCCTGGAGCTTCTCACGGTCGAAGTCAGAGGTGGTGTTCTCCATCTCACCCTTGATCTGAGCGATGCGGGCGTCGATGGCCTCCTTGGAGCCAGCGCCGCCGACGACGACGGTGTTGTCCTTGGAGATGGTGACGGACTTAGCAGTACCGAGCATATCGGCGGTGATGTCAGCGACCTTCACGCCCAGCTCGTCCAGAGCGGCCTGGCCACCGGTGAGGACGGCGATGTCCTCGAGGATGCGCTTGCGGCGATCGCCGTAGCCCGGAGCCTTGACGGCGCAGACGTTGAGGGCGCCACGGATCTTGTTGAGGACCAGGGTAGGCAGAGCCTCGCCGTCGATGTCCTCAGCGATGATGAGCAGGCCACGGCCAGCGCGCTGGACAGCCTCGAGAACGGGCATGATGTCCTGAACGCTGGAGATCTTCTGGTCGGTGATGAGGATGTACGGATCCTTCATCACGGCCTCCATGCGGTCGTTGTCCGTGACGAAGTAAGCGGAGACATAGCCCTTGTCGAACTGCATGCCCTCGACGGTGTCGATGGTGATGT
>JBKTBE010000079.1:0-7948 GCA_046883645.1 Collinsella sp. | reverse complement strand
TCTTAAGGTCGATCTCCTCGTGCGCCACGTTAAAGTCGCCGCAAGTTACGACGGGCTTGTCGGTCTCGCGCTCGAGTCCCGTCAAAAAGCCGCGATAGGCATCATCCCAGGCCATGCGCACATCGATGCGCGCGAGCTCATTTTGGGCGTTGGGCGTATAGACGTCGACAAACCAAAACTTGTCGAACTCGAGCGCGCAGACGCGGCCCTCGGTTACGGCTTGGGCGACGAGTACGGCCGCCTCGCCCTCGCCGGCGTAGGGCAGCAGCGCGTCGGCGCGCAGCACGCGCAGCGGCTCCTGGCGGCTAAAGACCGCGGTGCCCGAGTAGCCCTTGCGCTCGGCGTAGCTCCAGGTTTGGTAATAACCGGGCAGGTCAATATCGACCTGGCCCCCTTGCAGCTTGGTCTCCTGCAGCGCCAGGATATCGACGTCGAGTTCTTGCGCGATCTGGATAAAGCTCGGGTCCTTTTTGAGCACGGCGCGCAGGCCGTTGACGTTCCACGAGGCGAAAGTGTAAGTCTGAGGCATGGTGTCCTTTCGACGGGGTTGGCAGGCTTAAGATTAACGCAACAAGGGCGGGGTGGGCTCCGCGCATGCTGACTCAAAGGCTGCATGCTGGGACGCCGCCCAACGCTGTCCGACTAACAAGGACGGAGGACTCATATGACGCAGGCAATATCGGACCCCAGGCAGGCCTCCGCCGCGCTGGCGGATCTGTTTGACACCCACAAGCGCGTGGTCTTCTTTGGCGGCGCTGGTGTTTCCACGGCAAGTGGCATTCCCGATTTCCGCAGCGTGGACGGCCTGTATCACCAGCAGTTTGCCTATCCGCCCGAGACCATGCTGTCGCATAGCTTTTACGAGGCGCATCCTGCGGAGTTCTTCGACTTTTACCGCACCAAGATGATCGCGCTTAACGCTAAACCCAACCGCTGCCACACCAAGCTGGCCGAGCTGGAGCGCGCCGGCAAGCTCGACGCCGTGGTGACGCAAAATATCGACGGCCTGCATCAGATGGCCGGCTCACAGCGAGTGTTTGAGCTGCACGGATCGGTCCATCGCAACATTTGCCAGTCGTGCGGCGCGGTCTATAGCGCCGAGTGGATTTGCTCGCGCGAGCACGAGGATGCCGCGGGCGTGCCTGCGTGCCCCGCGTGCGGTGGCCGCATCAAGCCCGATGTAGTGCTCTACGAAGAGCCGCTCGACGAGCATGTGTTGACCGGTGCCGTTGCCGCCATCGCCGCGGCCGATGCCCTCATTGTGGGCGGGACCTCGCTCGTGGTGTATCCGGCGGCGGGCCTTACGCGTTACTTTACCGGCGATACGCTGGCCATTTGCAATCTTGCTCCCACCGATCAGGATGCAAATGCCGACCTGCTGATTTCTTGCGACATCGCGGCCGCGTTTGCGTTCTAGCCCGCGCGCGCGGATACAATAGAAAGACTGAGTGCAAAGCGACCCCGCCGCCAGCTCCCCAAGCTCGGCGGCGTGGGCATTTTAGGAGGATGTTCATGGCGAACGACAGCAAGACATGGCGGTGCGGAAAGTACGAGCTCAGCTTTGACCGTCCGCGCATCATGGGCGTCCTCAACGTGACGCCCGATTCGTTTAGCGACGGCGGGGAGCACTTCGACCCCGATGCCGCCATCGAGTACGGCCTGGCGATGCTCGATGCCGGCGCCGACATCATCGACGTGGGCGGTGAGTCCACGCGCCCCGGCTTTACCCCGGTCAACCCCGACGAGGAGGCTCGCCGCGTGCTGCCCGTGGTGCGCGCGCTGGCCAAGGAGGGCGCCATCGTCTCGATCGACACGCGTCATGTGGCGGTTGCCAAGGCGGCCGTGCGCTGCGGCGCCTCGATCGTCAACGACGTGACCGGCTTCACCGATCCCAAGATGGTCGAGTTCGTTAAGACGAGCACTTGCGGCGTCATCGTGATGCATGCCGGCGAGGTCGCCGCGCCCGTCCGCACGCACGCAACGGTGCAGCTCGATACCTCGGCAGCGGCGTTTGTTGCCGAGAAGGCGCGCGAGGCGGCTGCCGAGGCCGCGCGTGAGGCCGAGAAGCCGGCTCGCCGCCGTCGCGGCAAGTTGCTGGGCGAGCCTAAGCCGGAGGCCAAGCTTCCGGGCGGCGTGGTGCAGCCCTCGTTGCCGTTTGGCGAACCGGAGCCCACGTCCGAGCCTGCAAGCGAGCAGGAGACGCCGGCCGCCGAGCAGGCTGCTGCCGCCGAGACCGTCGCGCCCGCGCCCGAGGCCGCGCCCGCAGCCACCGAGGCCGCATCGGAGTCCAATGACCGCCTGGCCGCCATGATGCGCCGCAGTGCCCGCCGTGAGGAGGCCTATGTGCCCACCTCGCAGCTCCGCCGCTTTACCCTGCCCGATTCGGCGCCCATCATGCGCCGCGTCATGGGCTTTCTGTCCGACCAGGCCCGCACGCTCATCCATGCCGGCGTGTCGCGCGACCGCATCTGCATCGATCCTGGCCCGGGCTTTGGTAAGTCGGCTAACGAGGACATCGTCATCCAGCGCGAGACTGCCAAGATGGCGTCACTGGGCTATCCGCTCATGTGCGCCGTGTCGCGCAAGCGCTTTGTGGGCGCTATCTCGGGCGTGACCGAGGCCGCCGCGCGCGATGCCGCCACGTTTGGCGTGTGCCTGGGCGCCATCCAGGCCGGTGCCAACATCGTGCGCGTGCACGACGCCGCGGGTTTTGCGCAGTTCCTGAACGGCTACTGGGCGGTTGCCAAGCCGCAGCCGCGCCGCGCGTTTGTGGCCGTGGGCTCCAACCTGGGGCATCGCTGCGACAACATCCGCGCCGCACGTGAGATGATCGCCGAGATTCCACTTACCTGCGTGTCTAACTCCTCCAAGATTTACGAGAGCGAGCCGGCCTACGAGACGCGCCAGGACGCGTTTGCCAACGCCGTCATCGAGATCAAGACCGAGCTGGCGCCGTTGGTGCTGCTCGACGAGCTCATGAAGATCGAGGCCGAGCTGGGGCGCGACCGCTCCAAAAAGGCCAAGGCCAACGGTCCGCGCACCATCGACCTGGACCTGCTGTGGATGGACGGCGAGACCCACGGCGGCAAAAAGCTGCGCCTGCCGCATCCGCTGATCGGCGAACGCGACTTTGTGCTGGTGCCGCTCGAGGACCTGATGCACGACCCGGCGCGGTTCTTCCGCTACAACGGTGTCGAGGTCAAGGAGCCCGAGGACCGCGTGGGCCATATCGTGGGCGAATTGGGGCGTATGTAGATGATCGAGATGAATGCTGTTGCCGCCGGTACCGAGCTTGACGCCGCGCGCGACGCGGGCCGCGAGGGTGCGTCCGCGGGCTGGTGCGCTTGGAGCGCGGGCGATGCTTCGCTGACGTTTTCGCTGATCGTGCGCCCGGACGTGAACATGCATGCCTTCCACGGCCTGCCGTTTGTGGCTGCGATGGGCATGATGGACGCGCTCGTGGGCACGGCTTCGACGCCGGGGTTGGGCCTTGCCGGTAAGGTGGGTATCCAGTGGCCGAGCGATATCGTGTGCGGTGCGCCTGCGTTTGAGACGTCGCTCGCGCGTGTTGCCGTGAACGGCGGTGCCGCTGCTGCGGGCATGTTCGGTGCCGTGACGGTGGATATTGAGCGTTCGGCGCTGGGCGAGCTTGGTGTGGACGTGGCTGACGAAGCGCTGGTCGAGACGCTGGCCGCCGCCGTGCTGGCCCGCGTGGACGCTTGGGCGGTTGTTGCCAACACGCCGCAAGGCGCCGCAGGGCCGCTGGCTCCCGTGCTGGGCGAGTACTTCGACATGGTGCCGCTGCTGGGCCGCCAAGTTGCGGCGGTGTCGCCCAACGGCCTGCCGCTTGCGGTCGGTGTGTTTGCAGGCCTGGACATCTGGGGCCGCGCGACCATTAAGACCGATGCCGGCGAGCAGGAGTTTCCGCCCGAGGCCGTACGAATTCGCGGGCTGTAGCGCGGGGCGTTCGCGCCCAAAGATAGACATGACAACAAGACCCTCCTCGGCCTGTGCCGGGGAGGGTTTCGCCTATCTGGGGAATGGGTTGCCAGCGCCCTATTCCTCAAAACTGAAAAATTTTCGTTTTTGAGGAATGGGATTAAGGCAGCTCGGGCTTTTGCGAGGTATATTCGTTGCAGAGCCTATTCCTCGAAACTGAAAAATTTTCGTTTTTGAGGAATAGCGATAAAAGACCGCAGGGAGGTGCCAATGAAACTCATCAATAGAACGTCATACATGGACATGTTGACGAGCCTTATTGGCGTGCCGGACATCAAGGTCATAACGGGCATTCGCCGTGGCGGTAAGTCAAAATTGCTCGAGGCCCTCCGCGATTACGTGGAGGCAAATCTGTCCAATTCGAATGTCATCCATATCAATTACAACCTCGATGAGTTCGAGAATCTGCTCGAGTATCACGCGCTGCTCGCCTATGTAAAAGAGCATCGAGTGTCCGGCAAACAAAACTTTCTGCTTATCGATGAAGTTCAGATGTGCGACGGTTTTGAGCGTGCGATCAACAGCCTCCACGCATCCGAGCAGTACGACATATTCATTACCGGATCGAATGCCTTTTTGCTGTCGAGCGATCTGTCGACGCTCTTTACGGGGCGTACGTTTGAGATCGAGGTTTTCCCATTCTCGTTTGAGGAGTATCGACTCTATGGCGACGAGGGCGAGGTCGACCGCGACTTCGATGAGTACGCGAGAACCGGCGGTATGTCCGGCTCCTACCCTTATCCACTGCAGGAGCAGCGTTATCAATATCTCTCCAATGTCTTCAAAACGCTCATCGTGAGAGATATCGTGCAGCGGCATAACGTGAGAAACGAATCGGCGCTGCTGCGCATTGCCGATTACATGATGGACAACGTATCCAACATAACGTCGGCACGTAACATTACGGATATTTTGAACGCGGATGGGCTAAAGATAACGAACAAGACGGTCGGCACGTACATGGGGTACCTGTGCGATGCGTTTGCCTTCTATAAAGTTCGTCGGTACGACATCCACGGCAAAAAATACCTTAAGAGCGGCGAGAAGTATTACCTGGCAGACCACGCGTTCAAATACGCGCTGCTCGGTACACGTGATATGGATTGGGGACGCGTATACGAGAACATGGTGGCAATCGAGCTGCTGCGCCGCGGATACGAGGTATACGTCGGCGTGCTCTATAAAAAGGAAATAGACTTTGTAGCAATCAAGCGAAGCGAGAAGCTCTACATTCAGGTGAGCGACGACATCAGCTCGGATAAGACATTTGAACGCGAGATTTCACCACTGCTGAGCATTGGCGACGCGTACCCCAAGATGATTCTCGCCCGCACGCATCACGAGGCCACGGACCGCAATGGGGTGCAGATCGTGGACCTGGCGAGGTGGCTGTGCGACGAGGCCTAGCAGAAAGCCCTATTCCTCAAAACTGAAAATCTTTCGATTTTGAGGAATAGGGCCGATGCGTTGCCTAGTTCGCCGCTCGCGCTCGTGCTCGACTTAAGCCCCTGTCCTATCCCAGCTCCTGCATGCGGCGGTAGATTTCGCAGATACCCTTGATGGTGAGCTGTCCGTCGACCACGTCGAAGGCATCGGTCGAATCGGCGACGATGCTGGCGAGACCGCCCGTGGCGATAACGGTGGCATCCTCGCGGCCCAGCTCGCGCTTCATGCGCGCGACCAGGCCCTCAGCCATGGCGGCGGCGCCCGTTACGGCGCCGACCTTGATGCACTCCTCGGTATCGCGGCCGATGGCGTGCTCGGGCGCCTCGAGCGGCACGCTGGCGAGCTTGGCGGCACGGGCGGCAAGCGCGTCCATGGAGATGCGAATGCCCGGCGCGATCGCTCCGCCAATGTAATAACCGTCCTCATCGATGACGTCGATATTGGTTGCGGTACCAAAGTCCACCACGATCGCCGGGGAGCCGTAGAAGGTCTCGGCAGCGACGGCGTTGGCGATGCGGTCGGCACCAACGGCCTGGGGGCGCGCCGCCCGCAGCTTGGTCACGGCCGCCGTCTGCGGTCCGATGACGATGGCGTCCGCGGCAATGCGGTCGGCCACGGCGTGCCACTCGCGCGAGAGCTGCGGCACCACGCCCGCAAAGGCGATTGCGTCGACCGCATCGAGCGAAAGGCCGTACATCTTAAAGAAACCCATCAGGCGCACGTGGATCTCGTCGGCGGTATAGGAGCGGTCGGTGGGCATACGCCACGACTGCACCAGCTCGTCTCCGTCAAACAGGCCCATGGCCGTCTGCGTGTTTCCCATATCGATAGCGAGCAGCATGTCTACTCCCAGTGTTGGCATAAAAGGACGCGCACCATTGTATACGCGCCGCCGACGGCGCTCGGCTGCGATTCGTTTACGGTGATAGGGGCTGAGGGGTTTTAAATATGAAGGAATTATGCTCTACGAGATTTTCCTTGCCGCTTACCGAACTCCCGCGTAATATTCTTTCTTGCGCACATGAAGCGCCCAGACATTGCGGGGTGGAGCAGTCTGGTAGCTCGCCGGGCTCATAACCCGGAGGTCGTAGGTTCAAATCCTGCCCCCGCGACCAAGAACTTGCAGCTCGTCGGCCTAGCCGGCGAGCTTTTTTGTTATTTCGGGACCGTGTTTTCGATCCAATTCTCGGCCTCTCAAACAAAATCTCGATCTGTAACATCTAGACCCGATTCGGGCGGCTAGGTGTTACAGATCGAGATATACCGGTGGGCTTGGTCGTGTTTGTCTAAATCTGTAACACGAGGGACGGTTTTTGCCGAGTAACCGTTACAGATTGAGATTTTCTAGCAGGCGGGTTTGGTTTGTCTCGATCTGTAACAGGTTGGGGTCAAAAGTAGGTCTAGATGTTACAGATCTAGATTGTTGAGGATGGGTTGAGAGGAATACCTTGATTTGTAACAGCAAGACCCGGTTTTGCCGAGTGGTTGTTACAGATTGAGACAAACCGACGGGCCGCCCCGCCCCATCCACCTGCCGCCACCTGATATTCGCCGATTTTCGTTGTGCCGCTGTGCCTCCATGCCATATCCTCTAGACAACTACGCGGCATCATCGCCGTCGCGCCTACAAGAGAGGAATGTCCATGACCACACCTGCATCCAAGCTGCTCCAGCCCATTACGGTTGGCCCCCTTGAGCTCAAGAACCGCATTATGTTTCCGCCGCTGACCACCGGCTACGAGGAGCGCGACGGTTCCATCGGCGAGCGCAGCCTGGCTTTTTACGAGCGCCTGGCCCGTGGCGGCGTGAGCTACATCGTCATCGGCGACGTCGCTCCCGTCATGACTGCGAGCCCCACGCCCAAGCTGGCGACCGACGCCCAGATCCCCACGTTTAAGGCCCTGGCCGACGCTGTCCACAAGCACGGTGCCAAGGTTGCGCTGCAGCTGTTCCACCCCGAGTACGACGTGCCCGGCGTCGGCCGCATGGTCATGGGTTCCATGGCCGCCGCCAAGGCCGCGCAGGAGGCCAAAGCCGCCGGCGACGAGGAGACCTTCGCCGCCAAGATGGCCGAGTCCAACGAGATCCGCAAGCAGGCCTACGCCAAGCTGCATCACGACATGCAGCACTTTGTGAACGAGGCGAGCGTAGAGCAGCTCACCCAGATCAAGGAGGCCATCGCCGCCTCGGCCGCCCGCGCGCAGCAGGCCGGCATCGACGCCATCGAGGTCCACGGCGACCGCCTGGTGGGTTCGCTGTGCTCGGCCATCCTCAACAAGCGCACCGACGAGTACGGCGGCTCGTTCGAGAACCGCGTTCGCTATGCGCTGGAGGTCGTCGCTGCCATTAAGGAGGCCGCGCCGGGGCTGATGGTGGAGTACAAGCTCCCCGTGATCATGGAGAACCCCGACGGCACGCCGCGCGGCAAGGGCGGCCTGCTGCCCGACGAGGCCTGCGAGTTCGCCAAGCTGCTCGAGGGCGCGGGCATCGACATGATCCAGGT
>JBKTBE010000078.1:0-8001 GCA_046883645.1 Collinsella sp. | reverse complement strand
TCATCGAGGTGTCCGACGACGGGCCGGGCTTCTCTCCCGCCGCCCTCGAACGCGGCTGCGAGCGCCTCTTCACAGACGACTCATCCCGCTCCTCGCGCGACGGAGGCCGCCACTACGGGCTCGGCCTCCACGTCGCCTCCGAGGCCGCGAGCGCCCACGGGGGCTCCGTCTCGCTCGCCAACAGCCCCTCGGGCGGCGCGGTGGCCACCATCGCGGTCCCCCTGTGCGGGGCCTGACGAATCAGGCCCCGCACACTGGCATACCTCGCAACCAAACGCTTCCCGGATAATTCATGAGGCCGTACTCGTATTCGAGCCTGCCTATCTCTGCGGCAAGCGCCTCCGTCATGTAGAAGGTTTTCGTGCGGCCCGTCGACTTCGCCAGGCGGTCGTACCTGTTCGCGAGGTCCTCGGGGGTTCTCAGGGCTGCGGTGGCGGTTGCCATGATGCACCTCCCGGTTAGATGTAATACGTGTATTACTTTCTATCACATCACCCGAACCCCGCACCGGCGTACGGTCGTATCTGCTTTTTTACCTTACATTTTGTCAACCGGCCCATGCTCGGCTTGTTCAGCCGGATTAAATCAACTGTTAAATCAATCCAGGCCTGTAGGGGGCGGTGGAAATCTTTCGAGGACTGGGGGCGCCGTCCCTGGGTCGGCTCCTCGATGGCCGCGGCTGAATTCCCCTGCCATCGGCTGCGTGGGTTCCGGCACGGGGTTCTGGCGCTGCTCGAACTGGGCGCAAGACTCGACTGTTGGTCGTACCGGACGGCATACGTTTTGAGACCGGCAAGCTGATGCCGGCTCGAGGACAGCGGCCCGGTGCACCGGGCCGATCGATAGAGGACTCAGCTTCACAGCGCAGTTTCTTGGGGCTCGCATATATAGGAAGACTTGATCGGCAATCGATTTTAATGAAGTCGACAGCGCATGTCAGAGCTTTCAACAAATCGCAGGTAAATCCATGTACCAATTTTTGGTACACGGATTTACCTGCGATGTTCATGCTTGGCCAAAAGCCCATCAAGCGATATATTCATTATTTTAATGCGTGCGCCTGAGCTTTTGGCTGAAGTGGCAGTCCGACCGCCGGCAGGCGGCCACGCTACATCCAAAGGCCACGCCTACTCCCCGTGCCCGGCTACGTCGACGACCCAGTGCTGCCCGTCGAGTTCCTGCCGCAGAGCTACATCAGGGACGTCTTATTGGGGGACGACCACATGGAACCCGGGAGATCAAGCTGTACGGCTGATCCATCCGTCAACAACATGTCAAAGCCCCAAAACCCAACAGGATCGCGAACGAGGGGATGAATTGACCGCCCGGGTATTTGCGCCCGGGCGGTCAATTTTATCAAGCATGGGTGCGATTCTGTGAGGCCATTTTTCTGGCATCCGCCGTTTGCTCCGGTCTCAACGCACCCATCGACCGTTCAGTTATCTTTGCGAACGCGACCACGTGCGCATTTGTCGAACAATCAAATGTCCGACAATGTCTGACGGAGCTGTCAGACATTCACGCACGAACAGGTGAGCTTCGCGAGCGATTGTAGGCAACTAGTAGCCCCAGCTGCGTCTTTGGCGCAGGTTCGACGTCTGACATCTTGAATGTCTGACGTTGAACGAAGCTGGTTGATAACAAGCAGGTGGAATAAACATGGAGCCCGACACCTCTCGCGCAATCGGCGCGCGGCAAGGGTCTGGCCCATCTCATATGTTGCCAACGCTAACGGTGAACCTGAGCGCCCGGGCACATTCTTTGTTGGCTGAAACCGGCATAGCAACTAGCGGAAGGCATCATCGAAGGAGTGTGCTGGAAAGCACCCGTCTCCTTAACTGTTAGAAATGCAAGTTAATAATCTATGTGGTCAATATAATACCGTTGAACCCGCGTATCGATACCGTTCAGCCATTCGCCTCGCCCCCATCTTACGCATCTTCATCCGGTCTGTTACTTTTAATCTAACAATTCTTTGAGGAACGTAGGTGCTTCCAAATGTGCTGTCGACTTCTTCTCAAACTAATCCTAAGAGACAGGGCCGTATGGATCTCTACGCTCGTTCTCGCTGCAGCCTTCTCCATCCCCATTGCGTTCAATTCACCCATCTACGGGCCCTTCTTTATGAAGCAGGGCATGCAGAGCTTTGTCGACGCATTCAATACGCGCGCACCCCAGGCCAGCGGCATAGACCTATCGCCAGAGCAGCAAGCTGACGCGGAGCTTGCAAGATACGCGAACGCCGCCCTCGCCGCTCAAACCGACGCCGCCTTTCTCGATTCTGCCGAGAGCTACTACGCGCTCATGGACGAAGGCTTCCAATCCGGGTCCATCGTGGGAGACCAAGAGACCAATGACGCAGACCTCGCGTATTGCCGTGCCCTGAGCAGCTCCGGCATCACGGATATCCCGGCCTCCGCAAACGACCTGCCATTCCTTTCCTTCCTGCCTTACGCCATTGCCACGGCGCCGTCTTTCCTTCCCTTCATCCCCTTCCTTCTCTCGTCGATACTCGTGCTCGGCGCCACAAGGCCCGGGACCCTGGCGGCAAAGGCGCCCGTGCCCAAATTCCGGCGCCTTATCCAGACCGTGTTTTCGATAATCGTCGCGGGGACCGCGATGCTCCTCGCCGGCCTCGCACCCGGGGGCATTTACGCCTTGGTCCTAAACGGCTTCGGGCAAATTGGGTACCCGATCGCCTTCTTCCATGACGGCGCGCTTGCCACCACGACCGCGGGAGACGTCTTCACGACCCTGCTTCTCGCGCTGCTTGCGGGCGGAACCTTGATATCCGTTTGCTCCGCCGTCCTATCGACCGCAACGAGGCGCGTCCTCGCAGGCCCCCTTGCCTCCGCGCTGCTTGTCGCGGCCCCGGCATTCCCGTTACTGTCCGATTCGGCACTGGAGCATAACGCCGCGCTCAATCTCCTGCCGCTGGCCGTATTCTCGCCTATCGAGGCAACGGGTTACGTGGGATGCTTCCCGACGGAATTCATTGGCTCCGGTTCAGGCAGCGCATCGATGCTTGCCGTGGCCCTGATATACGTCGCGGTCCTTTTTGCGGTCGGCGCCGTTGCGGCACGTTCGCCCAAACAGGCTGGACCCGCTAAAAAGCACCATGGGCTCGAGCTTCTGGACGCGAGCGTGGGATACGGGAGTACGACGATACTTTCAATCGGGTCGCTTTTCCTGAGCCCGGGAACGGCGGCGGGCCTCGTTGCTCCCAACGGCTCGGGGAAAACCACCCTTCTTGAAGCGCTGTCGGGCCAATTTCCCACCCGCATCCGCTCGGGAAGCCTGGCGGCAGACGGAATCTGCCAACGCCGATCAGCCGAATTCGCAGAACTTGTCTACCTGAGCTCTTCGGGCAGCGCGGATCTCTACCCCACGCTATCGGCCATCGAGCACCTTGCTTTCGTTAGGGAGGCGTGGAAATCGGCCGCCGACATCGACTCGCTCTGCAGCTCCCTCGGAATCTCCCCATATCTCGACAAGCCGACCCGTAAACTCTCGACAGGAATGAAGCAGCAGGTAAAGCTTGCCATGGCGATAGCGACCGGTTGCCCGTACCTCATCCTCGATGAACCGCTGAACGGCCTCGATCCGGGAAAGCGGAAAACCTCCTGCGACGCGATGCGCAGCGAGGTGGCGCGGGGACGCAGCGTGCTCATCTCAAGCCACCTGCTCGACGATCTGGCAGACCTCACCAACTCGTTCTACTTCATCGAGGCCGGCACGCTCGTGGAAAAGATCAAGTCGTCCTCGCAGACGCTCAAGCAGGAATACCTCGATACATACGAGGGAGGTGAATGACATGATAGGCAAGAGCTATGCAAAGATAGCGATTGTTGGCTTTGTACTTTGTCTTGCAATGGTGCTATGTGCATCATTTGCGAGGTATAGGTCCGAGCAGTCGTTCATCGATGGCGCTGAAAATGGGTTTGGCATAGACGGGATGTATGTCAACGATGGCGCGACCAGGCCGTCTATGGCGATTCTTGCAGGCGAAGACATGGAATGGCAAATCTGTAATGACGATGGCTCTTGTCTGAGCGGTCGTTTGGCCGCAACGAGCGACCCGAATTCGTTCGATCTTCTCGACAATGATGGATCGGATTGCGGTTCAGTTCACCTGTCGTATGCATCACGAGATGGGATGGACGGCATTCTCTATGTCTCCCACGAGTCTGGCGATTTCAAGATGCGCAGGACTAACCGAGTGCCGGCTTTTTTCGAGGAGTGAGAATTCCCGGCGGTCTGCCGATCAGGCCGCCGGGGTATTGAACCCCGCATTCATCCGTACACACACGGATGAATGCGGGAAGTGTCCGGATGAAGTTGATAATCAAGGAAACAAAGCCGTTCTGCCTGGGACGGCTTTGGCCTGGACTTTAACTACAACATCGCGATCGACACTTATCAGCTCGCGCGACGCGCATGGCCAGATCTCGGACGCTGGTGCATGGAGGACCTTCGAGATTTACTGTACATCCAAAACGACGACGCACACCGCGTGCTCGCCGACTGCGAAGACGAGTTGGCTGTCTACAATGCGATCAGAAACGGCGTGAAGTCCGGAGAGCTTTCTGTCGAACCGCCGCGCCGTCGCGCGAGCCGACCGGGCAACCCGGGCAATCTGGTCCCGGCTCTCCCGGTCGTATTCCTACGATATCGCCCCTAGATCACCAATGTGTCAGATAAAGAATGAGGCAATGGCTGTGATCACGCCTACGGCAGATGCAACGACTGCGCCTTTTTTCCTCTCCTTTAGTCCGACGAATAGGGTTGCCGTAAAGTAAAGGGCTGAAATGCAGTCTATGGCAAGCAAAACGAGTTCCTTGGGCGGTTTCAGCAAAAGGTCGCTAGCAAAGAGTAATGCAAGCAGGGCAAAGCCGATTGTGACCAAGTATCTCGATTGATTTTGCGACAACATGGCAACTTCCTTTCAGAACATGCAAATGAAAAGTCGGTACGATGTCATTGCGGTTGCAAAAAAGCCGCCGCTAGGACCGGTTGTCACGAGACCGGCGATAACTTCAGCGGTGCCAGCAAGCTAGAGATCGCGCAGGCAAGCCTCCTCCTTCGCGTTCAGCTTGACCTTGTGAGGGACGGGGCGGTTATTTGCAGATCCGTGAGAATCGCACCACGCCTTGGAATATGAATCCGCGCAGCGCCCGCGCTCAAAAAAGGGATATATCGTAATTTTCGTCGTAATTGACTCCGACGTAGATATCGCTGCTCTCGGCGGGAGATCCCTCGTCGGCATGGGCTGCCGCAACGGGTACAAATGGTGTCATGACAAGGGAGGGGCAAAGAGTTGCTGAGACGATGGAGGGTAGGCATTTCATCATGGCTGGCTCCTTAATCTGGCCTTTGATAGTTACTCGATGTCGCCTCCTTCCGCTTTATATCCGTTGTATTCGGCGTATTTCTTTAATAAGGCAAGAGGTTCTTCCTCTCCTTCGGATGGGCCGATGATGTTTCCTTGATCATCCAGTATGAATACGGACGGAATATGCTCAAGTTCATATTGGTCATACACAGCCTTATCTTAATCTATGTATATGGGAAAGTCTCCTTCATGGACCGAGGCTTCTTCAATTGTGCTGTCCTCGGAAACAGTGAAAAGGTTCTTCCTTAAGGCTGCGAAATTATCAAGTTGTTGCATATCTTCTATGAGAGATTCGCAGTGCTGACACCACGATGCCCAGATACCGCATCATCGGTATCAACCATGACGACCTCGCCGACGGTAGCGGCAAGGCGGGGCTGACGTTTGAGACGACCAACGATGTCCTATACAAACACATCTGAAACGACACAAAGACCAATGTCGGCGGTTGGAGGTCCTCTAAGCTCCGCGCCCGCCTGAACTCCGGTGACCTCTGGGCGCTCCTGCCGGCCGAGCTCCAGTCCAAGGCGAAGGCTGTCACGAAGATGACGGACAACGAGGGCGGCGGTAGCGCCGGCACTTCGACGGCAACGAATGACAAGGTCTTCATCCTCTCGACGACCGAGATTTACGGAGACCTCCAGTCTGACGGCGCCCAGTACGAGTACTATGCGACGTCGAGGTATTCTGGACCTGAGATTGTGTGCTATTTCAGCACTCGTTCCGTGTCTCCGAGTGACTCAACGGACTTTATCTATGTTGACCCTTTCGGTCGCTGGAGCAGCGGTAGTGCCAACAGTGCCGGCAACGTGTTTCCCGCTTGGTGCTTCTAGATTATCTAGTGCAAGGCCCGCGCGACTCCGCGCGGGCCTATCTTTTGGCAAGTGTACGAACGGTTTAGGTTCGCGGCACAGGTATTCGGGTTGAGGAGAAATAGGGCCATACAGCGGCTCTCAGAGCGCCAGCCGCACTCCCCCGCTATTACCTCTGCGGCGTCCTCGTATAGAGCCCATCCCGTTTGGCGTTTCGTTGCAACAGCCCACTTGTCCACCGATCAAGTGAACTACTGGAATAAATACAGCGACACGCTTGTTCGTTACAGTGGCTATATCTGTGTAAATCGCCGCGATAAATACAGCCTGTACTCGGCTGTATACCAGCTACGCGTATGTAGATTCATATCGCGTTAATAAATCGGCACAAGCGCGTGCAAAACGCGCAAGTAACTGAAAAAAGCGAATATCGCGCAGGTGGATTTTTGGCATCCTGTTGCTTAATCAAAATTAAGCAATTGCTTAAAACAAAAAAGGTCAGGCACTAGGTGCCTGACCTGCAAACTTCTGGTCGGGACGACTGGATTCGAACCAGCGACCCCTTGACCCCCAGTCAAGTGCGCTACCAAGCTGCGCCACGTCCCGAAGCTTTTGTTTGTTGCTCTGCTCTCGCTCGCAACAGGGAGTATATTAACCCGAAACTTTGGCCTTGTGCAAGAACTTTTTTAATTATTTTTGAGCAAGTCCAAAATTGTATCTGCGAGCTGGGGTTTTGTTAGCACAGGAAGTTCTTGCGCACCCGCTGCGCTCACGATCCAAGCCTTGTTGGTATCGGTTCCAAAGCCCGAATCGGCGCGCGAGACATCGTTGGCGATGATCGCATCGCAACCCTTGCGGGCAAGTTTGTGCTGCGCGTACTCCACGACGTTATCGGTCTCGGCTGCAAAGCCGATCACGCACCGCTCTCCCTTTTGGCGCGAAAGTTCGGCCAAAATATCGACCGTCTCGACGAGTTCGATGCGATCCAAGCGTTCGTTGGCCTTTTTGAGCTTATGGTCCGCAGGGGATACGGGAGTGTAGTCGGCGACGGCCGCAGCGCAAATGGCAGCGTCGGCCGTCTGGAAGGCGTTTAACGCCGCCTGCAGCATCTCTGCGGCGGTCTGCACGCGCACGCACTCTACGCCGCGGGGGACATCGAGCGACGTCGGTCCCAGCACGAGCGTGACCGCAGCGCCGCGGCGTACGGCCTCCCCTGCCAGGGCGATGCCCATCTTGCCCGACGAACGGTTGCCAATGAAGCGCACGGGGTCGATTGGCTCATGCGTGGGGCCGGCAGTGATGACGATGCGCTTGCCCGCCAGGTCTTGCGGCACGGGACTGAGCACCTCGCAGATGGCTTCGACGATGTCCTCGGGCTCGCTCATGCGTCCCGTGTCAACGTCGCCGCAGGCAAGGTAGCCACTACCGGGTCCCACCACATGGACGCCACGGTCGCGCAGCGTGGCCATGTTGGCCTGCGTCGCCGGCGCCTTCCACATGCCGTTGTTCATGGCGGGTGCAATCACGATGGGTCGCGGCGTGGCAAGCAGCGTGGTGGAGATGAGGTCATCGGCGATGCCGTTGGCCATCTTAGCGATGATATTGGCCGTCGCGGGCGCCACGACCACCAGGTCGGGCTCCTGCGCAAGCGAAATGTGGTGGATGGGGTCGGAGGGGTCGTCGAACAGACCTACGGCGACGGGCTCGTTGGTGAGCGCACGGAAGGTGAGCGGCCCCACAAACTCCGTGGCATGCTCGCTCATAACGACCTTGACGCGTGCGCCGCGCTTTTGTAGC
>JBKTBE010000077.1:0-8041 GCA_046883645.1 Collinsella sp. | reverse complement strand
GTACGGGCAAGACGACGCTGGCCCACATTATCGCCAACCATACCAAGAGTGAGTTTGTCGAGGTCAGCGCCGTCACGGGTACCGTGAAGGACCTGCGTCGCGTGATCGACGAGGCAAAGACGCGTCTGAATACGTACGACCGTCGCACCATCCTGTTTATCGACGAGATTCATCGCTTTTCGAAGTCACAGCAGGATGCATTGCTGCATGCGGTTGAGAACCGTACCGTCATTATGATTGGTGCCACGACGGAGAACCCGTACTTCGAGGTCAACTCGGCGTTGCTCTCGCGTGGTCGTGTGGTGGAACTTGAACACCTTAAGGACGAGGACATAGCCACGCTGATCGAGCGTGCGCTCGAGGCTCCGCATGGCCTGAACGGTAAGTTCTCGGCCGATGAGGATACGGTCAAGACCATTTGTACGCTGGCCGCGGGTGATGCACGCTCGGCCCTGACGACACTTGAGCTGGCGAGCGAGATTGCCGTCACGCGTCCCGATACCGAGGGAACGCCAGCGCCGTCGGCGGGGGAGCGCTATCCCATCACCGTGGATGACGTAAAGATTGCCAACCCGCGTCGCGGCTTTACGTATGACAAAAACGGTGACATGCACTACGACATCATCAGTGCGTTCATCAAGTCCATGCGCGGTAGCGACCCCGATGCCACGGTCTACTGGCTTGCGCGCATGATCGATGCAGGGGAGGATCCTAAGTTTATCGCCCGTCGCATTATGATTCATGCCTCTGAGGACGTTGGCAACGCTGACCCGCAGGCGCTTCTTATAGCGCATGCTGCGTTTAAATCTGCCGAGGTTATTGGCTATCCCGAGTGCCGTATTAACCTCGCGCAGGCTGCGCTCTATGTTTGTTTGGCGCCTAAGTCCAATGCGTGTGAGGCTTCGATCGATGCGGCGCTGGCCGATATCCATTCTAGTGGGCTTCGCGAGGTGCCTAGTTATCTGCGCGATCGCCATCGCCCGGGCAGCGATGATTACGGTGTGTATAAGTATCCACATGATTATCCCGAAGGCTGGGTCGATCAGCGCTATTTGCCCGAGGGACTGGAGCGCGGCGCGTTCTGGCAGCCTGCTGGCCGCGGTTGGGAAGAATGGCGCGTAGAGCAAAGCGAACGCGACCGCAGCGGGAATGCACCGAAGTAGCTGCTGATAATTTTGTTCCACGTTGCTGCTCTTGGCATGTTCGGTCCCCTTTGGGGTATCATGGAAACCGTCTGTATTTCGATTCCTTTGGGAGGCTTGTATGAGTCCCATTCAAATCGCCTTGCTGTTGCTCGCCGTTGCCGGCGTGTGGGCTATCGTTGAGCTCGCGCTTACCCTGCGCAAGACCCGCACCGTTGTCGACTCGCTCGATAAGATCGTGAACGACCTCAACAACACCATCGCCGAGGCTCAGCCTGTGGTGGCAAAGCTCGATGGCGCTGTCGATGAGCTTACGCCGGCGCTTGCCCAGATGGAGCCGCTGCTTAAGTCGAGCAAGACCGCGGTCGATGCCCTGACGTCCAACCTTGTTGAGGTTGAGGCCGTCGTTCGCGACATTTCCGAGGTCACGGGCAGTGTGGCCGAGGCCAGCAGCGCCGTGTCGAGCGTGACTGATTCTGCCGCCGGTGCTGTGCAGAAGCTCTTCAATAAGGTGAAGGCTCCTGCAGCCGACGCCGATCGCAAGCTCGCCGCTGCCGCTGCGGAGGCCGAGCAGCCTACCGAGCGCGTCCTAATTGGCGAGGACGAGGCCGCCGCGGGCGACGATGATGGTCAGAAGTCTGTATCCAAGCCGGCTCAGTATTACACCTATACGCCCGCCGAGACCTCTGAGGAGTCCTGCGATGAGTAGCGAAGCAACCTGCCCTATCACACTGACCGTTGCCGGTGACCCGCGTCTCGCTCGCCTTGTGCGCATGACGGCAGCCAACGTTGGTGCCCTGTGCTCTATGTCTGTCGATCGCATTGAGGACATCCGCATGGCTGCCGAGGAGGCTTTCATCTTTGGTTGCACCGCGGTCGACTGCGATGACATCACCATCAAATTCGATGTCGATGAGACCCACGTTGGCATGACTATTACCTTTGGCGACCAGGCTACGGTCGATGAAGACGACCAGGCTGCGGTGTATGCCGAGCTCATCCTCGCGAGCGTGTGCGACTCCTACGAAAAGACTGCGGCGCCCCTGACGCTTTCCCTCGACCTCAAGGCGGATATCTAATATGACCGAACGTTCCCGGAGCGGCAAGACCGCTTGGGACAAGGAGAAAACCCGCGAGCTGTTTCGTCGTTACAAGGAGACCGGTGATCCGGACGCCCGTGAGCAGCTCGTCATGTCCCATATGAACCTGGTAAGGTTTCTTGCCAACAAATTTAAGAATCGCGGCGAGCCGCTCGACGACCTCATGCAGGTCGGCTATCTGGGCTTGCTCAAGGCTATCGACCGTTTTGACCCCGAGCGCGGACTCGAGTTCACGACGTTTGCGACACCCACTATCCTGGGCGAGATCAAACGCCATTTTCGCGACAAGGGCTGGAGTGTGCGCGTACCGCGTCGTCTGCAGGAGCTCTCGGCCAAGGTCAACCAGGCTACTGACAAACTTACCAACGAGCTGCAGCGTTCGCCCAAGGTTGAGGAGATCGCTGAGTATCTAGATGTGACTGTCGATGAGGTCCTCGAGGCTATGGAATCGTCTTCGGCCTATACCTCGGTGCCCATCGAGGCTCCTGGTGCGTCCGATTCCGACGATGCCCCTTCGATTCTCGACCGTTACGCCGACGACGACAACGAGCTCGACTTTACCGATGACCGCCTAGTGATCGAGGAAGCCATCCGTGATTTCTCGCCGCGCGAGCGCGAGGTGATCGAGCTGCGCTTTGTGAAGGGCATGACCCAGATCGAGATCGCCAAGAAGCTGGGTATTTCTCAGGTGCAGGTTTCGCGTCTGCTGCGCCGCACGCTTAAGAAGATTCAGGACAAGATCGACCCCGACGGAGTGATGATTCGTTCATGAGTGAGCACCCCCAACAAACCGATCGCGTGCTGCGCGACACCCGCATTCTGACGCTGCGCATTTGGGCTGTTGTCGGCTGCATTGTTATTGCTGCTGTCATCTTTAACCTTATGGGCATCCTGGCACCGGTTATTGAGTTTCTTGCCGTCGGCTCCATCATTGCTTTTGTGATGTCCCCGATCACCAACTGGCTCGAGCACCATGGCGTGAATCGCGGCATCGGTTCGCTTATCGCGCTTATTGTTGTTGTTGCCGTGCTCGTCGGTGTCGTTTGCATCTTGTCGCCGATTCTCTTTGGTCAGATCATGGAAGTCCTGAGCCGTCTGCCCGAGCAGCTTCGTGTTGCGGGTGGCGATCTCAACGAGATGATTTCGCATGCCAAGACGCTCAACAACACGCCGGTTAAGGAGTACTTGGACGACAATCTGTCATCACTCGTTACCGTCGCATCGAAGTATGTGTCTCAGATTGCCGCCGAGCTTGGCCGCGGTGTATTCCCGCTCATTACCAATACGGCCTCGCAGTTGTTCGTGATCTTCCTTGGTCTGGTGCTTGCGTACTGGATGGCCTGCGACTACCCTCGCATGCACCACGAGATTTGCACCATCATCGGTCAGGAGAAGGAGACCTCGTACCGCTTTATGGTCGCCATCCTTTCTCGCTCTGTCGGCGGCTACATGCGCGGTATGGTCGTGACGTCCATCTGCGGTGGTTTCCTCGCCTTTATCGGTTTTATGATCATCGGCCATCCGTATGCGGCGCTCATGGCTATCTTTACCGGCATCATGCATTTGGTTCCAGTCGTCGGTCCTTGGGTGAGCGCAGCAATCGCCACAGTGCTCGGTTTCATGTTCAGCCCCATGTTGGCGTTATGGACGCTCGTCGTGACGATGGTCGCGCAAAACGTCACCGATAACGTGATTTCGCCTAAGGTTATGCAGAGCTCGGTGCAGGTGCATCCCATCATGAGCCTCACGGCGCTCGTTATTGGCTCGGCACTCATGGGCCCCATCGGCATGATTATTGCCATCCCGCTTTGTGCGGCCCTCAAAGGTATCTTCGTGTTCTACTTCGAGAATGAGACCGGCCGCCAGCTTGTGGCCTATGACGGCGCCGTGTTTAAGGGCACACCGTACCGCGATGCCGATGGCAACCCGGTCGCCGCCTACGACGCGCTCGGCGACGACACCTTCATTTACGAGTCCGAGCTCATCGGCAACGAGACTGCGCCCGAGGCCCAAGCGATGCCTAAGCCCGAGTTCGATAATCCTTGGATCAAGCTCTCGGGCTTGCAACCCGATGCCACGGGCTTCTTCAAGAATCCCTTCGCCAAGGACGATGACTCCAACTCGGACGACGATACCAAAACCGGCATCGACGGCTCCATGGACGATTCGGATTCTAAATAGGCCCTATTAACGTTTCTTGAAGTTGTAAATGACAATAAACGCGAGCAAAGCGATTGATAAGGGGCCGGCTACATAGAAAAAGAGAACGTCAATTACGCGTAGAGTGTAATAAGCCTTATCGCTGGACATTACTGCATACAATACGTAGCCAAATGCTGGTTGGTTTGCGTACCAGCAGGAGAAGGCCAAGAGCGCTAAAAGTGCTAGTACCAGAAGTGCATTCAGGACAAATCGTTTACTTTTCATCGATTGCTCCTTCCGGGTGATTCTTATATGTAATTCTACAGCAGTCCTTTTTCAAAGGATCGCACAGTACTGAATAACGTGCACTTTCGCTGGAGGGTCACTGTTTGGCGGCCCTCTTTTTTGTACTTGCGCGGTGGGATGGTAATATCGTTACGTTTGAACTGTTTCGATGTGAAACCGAGGAGATTCCCTCTATGAGTGCTGACTACCCGTCAATGACTACGGCCGAGATTCGCTCCAAGTTCCTCAACTTCTTTGAGGAGCGCGGTCTTAAGCTCTATCCTTCTTCGTCCCTCGTCCCCGATGATCCCTCGCTGCTGCTTGCCAACGCCGGCATGAACCAGTTTAAGGAGTACTACCAGGGCAAGAAGACCATGAAGGAGATCGGCGCGATTTCCTGCCAGAAGTGCGTCCGCACCAACGACATCGATTGCATCGGCGAGGACGGTCGTCACCTGTCGTTCTTCGAGATGCTCGGCGATTTCTCTTTTGGCGGCGTCTCCAAGGAGCAGGCTTGCGCATGGGCCTTTGAGCTCATCACCAAGGAGTTCAAGCTGCCGCTCGACCGCCTGTACTTTACCGTCTTTACCGAGGACGACGAGACCCACGACGTGTGGCGTTCTCTGGGCGTTGCCGAGGACCACATCTCCCGCCTGGGCGAGGACGACAACTTCTGGGCCGCTGGCCCCACCGGCCCCTGCGGTCCGTGCTCCGAGATCTACTTTGACATGGGCGAGGAGGTCGGCTGCGGCAGCCCCGACTGCAAGCCTGGCTGCGACTGCGACCGCTTCCTTGAGTTCTGGAACCTTGTGTTTACCCAGTACGACCGTCAGGAGGACGGCTCCATGCCGGAGCTGCCGCACCGCAACCTCGATACGGGCATGGGCCTGGAGCGCATGGCCGCCATCATGCAGCACAAGACTGCTAACTACGACGGCGACTTGATGCAGCATCTCATCAAGCTGGGCGAGGAGATCAGCGGCAAGACCTATGACGCCGATGATTACTCCGGCGCCAGCCGCTCGCTGCGCATCATCGCCGATCACTCCCGTGCCGTCGACTTTATGATCTCGGACGGCATCCTCCCCGGTAACGAGGGTCGCGAGTACGTCCTTCGCCGCCTGCTCCGCCGTGCCGTGTTCCACGGTCGCCTGCTTGGTATCGAGGGTGCCTTCCTGACCAAGTTCATCGACGAGGTCAACGCTCAGATGGGCGAGGCCTATCCCGATCTGCTCAAGAACGTCGCACTCGTCAAGGGTATCGTCGCCTCCGAGGAGGAGCGTTTCTCCACGACGCTCGACAACGGTCGCGTCTACCTGGATGAGGCCCTGGCAGCGCTTGCCGAGGGTGCTGTGCTTCCGGGCGATGTTGCCTTTAAGCTGCACGACACCTTTGGTTTCCCCATCGACCTGACCGTCGAGATCGCCGGCACCGCTGGCCACGACGTCGACATGGACGGCTTTACCGCCTGCATGGAGGACCAGAAGGCCCGCGCCCGCGCTAACGCCAAGGGCGATGCCTGGGGCAGCTTCAACGATGTGTGGGTCGAGCTTTCCGACAAGGTCGCAGCGACCGAGTTCGACGGCTATGACAACGATGTGATCGAGGGCGCCAAGGTTGTCGCCATCGTGCGCAACGGCGAGTCCGTCGAGTCCGCAGCCGCCGGCGAGGACGTCGAGGTCGTGCTCGACCGCACCCCGTTCTACGCCGAGATGGGTGGCCAGCAGGGCGATGCCGGAAAGCTTTCCGCCGAGGGCGTTGTTCTTACCGTTTCTGATACCAAGAACCACAACGGCCTGTATGCCCACGTCGCGCACGTTGCCGAGGGCACGCTGACCGTCGGTGCCGCTGTGACCGCCGCGCTCGGCGCCGAGCGCCGTGGCTTCCTGCGCCGCAACCACACCGCCACGCACCTGCTCGACGCTGCCCTTAAGCAGGTCCTGGGCGAGCACGTCTCCCAGGCCGGCTCGCTGGTGACGCCCGAGCACCTGCGCTTTGACTTTACACACTTCGAGGCCCTGTCCTCCGAGCAGCTCAAGGCTGTCGAGGACCTGGTCAACCAGCAGATCTTCGCTTCCAAGCCGGTCGTGACCCGTGTCATGGGCATCGACGAGGCCAAGGCTGCCGGCGCTGTCGCCCTGTTTGGCGAGAAGTACGGCGACGTCGTCCGCGTTGTCTCCGTGGGCGCTGAGGACCAGCCGTTCTCCCGCGAACTCTGCGGTGGCACACACGCTGCCAACACCGCCGAGATCGGCCTGTTCAAGATCATTTCCGAGTCCTCCACGGGCTCCAATGTCCGCCGTATCGAGGCCGTGACCTCTAAGGGTGCCCTCGACTATATGGCCGACCGCCTGGCACTCGTTGACGCCGCTGCTACTGCGCTCAAGTGCAGCGTGGATGAGGTTCCCGCTCGCGTGGAGAACCTGCAGGCCGAGCTGCGCGAGACGTCCAATAAGCTCAAGAAGGCTCTGACCGGTGGCTCCTCCGACGCCATCTCCAGCGCCATCGAGGACGCCGTCGAGCTTGACGGCTATAAGCTCGTTGTCGCTGAGCTCCAGAGCCTTGAGGCTGCCGACCTGCGCAACGTATGGGATACCGTGCATCAGAAGGTCGCCGGCCCTGTCGCTTGTGTCGTCGCCAGTGTGACTGAGAAGGGCACTCCGGCCCTGCTCGCTGCCGGCTCCGATGACGCCGTCAAGGCCGGTTTCCACGCCGGTAACGTGATCAAGCAGATCGCGGGTCTGGTCGACGGTCGCGGTGGCGGTCGTCCCAACATGGCCCAGGCCGGTGGCAAGAATGCTGCCGGCATCGCCGATGCCCTCGCGGCCGCTAAGACCGCGCTCGGCGCCTAAGAATCTAAGAAGTCGCTGTGGTTGCGCTCGCGCTGGACATAGGGGAGACCAGGATTGGCATCGCCGTCTCGAGCCGTGATGGCAAGATGGCGATGCCTGTCAAGGTGCTTCCGGCTGCCGAGGTCACCGGTATGGCCAAGACGTTCCGCTACCTGGTTGAGGACTATGAGCCCGACATCCTGGTAAGCGGACGTCCCCTGACCATGGCCGGTGAGCCCGGCCCTCAGGCCGAGCGCGTTGCCGCTGTGGCGCAAAAGATTGCCGACGAGCTCGAACTTCCTCTGGAGTTTGAGGACGAGCGTCTGTCCTCGCAGGAGGCCAAGCGAATCCTGCGAGAGCAGGGACTCAACGAAAAGCAGATGAGGGGCAAGATTGACATGATCGCCGCCAGCCTGTTCTTGCAGACATGGCTCGATCGTAAAAACGAGGAGGTTTCGCATGCCTAGCGCTTCCGATCCGCGCCGGCAGAGTCGTCAGGGTCAGCCCTCGTCGCGCCCTACTCAGACTGGTCAGCGCCCTG
>JBKTBE010000076.1:0-8049 GCA_046883645.1 Collinsella sp. | reverse complement strand
CTTTGCCCCTATGGTCAAATGCCCCGTGCTGTTTGGCACTGGCACAGCCGATATCGTCTGTCCGCCAGCGACGCAGTTTGCGGTCTATAACAACCTGACCTGCGAAAAGCGTCATGAGTTCTTTGAAGGCTTTGGCCACGAGGAGATTCAGGATTTTGACGATTTGATCATTCCGTTTTTCTGCAAGGGAGGGGAGGCTCATGTCTAAGTGCGAGAGCAATGTTGACGAGCTGATTGTCCCCGGGCTCGTGGGAATTCCTGGAACGGTTTCGTCAAGGCTCGCAGAATATCGGGACTGGCGCGGTGATGTCCAAGCAGATGTTTCTGATTTAGAGACATGCGCTTCGAATCTTGAGATTCAAGGCCTGGCCATTACGGCGATTGACTTTGTTAACCCCTGCGCCCGTTACTCGGAGGTCTCCTTTGAGCTCGGTGACGATGCGATTCACGCTCGTTTGATCGAGCCTGTCGGTCGTGCCCGAGTATCTGAGCGCGTGCCGCTGTGCCTGATGTTCCACGACATCGATCGGCCTGTGCGCGGCTGGCATCACATGACGAGATTTGCCGCCATGGGGTATGCCGTCCTCGCGCTGGATGACGATGTTGCTGGTGCGGACGACCTGCAGCGGGGGATTTCTTCGTCCGCTTTTGTCGAGCGCGTCCGTTGGGGTTGCGCGTTGGCGAAGGTGGCGCGCAATCTTGATGGCATGGACCCCGACCGCATCTTTGCATGGGGCGAGGGCCTTGGCGGCGGAGTCGCGCTGGCGGTTTCTGCTCTGGACGAGCGGGGCCTCGCCTGCACGGCGGTTGCCAATCCAATTCCCGGTGGCCTTGAGGCGCTGTCGTCTCGGGTGCGCGGATCGGTGCTCATGGGCACATCGCTCATGGATGCCGCGAGCGACCCCAAGGGCCAGTTTGCCGTATTCAACGGTCTTGAGTGTGACCGGAGGCATATCGTCTATGCCAAATACGCTCACGAGCGCATCAATGCGTTCGAAAACGAAGTCGTCGACTTCTTTAACCAAACGTTCTACCCGTGTTCTTTGGCCTAGGCGGCCTGGACACTGCCAACAAGAGTGGGCGGCATAGGGCTGCCCGCCAGACAACTAAGGAGATTCTTGTGGCAACTCAGAAATTCACCGGCGTTATCCCTCCCGTCGTTGTTCCCGATACCGAAGATCACCAGCTCGACGTTGCCTCCTTTGAGCGCAGCATCAACCGCATGATCGATGCCGGCGTCGATGGCTTGTTCTTCCTGGGCTCCTCGGGCGAGGTCGTCTTCTCCACCGACGAGCGTCGCCGTCAGATCATCGCCGAGGCCGTCCGTATCGTCGACCACCGCGTTCCCGTTCTGGTCGGCATCATCGACACCGAGACCGAGCGCATGATCGAGCACGGTAAGGTCGCTCAGGAGCTGGGCGCCGATGCTCTCGTCGCCACCTGCCCGTTCTATGCCCTGCAGGGCATGACCGAGGTCGAGGAGCACTTCCGCATCCTGCATGAGGAACTCGACCTGCCCATCTTCGCCTACGACATCCCCGTGTGTGTCCACACCAAGCTCCCCTGGAAGCTCCTTGCCAAGCTCGGTGCCGAGGGCGTTCTGGCCGGCGTCAAGGATTCCTCGGGTGATGACATCTCGTTCCGCTACCTCGTTCAGGAGAACGAGAAGAACGGCCATCCGATGAGCATCCTCACCGGTCACGAGGTTGTTGTCGACGGCGCTTACCTCGGTGGCGCCGACGGTTCCGTCCCGGGTCTCGCCAACGTTGAGCCCGAGGGCTACGTGCGTCAGTGGAAGGCCGCTCAGGCTGGTGACTGGGCTACCGTCAAGGCCGAGCAGGATCGCCTCAATGAGATTTCGCATATCTGGGATGTCACCTCGGGCGTCCAGGGCTATGCCGGTGGCGTCGGCGCCTTCAAGACCGCTATGAACCTCATGGGTATCTTCGACAGCCCGACCATGCCGCGCCCGGTGAAGGCCATGACCGGCGAGAACGTCGAGGCTATTAAGAAGGTCCTCCAGGACAACGGTCTCCTGTAAAGCTTCCCCGGGCACCCGATCTTGGGGCTCAAGCGGTCGAGCGTGACCCATTAGGTCAACGCCCGACCGCTTTCACCCCAACCTCGGACACCCGGGAAACCTTTACCAAGCTGCGGCGATAACGCAGCCTTCATTTCCTGTAGTTGTTTTTATCTCCTAAGGAGAGCGACATGGAGAACAAGTACGTCTGCTCTGTCGATATCGGCGGAACTAAGATCGCGACTGCCATCATGGAGTACCCGGCTGACGGTAGTGTGCCCCGTCCCGTCTTTGAGGCCGAGGTTCCCACCGAGGCCCAAGAGGGCGGCGAGGCCGTCTTCCAGCGTATCGAGGCGTCCATCAAGGCCGCTCTCGAGGCGAATCCCGATGTCGAGGTCCTTGGCGTCGGTATCGGCGCCGCCGGCGTCGTCGATCCCAAGACGGGCGCCATCGCGTATGCCAATGAGATCATGCCCGGCTGGTCCGGCGTTCAGTTGGGGCCGCGTCTGCGCGAGGACCTCGGTCTTCCCGTTGCCGTTGTGGGCGACGTGCAGGCTCATGCTCTGGGCGAGGCCCACTGGGGCGTCGGCAAGGGCAAGTTCTCCGTCTTGTGTCTTGGCATCGGCACGGGCATCGGCGGCGCATATGTCGAGAGCGGCCGCGTGATGCAGGGCTTCCATGGTGCTGCCGGTCATATGGGCCACATTGAGTGTTCGGCTGCCGCCGGCATTCCCTGCGCCTGCGGGCGTTCCGGCCATCTGGAGTCGGTTGCTTCGGGCACTTCCATTGGTCGAATGTACGATGAGCGTTTTGGCCGCGTCGACCCCAGCCGTCCTTCGGTCGGTCGCGATGTGAACGATCTGTGCCGTGCGGGCGACGCAAAGGCGACCGAGGTCATCCATGACGCCGGCTTTGCGCTGGGGGCCAGCTTGGGCTCGCTCGCTAACATCCTGGACCCTGAGGTCATCGTGCTTTCGGGCGGCGTGATTCACCAAGGTCCCGATTGGCGTTCGCAGACGTGGAAGGATTCGGTGCACGAGGGCTATGCCAGCCAGGCGCTCGATCCGCTTCAGGACACGCCGATCCTCATCGGTTCTCTGGAGGGCGATGCTCCGCTCATCGGTGCCGCCGAGCATCTTCTTGCTTCGTTGAAGTAAACATAACTACCAAGTGTGCCTTCTGAGGTGCCGCAGATTGACGTGAAAGAGGAGCGAAGCGTACTTCGGTACGCGAGCGACGGTTTGAACGTCAAGGTGCGGCGTCTCAGAAGGCTGTTTTGAGAAAGGTTGAGTCGAACATGACCGTTGATCCTTTGATCCAGTCCCTGAAGGGCAAGCTCGTCGTGAGCGTTCAGGCGTATATGGGCGAGCCGCTTCGTACGCCCGAGACCATGGCGCAAATGTCTCGCGCTTGCGAGCTCGGCGGCGCCGCCGCCATTCGCTGCCAGGGCCTTGCCGACATTGCCGCCATTAAGGGTCGCTGTGAGGTTCCCGTCATCGGCCTGTGGAAGGATGGGCACGAGGGCGTTTACATCACGCCGACGCTGCGTCACGCTCGCGCCTGCGTTGCTGCCGGTGCCGATATCGTGGCGATCGACGCCACCGATCGTCCGCGCCCCGATGGCAAGACGGTCGAGGATACCTTCCGCCCGCTGCACGAGGAGGGTGTGCTCCTGATGGCGGATTGTGCCACCATCGAGGATATTCGCCGTGCTGTTGATATGGGCTTTGACCTGGTATCCACCACGCTTTCTCACGGCGTCGCCGCCATCGACTGCACCATGGCCGATGGCCCCGACCTGCCGCTCCTGCGTCAGGCGACTGAGGAATTCCCCGGCCTTCCTATCATTTGCGAGGGTCGCGTGCATACGCCCGAGGAGGCTCGCGCCGCGATCGATGCTGGCGCCTGGGCCGTTGTCGTCGGCACCGCCATCACGCACCCCACGAGTATTACGAGTTGGTTCAAGGCTGCACTTGAGGCGTAAGACAGGCCTCGTATCCGCTCGGGGCGGTATACTCAATATAGGCAATTGACCGCGCGGGATCCGGGTTGCTGGGTCCCGCGCTTGTTTTCGGGAGGCAGCACATGCAAAAGGGAGATGCCATGGATGCGGCGGAGCGCTCGGAGCGCATCCCCGATATCGTCATCATCACCGGAATGTCCGGATCGGGCCGAACGCAGGCCATGCATGTGTTCGAGGACATGGGCTACTTTTGCATCGACAACTTGCCTCCGCGTCTGATCGCCCAGCTTGCCGAACTCGTCGGCATCAATACGGGCGTGGGCAGGCATCTTGCCGTCACCTGCGACCTGCGCAGCCAGGGCTTGTTCGATGAGCTGCTCGATGCTGTTGCCGCACTCGAGGAGCGCGAGATGAGCTGCGACATCGTGTTTCTCGAGGCCTCTGACGAGGTGCTGATCCGTCGTTATAGTGAAAACCGCCGCCGCCATCCCATTGCCAAGCCGGGGGAGACTACGGCCGATGCGATTCAGCGCGAGCGCCTGCAGCTGCAGGGCGTGCGCGACCGAGCCGATATGATTATCGACACGAGCCGTCTGCGCACCTCTGCGCTGCGCAACAAGCTGCGTATGGCATTTTCCGAGTTGTCCGACCAGCAGCTCATGGACGTTCACGTGTTCTCGTTTGGCTTTAAGCACGGTATGCCCGTCGAGGCGGACATTATGATTGACGTTCGCTTCCTGCCCAATCCGTTCTACGATCCCGAGATGCGCACGATGACCGGTCTCGATAAGAAAGTCTCCGACTTTGTTCTGGACCATCCCAAGACCCAGGAGTTCTGGAAGGCCTGGACGCAGCTGCTCGATACGGTCATGCCCGGCTATATCGCGGAGGGCAAGCCGCAGCTTTCTATTGCCATTGGCTGCACGGGCGGTCAACACCGCAGCGTTGCCATCGCCGAGGCCACGGCACGTTATTTGGAAGGCGCCCAGTATCACGTGAGCATTTCCCATCGCGACCTGTCGCGCGCCAACACGAAAGCATAGGCCTGCATGTCGTTTACCGCTGAGGTGCGTGACGAGCTCGCGCGCTGCGAACCCGAATGTGAATACTGCGATTTGTCGACGCTTGCCGCCCTGACGCGTGTGAGCGGTACACTTTCGCTGGCCGGCTCCGGGCGGTATCGTTTGACGGTCGCGACCGAGACGGGCGCCGTCGCGCGCACGATGATCACACTGACGCATCGCATCCTTAAGCTCAAAACGGAATTCACCGTTCGTAAATCGGTCTTGCATAAGGTCCGTAACTATCTCATTACCCTGCCCGATCAACCCGACCTGGACAAGGCTCTGGTGCTGCTGGGCATTCTAGACCGGAGGGGAGGGCTCGTCGCAGGTGTGCCGCGTCATATTGTCGCCCGTCCTTGCTGCAGACTTGCCTATATCCGCGGCGCGCTCATCGCGGGCGGCTTCGTGGCCGATCCACGCGGCGATTTTCATTTGGAGATCGCGGTGCAGGGCGAGCAATATGCCAAGGGTCTTTGCGATCTGTTGGAGCAGATTGGGGTCCATGCGCGTGTTAATGCACGGCGTGGGTCATATGCCGTGTACATTAAGAGCGCCGAGGAAATCGAGCATCTTTTAAAGCTGATTGGTGCCAAGCGCAGCGTTGCCGAGATTGAGGAGGCGCGCGCGGTCAAGTTGGTTAAGAACGATGTGAACCGTCGCGTGAACGCCGAGCTCGCCAACCAGACCAGAAGCGCCGGTGCCGCCCAACATCAGCTTGCGCTTATCGATGAGCTCGAGCAGCGTGGCCTTCGCGATGCGCTTCCGGATGCCCTGGCGGTCTTTTGCGACCTGCGCGAGCGCTATCCCGATCTGTCGCTGCGCGATCTGGGCGAGATGGCTGACCCTCCCTTGTCGAAGTCGGCCCTCTACCATCGAGTTTTGAGGCTTGAAAAGCTCATTGAAGCCAACAAGTAGTTTACAGTATCGACGTATATACGGATTTAGCTGCTATTATATTCTTTAAAACGTTTTAACGTAAATTTGATTTTCAATTTCGAGCATTCTCGTGAAATTCAAGTCAAAAAAAAGGTATATTAGGCGAGTGGTTAGTTTGTGGGCCTCAACGGCAGGCGCTGTAGCTTGCGGGGGCCTTACGAAAGGAGACACAATGGCAGTAAAGGTTGCTATTAACGGCTTCGGTCGCATCGGTCGTCTGGCTTTCCGTCAGATGTTCGGTCATGAGGGCTCCGAGATCGTCGCTATCAACGACCTCACCTCTCCCGATATGCTCGCTTACCTGCTGAAGTACGACTCCACGCAGGGCAACTATGCTCGCGATCACGAGGTCGTTGCTGGCGAGGATTCCATCACCGTTGACGGCAAGGAGATCAAGATCTACAAGGAGGCCGACGCCAACAACCTGCCTTGGGGCGACCTCGACGTCGACGTCGTGCTCGAGTGCACCGGCTTCTACACCTCCAAGGCCAAGGCCCAGGCTCACATCAACGCTGGCGCCAAGAAGGTCGTCATCTCCGCTCCGGCCGGTAACGACCTGCCCACCATCGTCTACAACGTGAACCACGAGGAGCTCACGGCTGAGGACGACATCATCTCCGCCGCTTCCTGCACCACCAACTGCCTCGCCCCGATGGCCAAGGGTCTGAACGACTTCGCTCCCATCGTGTCCGGCATCATGACCACCATTCACGCCTGGACTGGCGACCAGATGCCGCTCGACGGCCCGCAGCGCAAGGGCAACAAGCGTCGTAGCCGCGCCTGCGCCGTCAACATCGTCCCCAACACCACCGGTGCTGCCAAGGCTATCGGCCTGGTTCTCCCCGAGCTCAACGGTAAGCTCATCGGTGCCGCCCAGCGCGTCCCGACGCCGACCGGCTCCATCACCAACCTCTACGCTGTCGTTGACAAGAAGGTCACCGTCGACGAGGTCAACGCTGCTATGAAGGCCTACGCTGCCACCATCTCCGAGACCTTCGGTTACAACGAGGACGACATCGTCTCCACCGACATCATCGGCGAGACCCACGGCTCCATCTTCGACGCCACTCAGACCATGTGCTCTGACCTCGGCAACGGCCAGACCCTCGTTCAGGTCACCTCTTGGTACGACAACGAGAACTCCTACACCTCTCAGATGGTCCGCACCATCAAGTACTTCGAGAAGTTCGTTGCTTAATTTAGCTTTTAGCGAATAGCTCGTTGAGCGTCTAAAGAAGGGCGCGGCCTCATAGGGCTTACACCCTAGGGTCGCGCCCTTTTTATAAGAAATCGTCTGCCGTAATGGGAGGCAGACACGTACGAAAGGTAGAAGCAAACATGGCCTTTACCAAGAAGACCGTCCGCGACATCGATGTCGACGGCAAGCGCGTTCTCGTCCGCGTTGACTTCAACGTGCCTATCAAGGATGGCGTCGTTGGCGACACCACCCGTATCAAGGCTGCCCTGCCCACCATCAACTATCTCGTTGAGCACAACGCTCGCGTCATCCTCATGAGCCACCTCGGCCGTCCTGAGGGCACTGGCTTCCAGCCCGAGCTTTCCCTCGAGCCTGTCGCCAAGAAGCTCGCTGAGCTCTCTGGCCTTGACGTTGCTTTTGTTGCCGACACGTATGGCGAGAAGGCCGCCGAGGCTGTCGCCGCCGTCGAGCCGGGCAAGGTTCTCGTTCTCGAGAACGTCCGCTTCGATAAGCGTGAGAAGAAGAACGATCCCGAGATCGCCAAGAAGCTCGCTTCCTATGGTGACGTCTTCGTTCTCGATGCCTTCGGCACCGCTCACCGCGCCCAGGGTTCCGTCGTGGGCCCCGCCGCTTACCTGCCTGCCGTCGCTGGCTTCCTGCTTGAGAAGGAGGTCGACACGCTGACCGGCATCTTCGCCGAGCCCGAGCGCCCCTTCGTCGCTATCGTCGGCGGTTCCAAGGTTTCCTCCAAGATCGGCGTTCTCGATCACCTCATCGACTCCGCTGACACCCTGATTATCGGTGGCGGCATGGCCTACACCTTCTTCCTGGCTCAGGGCCTGTCCGTCGGTCAGTCCCTCAAGGAAGA
>JBKTBE010000075.1:0-8352 GCA_046883645.1 Collinsella sp. | reverse complement strand
TGGCACCGTGGGGACACATGTATGTCAATCCTGGTCTAACAGAGCCTTATTTAATTGTTCGTCGTCTCTCCCGGAGCCGTGAACATACCTGCTCATATGCGACTCCGAGCTATATATAGGGCACGCGCGGCAACGCGGCGAATGTATGTCGTCTGCGGCATGTGCGCACCCTCCTTTACAAGTTAAGGTCAACTATATCAACGGTCATCGTCCAGACGAACACCGTTGACATTCGTACGACAGCGTCGTGCGTCGTCGTTTAATAAAAAATTATCTTGATTGGTAAGAGTTTGTCGTCCCTCATTCGGCGAGCGGCAAGACAAAGCCGCCGAGGCTTATATCCCCGACGGCATTACCCGGCGCTATCGACAAACCAAATGGATCCTGCTGGCATCAAAATGCATGCGCAGCGTCTCGCCTGCTTGCGGCAGCGCGTCGACAGGCATGCCCACCTTGTTGACCTTCCACTGCAGACGCGTGGGCGCATCGACGCGCGGCACGTCCAGCAACACCAGCCGCTCAAAGCGCGAATCACTCACGCGGGCCACGTGCAAGTCATAGCTGTTGCGGCCCCGCTCAGCGCGATTGTCAACATGGAAGTAGCTTGCGCGAATGCCCAGGTATGCCACGTCATCGGGAACCTCGCGGCCCACGTTGAAGGTCATGCCCCAGTCGAGGGCCTCAACTTCTTCGTCGCCGATCTTGCGCGCCCGGCTTGTGTTCTTGCAGCCCGTCAGGCGCAGCGCCGCCAGCGTCTGCGGGCGGCGAACCACGTCCTCGACGGAGCCGATCTCCTCCACATGCCCGTCGTGCATCACGCAGATTCGCTGGCACAGGCGGCACGCTTCGTCGATGTCGTGGCTCACGTAGAGTACGGTGCGGTTGCACACATCGAACAGGTCGAGCATGTTCTGCTCGAGGGCGCTCTTAAGATAGGAATCGAGTGCGCTCATGGGCTCGTCGAACATAAAAATGCCCGGATGCGCCGCCACCATGCGGGCAAGCGCCACGCGCTGCTGCTGCCCGCCCGAGAGTCGTGCGGGATAGCGGTCGGCAAAATCGGCCAGACCGAAAATGCTCAGATAGCGCTCGGCGAGCTTTTTGCGCGCGGCGGCGTCACCCGCGTCCTTTACACCGGCGCATACGTTATCGGCCACTGTCATGTTAGGAAACAGCTGATAGTTTTGGAACAGCAGAGCGCATTTGCGCGCCTGGGGCGACAGGTTGATGCCCGCCGCCGAGTCAAAAAAGGTCACGCCGTTGACGACGATCTTGCCCTCGTCGGGCGTCTCCACGCCGGCAATGCAACGCAGCGTGCAGCTCTTGCCGCAACCCGAGGCACCAAGCAGCGCCACGCGCTCCTCGCCGGCCTCAAGCTGCATGTCGAGCATAAACCCGGGATAGCGCTTTTTGATATCCAGAACGAGCGACATGGCCTATCGACTTCCCTTCGAGACCGTGTCATCGCGCATAAGCTCGGCCAGCGCCTCGCGATCGATACGCAGGGCATCGCCACCCGCCGGGCGAGCGAATCGCCCTGTCCGGCGAGTTCTTTGGCCTGTTTGCGCTCCGCACGGGAGAGACCACGCTCGCGATACTTTTGCGAATGAGCGGTGTACATGTTGATGAATAGGATGACTAGGAAACTAAACACGATCACGACAGCAACCCAAAAGAGGGCCACCGACGTATTGCCGCCCATCCACTCAAAGTAAATCGCAATGGGAATGGTCTGCGTAATACCGGCGTAGTTGCCCGCAAAGAACAGGGTGCAGCCAAACTCGCCCATCGCGCGGGCAAAGGCGAGCACCGTGCCGGCGGCAATCGAGGGCCAGCCAAGCGGCATCATGAGCTTGGCAAAGATGCGACGCTCGGACCATCCCAGGGTTCGCGCGGCGTCGAGCATCTGCGCGTCAAGACTCTCGAAGGCTCCGAGCGCCGTGCGGTAAACCAGCGGAAACGACACGACGACGGCCGAAATGACCGCCGCGGGCCACGTAAAGACGATCGAGATGCCGTGCGCGATAAGCCACTGGCCCACCCCGGTCGATCGACCAAATAGCATAAGCAGCAAAAAGCCGCAGACCGTGGGCGGCAGCACCATAGGAACCGTAAAGACCGAATCGAGCAGGCCCTTGATGCGGCTCGTCGTACCCATAGTCTTCCACGCGGCGAACAGGCCCAGCGCAAAGGAGATCAGCAGGGCAAGGCCACTCGTTTTTATGGACACCCAAAACGGGCGATAGTCGATGTCGCCCAAAAAGGAGGCCAGAGAGGTCAAGGGCCCCTGCTCATCCCGCATCACGACAGACGATGCTTCTACCATTTGAGCGCTATCAAGCCAACGCGCTCCGCCCTTGGCATCACCCGAGGCCGATGCAATCACAACATAGCGGCCCCCATCCGCACCACGCTCGTCAAAGCCATAGGTATACCCGCCGGCATCAAACGTTGTTTCCGCCGTGACATACCAAGGAAGATCCACGTCCCCTAGCTGCGCACCTCCCATGCAGTTTGCGCTGTCGAGCTCACAGACGAGGGCCTTGAGACCCGATACGCACTCGTTGTCCTGCGGATCCAATCCATACTTCTCGACCGCCTTGGAGGATATCCACACCACAACGCGATCGGCAGCGGGCGCCACTACAAGGTCCACGTCCTCGTCAACGGGAAACCGGTAGCCCTCAGGCTGGCCCTCCATGGCACGAGCGGTCCCCTTGGCCAACCGCTCAAAACCCTCGATCCCATAGGAAAGCCCATGAGCGGTCGCGGCAACCTGGGCTCCGTCCTCAGCGTCCCCAGCAAACGCAAATCCCGGCACCCAGCAAAGCGCGAAGGTCAAAGCACAGGCGACAAGCATGCGGAATCTATTAAGCACGAAAAGCTCCAAGCGAATACAAGGACGGAGTGAGACGCAAAACGATGGAATTATCGCGCCAAGCCGCACTACTCGGAAAGCTCAAAGCCGTACTTGGCCCAAATCTTCTGAGCTTTCTTGTTGGTCAGACAGAAGTCGATGAACGCCTTGGCCTCGTCGTCATGCTCGGAGCTCTCGGCAACGGCACCCGGGTACACGATGGGCTTGTGCGAATCCTCGGGGCACACGAAGGCCTCCTCGATGCCGTCGTAGCGGAAGATATCGGAGCTGTAGACAAAACCGGCCACGCAGTCGCCTGTAGAGACGTAGGCGGCAGCGGTGCCGACCTTATCGGCCAGCGCGACCTTGTCGGCGATCTCGGGAGCATACTCGCCGTCGTCGCCCTCGATGCCGGTGTAGAGGCCCACGGAGGCCAGGGCCTGGTTAGCGTACTTGCCGGCGGGAACGGTCTTGGCGTCGCCAATGGCAATCATGCCTTCCAGGTTCGCAACGTCGGCAATGGCCTCGACCTTGGTGTCGGAGCCCTCGGCGCGAATGATCACGAGGTCGTTGACGAACATGTCCTCACGCGTGTCGGCGTCGACGAGCTCGGCGGTCTCGGCGTCATCCATGGTGCCCTTGGAGGCCGTGATGAGCACGTCGACCGTGGCGCCGGCACGCATCTGCTCAACGAGGTCGCCGGAGGCCTTAAACTGCGTGTCGGCAAAGGTGGTGCCGGTCTGGTCGGTGTAAAGCTCTTGGACCTCGGGCAGAGCCTTCTCAAGCGAGTTGGCGGCAAAGACTTGCAGCTCGACAGCTTTCTTGGAAGATGCCTTGGCAGAACCGGCATCGGATCCGGCCGGCTCGGACGTCTTGCTGCCCGAGCAGCCGGCAAGACCAAGGCCGGCAGCGGCGACAGCAGAAAGCGAGACGAATCCGCGACGAGAAACCATTTCGAACATATTCAACCCTTTCGGACCTTGTGCCCGGGTACCCCACCGCGGGCTATAACCTGCAATCAGATTATACTTTCGCGCGAATAATGATAGTGAGAAATTATTCTCGTCAGAGAATATAGTTTCGAGTTAGCGTGCACCTCGGCGTCGCTTCGGTGGAAAACAAAGGCGGAGCAGCCGTTCAGGTCGCCCCGCCGCAGGTAAACCGCTTAGTTGGTATGTCCGCCGCCCGCTGTCATCTGAGCCGCATGCTCCAGCTGGTCTGCTATGGCCTCCCAGCTTTCGCGGGCGGCCTTCGTAGAACCGGGAAAGTTTACGACAAGTGTATGACCTCGTTGCATGCAAATAGCGCGCGAGAGCATGGCGCGGCGCGTCTTGGTCATGGAGTACGCGCGAATCGCCTCTGCAATACCCGGCACATCGCGGTCGCAGACGGCACGCGTCGCCTCGGGCGTTACATCGCGCATCGAAAGCCCCGTGCCGCCGCAGGTGAGCACGACATTGGCGTGGCACTCATCGGCGGCTTCCACAATGGCATCACCAATCTCGCTGACGTCATCGCGCACGACCACATGTGAGGCGACCGTCCAGCCCTGTGCCTCGATAAGTTCCTCGAGTGCGGCTCCAGCCTCGTCCTGGGCAAGATCACGCGTGTCCGAGCACGTCACAATCGATATCTTCAACTCCACAGCATTCCTCCTACAACACGGTGCCCTCGGGCAGGTCGACGCGAACAACGTCCACGACATCTCCCGCCTTGAGCTCGCACGGTCCTTCGTCAATACGCAGCAGGCAGTTGGCCCGCTGCATCGTGCCGAGCAGCGCCGAATTCTGCGTCTTGGCCTCGGTCACCATCAGCTCACCGGTCTTGGGGTCGCGCAAAACCGTGGCGCGATCGAAGAAGCGTCGGTCCTGGCGCTTTTTCACACCGTGTGTGAGCGTCGCCTGCTGCACGGGACGCGCAACCTCGGCAAAACCGCGCATCTTGCGAATCGCCGGACGGGCGAGCATCTCAAAGCCCACATACGCCGCGGCCGGATTGCCTGAAAGCCCCAGGTAGGGCTTACCCCCGAGCAAGCCAAACGTGATGGCCTTGCCCGGACGCATCGAGATGCGGTCAAACAGCACCTCGCCCTCGCGCCGGACGAGCGCCGTCACGTAGTCGTAATCGCCCGCCGAGGCGCCACCGCTCGTAATGACAAAATCGCACTCCCGCACGGCGCGATGCACCAGCTCGGCAATCACCTGCTCATCGTCGGGCGCGATGCCGTAGAACACGGGCTCGGCACCGGCATCGAGCGCTTCGGCCATCAGCGCCGACGAATTGGAGTCGCGAATCTGCCCGCGCGCCGGCACCTTACTCGGTGCGACCAGTTCCGTCCCCAGCGAGATAATGCCCACACGCGGCGCGGCATGCACTTTCACGCTCGGGTACCCGGCGCTCGCCAGCAGGCCGGCGCCCGCCGGAGCCACAACCTCGCCGGCGCGCATCACGACGTCGCCGGCATGGGCTTCCTCAGCAGCCGAGCGAACGTTCTCCCCCACCTTGGCCGGCGCCGAGAACCTCACACGCGAGCCCTCATTGCCGTCACCGTCGAGCACATCGACGATCTCGTATTTCACCACGGCATCGGCACCTTCGGGTACCGGCGCGCCCGTCATGATGCGGACCGTCTCGCCCGCGCCGATTACGCCCTCAAACACATGTCCCGCAGCCTCGTGCCCGATAACGTCGAGCGTCACCGGCGCCTCGCCAGACGTCTGCGCCAAGTCCGCCGAGCGCACGGCATATCCGTCCATAGCACTGTTGGCAAACGGCGAGATGTCGATATCGGCCACCGCGTCCTCGGCCAAGGGAAGACCGGCGGCCTGCCACACGGGAATCTCAACGAGATCGGTCGGAGCAACATGCGACAGAACAATCGACTGCGCGTCCTCCAGCGGAATGAGTTTCTCTGCCATATGCACCTCTTAATGCCACGGCGCACAACAGGGGCGCCGATTCTTTATGCTTGTCTCAGTATAATCCCCCGACGCGCGACCGCGACTCGGCCTGTACCCGCAAATACACCTGTCGGTTGCAGGCCGCGAAACAGAATGGACACCAACCCACCGGCTCATCGCGTTTACCGCGTTTTATAATGCTTGCGTTGCAACCTAAAAGAGGAACGTATGGCTCATAACGACAAACCCGAAAGCGCAAACGAAGCGCAGGATCATTCCCAGCCACTCGACGAAGGCGGTTTTTTCTCCCTGAACGACGTCATCACGGCAGGCAGGCATCAGCTCACCCGCTCCGAGCATCTCTTGGCTGCCGACACGCGCCGCAACGCCCGCAACCTACTCGCGAGTGCTAAGTTGCTCGCACTCGTCGTCATCGTCTCGCTCGCCATGGGCGTTGCCGCTTGGGCGTTTTTGGCCTCGCTGAATATCGCCACCGATTATCGCGAGCACCATGCGCGGATTTACGCGCTGCTTCCCGTTGTGGGCGTTGCCACCGCATGGGTGTACAAGAACCACGGTCTCGCCGCCAAGCGTGGTAACAACCTGGTCATTGACTCCGCCCTGGGCACACGCCTCATCCATATGCGCATGGCCGTCCTCACCTTCATCTGCTCAACGCTCACGCACCTAACGGGCGGATCGGCCGGTCGCGAGGGAGCCGCGGTGCAGATTGGCGGCACCATCGCCAGCAACATCTCGAGCCTTGCCCACCTCAAAAAGCATGACCACCACGACCTCATGCTCGCCGGCATCTCGTCGGCCTTTGGCGCCGTGTTCGGCTCGCCCCTTGCCGGAGCTTTCTTTGGCATGGAGATGTGCTTTATCGGCAAGATCGACTACACCGCAGGCATCTACTGCCTGGTCGCCTCGTTTACCGGCTACTTCACATCGCTTGCCTTGGGAACCGAGTACGAGGCGAATGTTATCACCAGCGTTCCCGCCATGACGCCCAAAACGGTCGTCATCGTTGTTATCAGCGCCATCATCTTCGGTCTGACGGCACGCCTCTTTGCGTGGTCGGTTCGAACCGTCAAGAGCCTGTACGGTCGCTTTATCACCAATTACCTCGTTCGCGCACTTATAGGCGCACTCGTGGTTTTGGCCGCGTATGCCCTCCTCGACGCCTGGGACTACGCCGGCCTTTCCACATGGCTTTCCGGCGCCGGATTTGCCGGCAACACCACCCTGGCGGACGCAGCCATCAAGTTGGTCGTCACAGCGCTTACCCTGGGCGCGGGCTTCCAAGGCGGCGAGGTCACGCCCCTGTTTGGTATCGGTGCGGCGCTCGGCGGCTGGATAGGTTGCCTCGTCGGAATCGATCCCAGCTTTCTGGCGGCTCTCGGCATGCTCGGCGTGTTCTGCGCCGGCCTCAACGTGCCTATCACCACCTGTATGATGGCCATCGACCTGTTCCACGGCACGGCCGCCGGGTTCTTTGTCATCGTGGCCTTTATCAGCTACCTAACCGCCGGACACCGCGGCGTGTACCCCGCCCAGCGCATCATCTCGCCCAAGCGCCGTTCGCTTATTGTGGATGAGGGCGGTACGGTAGCGGATGCTATCGAGCGCCACAACGACCTGATAGAGTAGATGTAATAATCGCCGTGCAGCCACAATCAGGGGCAATTCGACCTGACCGCGACCGCACTGCCATGTCCCACGCCGGGAGTCGCCCCATGCACGCAACTGATTTTGGTCGCACGCTCATCATCGCCAACCCCGCCGCCCAGTCGGGTGCGGCGCGCGAAGTTGCCGAGCGCCTGCAGCGCTTTTTGGACATGGCTGCACGCGCATCCCAGTTTGACCTGGTGCTAACCGAGCGCATGGGACACGCCAAGGAGCTGGCCGCCCAGGCAACGGGCTATCGCACGGTTATCGCACTCGGCGGCGACGGCGTGATCCACGAGGTCGTCAACGGGCTTATGACGCAAAAGGAGAACGCCCGCCCCGCTCTTGCCATCCTACCCGTGGGTTCCGGCAACGATTTTGCCCAGACGCTCGGTATCGACGATTTCTCCGGCAAAGATTTTGGCGCGCTGCTCACCTGCGAGCTGCAGCGTCAGGACATCGGGCGCATTCGCTCTTGGAGCCCTGCGAGCGGCAGCGGCGAGGCTACCGTTGAGTACTACGACCAGACGCTTTCGGTCGGCATCGATGCCGCCATCGGCCTTGGCACCACCGAGCTGCGCAAAAAGACGAGCCTCACCGGCGCGCCGCTCTACACTCTTTCGGGACTTGAGCAGTTTGGCCTACGCTATCGCAATTACCCCATGACAGTCAGCTTTGACGGGGCGCCCGCCGAGCGCGTAAGGGCGATCATCATGGCGATTCAGCTGGGTCCTACCTATGGCTCGGGCTATCGCATCTGTCCCGACGCCGACCCCTGTGACGGCATACTCGACGTCTGCTACGCCTGCGGCCCCGTTCCGCGCGCGGTCGCGCTTCCCATGTTCCTTTCGGCCAAAGATGGCCACCATACCAAGCTGCCACCGGTTCGCATGCGCCGCTGTCGCCATGCCGAGCTCACCTTTGAGG